>JBPBPZ010000024.1:0-44884 GCA_050954525.1 Janthinobacterium lividum
TCGTTCAGGTGCAAAAGAGCGTGCATGGACCTGTGGTTCGGCGCGACGACGGCAAACCCGTTGCCCTGTTAGTGGCCGGTCTCGACAAGCCATTCTTTCTTGAGCAGTACTGGAAGATGGATACTTCGCACACTCTGGCGGAGTACCAGGCGCAACTGCGTCGGCTTGAAGTGCCCATGTACAACATCCTCTACGCAGATCGCGACGGGCACATCGAGTACCTGTTCAATGCCAACGTGCCGCGCCGCACGGGTAGCTGGGCTACGTGGCAGAAGCCTGTGGACGGCAGCACGAGCGCCATGTTGCCGCATGGCATCCTGAGCTATGACGAGCTGCCCAAGCAGGTCGATCCGGCTGCAGGGTATGTGCAGAACTCCAACGAGCCACCATGGGATGCTGCATGGCCTTCGATGATTGATCGATCCGCATACCCTGCTTACCTGTCGTCTTATTTCCCGCTGTTCCGTTCCGATCGGGCACTCCGCATGTTGAGCGAGGACCCAAAGATCAGCTTCGACATGCTGCTGCAGAAGAAGTTCTCCACGCGGATGGAGATGGCAGATCGCGTTCTGGATGATCTGCTGGCTGCTGCCGACCAATACGGCAACGCCCGTGCAAAGCAGGCTGCTGCCGTGCTGAGGTCATGGGACCGCCAGGCAGAAGCGAACTCCCGCGGGGCCCTCCTGTTCTACACCTGGGCGCAGAAGTTCATCAGCCCCAGCGTTGGCATGACAACGGAAGCCTCGCAGAAGAACTGGGCTGTGCCGTACAAGCTGGATGAGCCACTCACCACGCCTCGTGGTCTGAAGGACCCCAAAGCCGCTGCCGCCATGCTGGCCGACGCCGCAGATGAGACCGAGAAGGTGTACGGTGCCATCGACAAGCCATGGGGCGACGTTATGAAGTTTGAACTGAACACGCAGTCCGATGGCAATACCGCAGCGAACCGGGGCCCCGCACTGAACGGCGTGTCACTGCCTGGCAATGGCGGCTACGGTAACCTGGGCATCTTTCGCGTGATCACCTGGGGACCTTTGAAAGACGGCACCAAAACGCCGATCCACGGTGACGGCTTCACCATCGCACTGGAGTTCACCAAGCCCACGGTCCACGCCAAGACGTTTGTGCTGTATGGCGAATCATCACAGCCCGGATCGCCTTTCCACACGGACGAGTTGCCGCTCATGGAAAAGAAGCAGTGGCGCGACGTGTGGCGCACGCGCGAAGAAGTGACCGCAAACCTGAGCTCCCGCGACAGCTTCTAACTTAGGTTTAATGGAAGAATGGTGCGATAAACGAGAGGATCTGGATCCCTGCTTCTGTCTGGGCGCAAAGGCCTGCCTCTGCGATTTAGACTTGAGAGAATGCGATTCCTCAGTTCCCTGCGCGCCGCTGCCTTCTGTTTTGCCTTGCCCCTGAGTGCCTTTGCGGCTGGCACCATCACCGGCACCATCACCAACGGCACCACAGGCAAGCCGTCTGCGAATGACACGGTGACCCTGATCCGGCTGGCGCAGGGCATGCAGGAAGCTACGCACACCACCACCGACAGCAAGGGTCAGTATTCGCTGGTGGTTCCGGAAGATGGCATTCACCTGGTTCGCGCAACCCACGAGGGAGCAAACTACTTCAAGCCCGCGCCGCCTGGAACGCAGAACGTCGACATCGACGTGTACGCGGTAGCTGCGAAGGTGCCCGGCGTGAAGTTGGAGGCTGACGTGATGCGCGTCCAGACCGAGGCAGACGCGAAGAGTTTGAAAGTGGTGCAGCACTTCTTTCTGAAGAACGATTCCACGCCACCCAAGACGCAGTTTTCGGACGCGACTTTCGATTTCACGCTTCCAGAAGGTGCGGCCATAGAAGGTGCGGCGGCGCAGGGACCTGGCGGCATGACGGTCCAATCGCAGCCTGTTCCCCTCAAAGCGAAGAACCATTACACGTTTAACTTTGCCGTGCGGCCAGGTGGCCAGACCCAATTCCAGGTGAGCTACCACGTGCCGTATACCGGCACGGTGAAGATGGCGCCACTGACCGCAATGGCAGCGGATAACGTCGTCGTCATGCTGCCCAAGGCGATGAAGTTCGACGGTGGCAGCACCCCATGGGTCAGCGTTACCGAAGAAACCGATGCACAAACCTACGTTGCCCGCAACATTGCAGCCAATGACGCCGCAGCCTTCACGGTAAGCGGCCAGGGCCAATTGCCTCGCCAGACCACCACAGCAAACGATGCCAGCCAGCAGGACCAGGGCAATGGCCCGCCAACTGGAACCCCTGCAACCGGAGCAAACGCAAACGCTGACCCTGGATCGAACACCGCTCCGAACCGCCCCGGCGGCGGGCTGGGAACACCCATCGATACGCCCGACCCGCTGAGCAAGTACAAGTGGTGGATCATTGCCGGCATTGGCCTGGCCCTGGCCGGCGGTGCGGGCTTTCTGCTCTCTCGCCCGCAAAATACTTCAACGGCCACAACTGCCCCGACGTCGCCAGCAGTGGCCGGTGCGATTGCGACGCCTCACGTCCCGCAGACCAGCAACATTCTGCATGCGCTCCGCGATGAGCTGTTCACATTGGAGAGCGACCGCCTGACCGGCCGCATCACGCCGGAGCAGTACGCAAAGGTTAAACCCGCGCTGGAAACCGTTCTGCAAAACGCTCTGGAACGCAGCGGATCGAAGGCCTGACGGGTCGCTACACTGTGACTATGGTTATTGCTGGACGTATCCTGCGCCTGCTCGCACTTTCCCTGTGGGTAGGCGCAATCGTTTTCTTCGGTGCAGTTGTGGCGCGGACCGCGGTACAAGTATTCGGCACCACGCAGCTGTTTGCCGACTTCATCGGCCAGACCTTGCTACAGCTGCACAGTCTAGGCCTGTGGTGCGGCGTTGCACTGCTTGTCTCTCTCAGACTGATCGGCGTCCGCGCCTACCGCCTGAACGTCCAGGCTTCACTGGCCCTGATCATGATTGTGCTGACCTTTGTGTCGAACCGCGCAATCATCCTGCCTATGGAACATGACCGGGCGCTGGCAGGTGGCGACATCAAGGTGTTGATGCCCGGGTCTCCACTGCGCGAAGACTTTGACGCCCGCCACGCGTGGTCAACGCGGGTGGAAGGTGCGGTCCTGCTTTGCGGTATCGGCCTGATCGTAATGATCGGTCTGGAGGCCGGCGAAGAGCGCAGGCTGAACACATCTCCGAGCAAGGTCTTTGACCTGTCGAGCGACGTTTAAGACACATCTTCGTTCACTAAACAGCGATTGAAGACATTGATTCGCTACTCCACCGGCATGCGTGCACGGTACCCGTCACGGGCACTGACCGAATACTTAATCTTCTTGTTCTTCTCGTCCACCATGGTCAGCGGCTGGCCTTCCTTATCAACCAGTTCCACCTTGATCTTGCGATAAGTTCCATCCTGCGCCGTATTGGAAGGGTGGTAAGTCAGCACGTACTGGTTGCGGATCGAAGCGTTGATTGAGTTAAAAACTTCCGGCAGAGCACCCTGGAAGATCGGAAAATACGACTGCCCGCCCGTCATAGCGGAAAACGTACGCATCTGGTTGTCGGCCTGCAGGTAATCCATGCGGGCCATGCCGCCCATGCGACCACGGGCATCGGTAAGCTCACGCGCCAGTCCGCCGGTGCTGACCGTGTAGATGGTGATGTCCTGCGCAGACTTCACCTTCTTGTAGATCTGGTCAAGATTCAGTTTTGAAAATGTGTCGCGACCGCTTGACACCAGAATGATGTACTTTCGGCCGTCGATGCGGCTCAGCCGGTCGATGGTCTCGTACAGTGCGTCGAACTCATTGGTATCGCTGAAGCCGGGAATAGTCAGCGAACGGAGCGCATCCGCCGTGACGTTCTTGTCCTGGGTAAAGTCCGTCAGGATGCGCGTACGCAGGTCGTACGTGATGACGGCGATGTAATCTTCCGGCTTCAGTTGTTTGAAGAAGACATACGCGCTCTGCTGCATGTCCTGGATGAAAGCCCAGCTATTCGCTGCAAACTCCAGCAGCATGACAGCCGTAATCGGCTTCTGCTGCATGCGGACGTCTGTCACCTTCTGCTCAACGCCGTCTTCTGTAACGCGGAAGTTGCCTGACTTCAGGCCCGGTACAAACTGTCCGGATTTTTGCAGCTGTACGCTGACGTCTACGGTGACGACGGGCACGTCCACGCGGATGGAGTAGTTCTCCAGACCTTTCGGATTCTTCACCTTCTCCTGATCTGGAGCAGGTGGCGGCGGTTCTTCCGCGTACTCGCGCTTCTTCTTCAGTATGACCGGGCCGCTGTCCTGGTTTGGACCGGCGTCGTCACTCTGCGCAGGCGGCGGAGTCGCTGGCTTGGTCTGCTGCCCTTCGACCGTACCGGTCAGCAGAAAGCCGGCCAAAACTGCTGCTTTCAAACTCTTGGTTGCTGCGTTCACGCGTGTTGTCTCCCGTGCTGCTGCTAGCCTAACGCCTTGCGTGCGGCAGGTTGTGCCTGCATCCGCATTGTCCAGCACAAATAGGCTGTCTGTTCAGGCCTTCGACAAGGACGCGTGTCACCGCTTTGCACTTCGTCCTGCGGGGCCTACTCTGGTAGACGTGAATGCACTTCGAAAGGCAACGCTGCCCCTCCTGTTGCACGCGGCGGTGTCTGCCTGCGGGCAAGCAGCCGCGCCGCCACAAAGTGCCGATCCGTTTCCCTTGGCAGACGTCCATCGAGGTCTGCGTGGAACCGCCTGGACTGTCTTTGAGGGAACCACGCCGGAACCCATGGATGTGGAGATCCTAGGCAGGCTGAAGGATGCCATCGGGCCCGGGCAGGACATGATTCTGGCGCGCCTGCACGGCACCAAGCCGGAGTTCACGGGCGTTGTAGCCGGTATGAGCGGATCGCCCGTGTACATCGACGGCAAATTGCTTGGCGCGCTGGCCTACCGCATTGGGCAGTTCAGCAAGGAACCCATTTGCGGCATTACCCCCATCGGCTCCATGCTCCAGGTGCGCGACCTGCCCACAGTACAAGCGCCGGGGCTTGCCGTGCCGCTGGCCAAGGTCGCGGCAAATGAAGGTTTCGCGGCGACTTCCGGTGAAATCCACGCCATCGACACACCGCTCGTGTTCAGCGGCTTTTCCGAAACAGCCATTACACGCTACGGTGACGGATTTCGTGCCATGGGCCTGCAGCCGGTCAGCGGTATCGGATCCGCCTCTCCGGAGACTGTCCAGCCGGAACCGATCATCCCCGGCTCGGCTGTGTCGGCGGTGCTTGCCCGCGGCGATCTGAACGTAGCCGCCACCTGCACCGTCACCTATGTTGACAGCCACCAACTGCTGGCATGCGGCCACCCCATCACCCAGTTTGGCGACATCTCCATACCCATGACCAAGGCAGAAGTCCTAGCGACGCTGCCATCGCCCATGAACGCCTTCAAGATCGTGAACACGACAGAGACCGTGGGATCGTTTACGCAGGATCGTGCAAATGCAGTTGCTGGCACTTTCGGCCGAACAGCCCGCATGATCCCCGTTTCCGTCGACATCACACCAACGCCCGGTTCAGGCCTGCCTGCACAGTCACTGCACTTCGAGGTACTCGACAATCGGCAGCTAACGCCACAGGTCATGCTGGCCAGCATCTTTCAATCGTTCAACATGACGAATACTTCAGCCAACAACATGACGCTGCACCTTTCCGGCAGCATCGACCTGCAGGACGCAGGCACCATACGGCTGGCGAATACGTTCTCCTCCTCAGACAGTGGACCTGCAGCTGCGGCGGCCACGCAATACGTTGCTCAGCGCTTCCTTGCTGTGTACAGCAATGACCTCGCCCAGCCGCAGATCAAGGCCGTGACACTGCACGCCGTAGCGGTACCTAGGCGCGAGTCTGCGGATCTGGAAAGCGCACGCCTGAGCACCAGTGAAGCGCATCCCGGCGACACCGTTACAGTGGAGGCAACGCTGCGCCCCTTTCAGGGCGAGTCGCGCACCCTGCGTATACCGGTTCTGCTGCCCGCCACGCTGGGCGATGGTTCCCTCCGCATTCTGGTGAGCGACGGTGCCGCCTTGGATCGGCTGCTGACCCTGCCGGCCGCCTCCAGTGCGCGGCCGCTCGGGCTGCAGGACACGGTTGCACAACTCAATCGCAGCCATGCCAACGACCGAGTTTACGTGACACTGCTGGACCACCAAACGCAGGGTGTCATGGCCGCTGCTGCCTTGCCTTCGCTTCCACCTTCCATTGCCAACGTGCTGCAGCCTCTGCGCGGCACGCGGGACATCTCGTTCACGTCAGAAACTGCCGCGGAGGCAGGTTCCGCACCAGCGGGTGCCGAGGTCAGCGGCTCGCAGGTACTCACACTTCGAATTCGCTGAGGTCTCTTGATCCGCCTGTTGACTCATCGCTTGATTACTCCACTTTGCCTGCTTGCGACACTCTCGGCCGCCGGGCAGGGTACACGGCAGTGGACGACGACCCGCTTCGAAGAGTTCGAACGTGGAACGCCCACCAACATCGCCATTCGTAACGATGGCCGGTTGGAAGCCGCCCCTGCACTCCGTTCCCTTGCGAAGACACCGGCGACTTTTCTGTGGTCGATTGCGGCGAATGGCGCAGACCTGTATGCCGGGTCCGGCGCAGCCTCAGGCGGGTCGCAGTTGCTGCGCATTGACTCCAAGGGAGCAGTCACAACCGCCGCCGCATTCAAGGAGTTGAACGTCCAGGCAATTCTGCCTTTGCCAGACGGTAGCGTGCTTGCGGCAACGTCGCCGGACGGCAAGGTCTATCGCGTGAACAGCAGTGGGACGCCGCAGGTGGTCTTCGACTCTGCTTCCGTTGCCGAGAAGCCCAAATATATCTGGAGCCTGGCCCAGGAGCCGAACGGCAATCTGCTGGTTGCGGCGGGTGGACCGGCAACGATCTACCGGGTGAACCTCGCGAACCCAGCAGCCAAACCGGAAGTCCTGTTCCGGTCAGGCGACCAGCACATCCGGGCCTTGCTGGTTGCGCCAGACGGCACCATTTTTGCCGGGTCGGATGGAGCGGGCATCATCTACCGCATTGCACCGGATGGGAAGGCCTTTGCCCTGTACGCCGCACCGAAGCACGAGATTACGGCAATGGCACTGGACCCTGCCGGGAACCTCTATGCCGCGGGTGTGGGTGATCGCCGCCCACCCGCTTTGCCGCCACTACCAGCCTCGGGGCAGACGGCTGTTTCCATCACGATTCTGCAGCCGGGCTCGTCCATCTCCGCGACGGCGAACAACATCGTTCCGGAAGGTTCCGAGGTGTACCGCATTGCGCCGGATGGAACGCCTCTCCGTTTGCTGCAACTGCGCGAAGACGTCGTGTATGCGCTTGCCTTCCGGAATGGTTCGCTGTTTGCAGGGACCGGCAACCGCGGGCATGTGTACCGGATTGATACGGCAAATGCAGGCAGCTATACCGACGTCGCCCACACGGAGGCAAGCCAGGTCACGGCAATGGTGCAGACACCCTCTGGCCTTGCTCTGGCTACTGCGAACAGCGGAAAAGTGCTGCAGTTCTCTGACGTTCCCGCAGCAAACGCGGCGTACGTCTCGGACGTCTTTGACGGCGAGACCGCCACACAGTGGGGCCGTGCCGAAGTCCTTGGAAGTGCGTCTGGCATCGACTTGTTCGCGCGCTCCGGCAACGTGGAGAACCCGCGGGACAGCCTGTCAAAGCTTTGGTCGGACTGGATGCCGGTAAAGACAGGGCAAACGCCACTCTCCGTACCCGCTGCGCGTTACCTGCAATGGAAGGCCGTCGTGCATCCAGGCGCACAGTTGCGATCGGTGACGGTGAATTACCTGCAGCGCAACCTGCCGCCGCAGGTCGACGACGTCGTCGTTCAACCCGGAGCGCGCATCGCGCCTGCTTCGCCTTCCTCCGGACCGGGATCCATCGCGATCAGCTTTCGCGGAATGCCATCTGCAGCTCCTGCACTGGCGCAGGTGGAAACAGTGCCAGCTCCCTTGTTAGCACAGCGTGATCGCAACTTCGTCACTGCCCGTTGGCTGGCACATGATCCGAACAATGACGACCTGATGTTTGCACTCGACTTCCGCGATGTTCACGAGCAGACATGGCATCGCATCAAGGACAAAATCACGGAACGTGCCTACTCCTTCGAATCTGCCCTGCTGCCCGATGGCGAATACGAACTACGTGTGACAGCCAGCGATGCACCCGTACACACCGACGCCAGCACCCTTACGGCAGAACGCATTTCACCGTCCTTCATCATCGACAACACGCCACCTGTGCCGGGCGCGCTGACTGTCACCCTGCGCAACGGCCAGGTCCATGCAGCCTTCGACGCAATGGATGCCACCAGCCCTATTGCACATGCCGAGTTTTCGATGGACGCAGGTCCGTGGCAGTATCTGGAACCGACTGGGCGATTGAGTGATTCGCTCAGTGAGCATTACGACTGGACCATCCCCGTGACCGGCACTGGAGAGCACACGTTAGCGGTCCGTGTGTTTGACCGAAACGAAAACGCCGTAAGCGTGAAAGCCTTCGCACGATGATGGTTCCCAGGCCAGCCCATGCGCTTTGAGCTCTTCATTGCAGCGCGCTACCTGCGTGCAAAGCGCCGCAACGCGGTGATTGGCGTCGTCACTGGCATCTCTGTCGCAGGGGTCGCGGCGGGCGTGGCATCGCTGATCATCGCGCTCGCCATTACCAACGGCATGCGGCGCGATTTGCAGTCGCGGCTGCTCGGCTCCACCGCACACGTCGACCTGATGAAGGTAGCGGGTGACGGCATGCAGCAATGGAGGCCTCTGCTCGCGCGACTTATCCGCCTGCCGCATGTCACAGCGGCTGCGCCGGGGCTGTATGGACAGGTGCTGATCTCGCGTGGGGCACGCTCGGGCGGAGGCCTGCTCAAGGGCATCTCACCCGCTTCGGAGCGCACAGTGTCAGACCTGCTGCAGCAGGTAGACAAGGGGTCGGCGGCACCGTTGCAGGCAGTGGGTGCCCTGATTCTGCCGCCTGTCGTGCTTGGGTCTGACCTGGCGGAAACCATTGGCGCAGATGTCGGCGACACTGTTCTGGTCACAAGTCCGCAGGGAGAGTTGACTCCGCTCGGCCTGGTGCCAAAGTATCAGCGTTTTCAGCTCGCCGGCATCTTTCATTCCGGGTTCTACCAGTACGATTCCAGCTACGGATTTGTCCGCCTGAACGATGCACAGCGGCTCTTCTCGGAACCGGACCTGATCTCTGTCATCAGCTTCAAAGTCGATGATTTGTACAAGGCAGACATCATTGGACGGGACATCGAGCAGGCCGCAGGTCCAGGCTTTCAGGCGACTAACTGGATGGAGCAGAACCGCGAACTGTTCCGTGCTTTAAAGCTGGAACAAGTCGTTACGTTCATCGTGATCGGTTTAATCGTGTGCATTGCCGCGCTTAATATCCTGATCGCTCTCACCATGCTGGTGATGGAGAAGACCCGGGACATCGCCGTTTTGATGAGCTTTGGTGTTCGCCCGGGCCAGGTGCGCCGCATCTTTTTAGCGCAGGGCCTGCTGATTTCGTGCCTCGGAACCCTGATCGGTCTCGTGCTTGGGTACGGTCTGTCCTGGGCTGGCGGCCACTACCCATTTCCGTTATCGGCGGCGGTGTACTCGATCGACCACTTGCCTTTCGCTCCCAGGGTCTTTGATGGCTTGCTGGTGGCGAGTCTTTCACTCGCGGTGTCGCTCTTGGCGACCTTGTATCCAAGCGCCTCGGCCGCTCGCATCCTGCCTGCCGAGGCGCTGCGCTACGAGTAGGCGCTACTGCGCCCATCCATTTTCGTGCATCCAGTGGTACAGCAAATCGGGCCATCCGCTTAGCTCCGGGTTTGCCTGCGCCAGTCCAACGCCATGCGGGCCGTGCCGAAAGATGTGCACTTCAGCGGGGACCTTGTTCTTTTGTAGGGCCTCGAAAAAGCGGATGGAGTTTGCAACGGGAACCACCGGATCGTCCGCCGTGTGAAACAGGAACGTGGGCGGAGTCTGCGCATTGACCTGTAAATCGTTCGATAGCAGCGTCACCAGAGCGGGGTCGGGTGAGTCGCCCAGCAGGTACTTGCGCGATCCTGCATGCTGCACGGCCGGGTCGAACGAAATGACCGGGTACGCCAGGATCAGGAAGTCGGGCTTGCTTGAAGGCCGGTCGAGCACATCCGCAGCAGACGCATTGCCGTCGTCGTAGTGGGTCCCTGCGGTAGACGCCAGATGCCCACCCGCGGAGAAGCCCCACATGCCAATCTTGTTGGACTGCACGTCCCACTCCGCCGCGTGAACACGCGCAAGGCGTAGAGCGCGTTGTGCGTCGCCGAGTTCGATCGGGTGATGATAGGTCGGTCCCAGACGGTAGCGCAGCACCATCGCCGCCACGCCATGCGCGTTCAGCCACTGCGCCACCTGCAGACCCTCATGGTCAAGCGCCAGGTGCTGGTAGCCGCCACCCGGAGCCACCACAACCAGTGTGTGTGTCGGGTTGGCGGGCGGCAGATAGATGCTTACGGCGGGTATGTCAGCTTCCGCCGTGCCCTGAGCACCAGGTGCGCCCTTTGGCCACAGAGGAACCCAACTGTGCAGGTCCAAAGACTGATCCATGGACACCTTTTGTGGTGGCGGCACCGGCATGCCCGCCGGGGTTGTGGGCGCGGGGCTCTGCGCCAGCAGCAAGGAACTTATGGACAAGGCAAGCAACGGCAACAAACGAGGCAAGGATGATCTCCGGTAGCAGCGTACACCGGTACGATGCCGTGGAGAGACGAAATGTGGCGACGCCCCTTTAACGTGTGCTAACAACGTGGCTTCGCCCGGCGCGTCAACTGGTATGCTCCTGCTGTGACCACTGTTGACGTGACCTACCAGTACGCTGTTTCTCCGCGCGAGAGTTCCATTCTTGCGCTTGCCAACGTTCGCGAGGTATACGGCATTCGGCGTGTCGACCTCGACGAACGTGCCAGCACCATCCATATCGAATACGACGCAACCCGGCTATCTGAGCCAATTGTGCGGCAGCTGTTGCGGCGCGCCGGTTTGCAGCTGATGGATGCGGCGGCGGCACCAATCTCCGTTGTGGATGAGGCCGCGCAGGCAGCAAGCGCGTAGGGACGGGTTGCACCACAGGTGCAGACTTGGTATCTTGGAACAAGTGCGGCGTCGCTAGTCGAAACGCACCGTGTGCACCCGTAGCTCAGCTGGATAGAGCAATTGGCTACGAACCAATAGGCCGGAGGTTCGAATCCTTCCGGGTGCACCACTTCACTTCTGCGGTGTTTACTTCCCGCACCATTCCGGTGCTTACTCCCGGATCTTGGCTACCGAACTCCCCACTTCAATTTTGATCGAAGCACGTTGAATAGACCATGTTCGACCAGTCGGACGAGCCGCACGCGATACTCCGACCGGTGGCACCGTAGCTGGTCGTTCAGTCGCAGTTCCACGGCCTCTTGCCCATCTACCGTGAGGTAAGTCTGGTCGGCGATGCTGGCAACACTGACGCGAATCTCTGTGTCTCCCGGGATCACAATCGGCCTGATGGTCAGCAAGTGCGGGCAGATGGGCGTCAGGATCATCGCATTGACGCTGCCCATCACAATGGGTCCATTCGCAGCCAGGTTGTAAGCTGTGGATCCGGTCGGTGTGGAGACGATGATTCCATCCGCACGGAAGCTGGCAATCACCTGCCCCGCCAACTCTATGACGTACTCGCCCATGCGTGCAATCGCGCCCTTTGAAATCACCACGTCGTTCAGCGCGTCCCAGCACTGGTAGATTTCGCCGTCGCGCACCAGTTCCGCATGCATCATGCTCCGCTCGTCCACGTGGCAAGAACCTTCGCGCCAGGCATCGAGCGTGCGGTACAACTCAGAGAGCGGAACTTCGGTTAAGAAGCCTAACGAACCAAGATTCGCGCTCAGGATGGGTGTATCGGTCTTGGCGAATGACCGTGCCGCGGACAGCAGTGTACCGTCGCCGCCTAGAACAATAACGAGTTCGGGCGAAAGTGCGGGCATGGCAGATCGGGCAACGCCCTGCTCACCAACGTAGGCCGCGCTGGTCTCGTCTAGTGCGGGTGTGTAACCATGCCCTCGCAACCAGACCACCAGTTCCGGGATCAGGGTCGTCAGTTCCGGCTTCTGCGGCTTGGAAATTACTGCAATGTACGGCATGGCTACAGTGTACCTAGACACTGCCTCCAAAGTGGCAGAGCAGAAGGAACTCGCGATTTCCCTCTGCACCGGTAATCGGCGACTCCGCAACGTCCCGGGTAAGACCACCTAGGTCAGAAACGGCTGCACGAACACGCTCAATTGCCAGGGTGTGTGCCTGGGGATCGCGAACGATCCCGCCCTTGCCGATCCATTCCCGGCCTGCTTCGAACTGGGGCTTTACCAGGACAACGCCGCTTCCCGACCACTGCTCACCCGGACCAGCAAGCGACCGAACCACAGCCGGCAGCACCAGTGTCGCGGAAATGAAGGAAACATCCATGGCGAAGAAGTCAGGCACCGTGCTGCTCACCATGCTGCTTTGCTGACGCGCCTGCTCCAGCAGGGCCCCAGCGGGCAAGAGGCGGGCGTTGGTGCGTTCCATCAATCGCACACGCGGATCGTTGCGGAGCGACATGGCGATCTGGCCATAGCCCGTGTCGACGGCAAGTACACCGGCAGCACCGGCCTGTAACATGCAGTCGGTAAACCCGCCTGTAGATGCGCCAACGTCCACGCAGTAACGACCGTCGAGATGGATATCCCAGCGGTCGAGAGCGCCACGCAGCTTGAGTCCACCACGGCTGACGTAGGGCATCTGCTCGCCAAGGATCCGGACGGCAGAGTCTTCATCCACCGAGGCGCCGGCCTTGGTTATTTTCTGCTCATTGGAAAGCACGCGGCCAGCCAGGATCAGGCCCGCAGCGCGTTCACGGGACGGGACCATGCCGCGCTCCAGCAGGAGCTTGTCCAGACGGACCTTAGCCATGCCCGTTCCACCTATCTAGACTACTGTGCGATGCGGACAGCGATACCCTTGCCCTGCAGCGGAAGCGTGGCCGTTACGGCGTCCGTGTCGGTACGGATGATGGTCAGATTTTGGGTGTCTGAGGCAGTTACCAGGACCTTGCCTGTAGGCGAACCAGCCACAGCGCCAATCCAGTTCAGCCTTCCGCCGACCTGGATGGTCTTGGTCGCAACCATGGTCGTCATGTCGATGACCGTAACAGTCCCATCGATCGCGTTGGCGACGTAAGCCTTGCTGCGATCCTGCAAAACAGCAACCTGAACAGCGCCAACCCCAACTGGAATCGTGGCAAGTACATTGCCGAAGTTGACGGAGTCGGTGGGATTGTTCGGGTTGCAGGCCGAGTTGTCAGCCAGCGCGACCTGCGAACACAGCGCAACGTTGATGACGCTGAGCGACCCCGGCGACGTTCCGTTGCCGGCGTTCAAAACAGCAAGCTCGTTCACTGCCGGTGCGAGATCGGCCCATACGGGGTTTAGGCCCACGTTGAACGTGGTGTCCAAGATATTGCCTTGCACGTTAATGACGCTGACCGTACCGTTTGTGCCGCCATTGCCCTTTGTATTCACAACGAAAGCACGTCGGCTGTCTGCGGTGACGACGCCATAAATTGGGCTAATTCCGACAGGGATCGTGGCGGAGATGGGGTTGGACGTGCCATTCTCAATGGCCGTTGCAGATCCCACGGAGGTACCTGGGGTCGCCCCTTGGCTAAGCGCATAGAACCTGGGCGAAGTGGACAGACCGATCGTGTAGACCGGGTTCGCTGCAACAGGTAGTTCCTGCCGGATGGTGGGCGGTGCTCCCCCGGTCAGAACTGCAACTCGGCTCAACGCAGGCTCTGTAATGAAGATGGCACTGCTGCCGGAAGAAGGATTGATTTGTGTCGGGTTTGCACCCACCGTCAGGGATGACTGCCGCACAGTGCTGGTCAACAGGCCTGGCGAGGCGGTGAACGAATCGATCAGAACACTATTGTTGTGCAGAACGTACGTCTGACCGGTCGGATCCACAGCAAGATAGCTGGGCGAAGGAGCAACCGCAGCGTTTGCAATGACAGTGTCGCCAAACACGTCCACAACTGTGATCAGACCATTCTGCCCGCTACCTGGATCGGACAACGCAGTGGCGTAGACCGTGGGCTGAGCGGACGGCCCTACAGGGTTGATTGCACTTACCACGGGACGGTAGTTGTTACCGCAACCTGCAAAGGTAAATACCGCTGCCGAACCCATGCACCATGCCGCCGTGCGGATGGTCCGTGAAAACACCTGACGTGGAACTGAAGACAAAAGCCGCTCCTGCATGTCCGCGATAATTTCGCGGATGGCGAAGCTTTGTTGCCTCACCCACAGGTGTGATTGTAACGGAACACATCTGCGCCGACGCAGAGAACAACTGACTGCTTACAGATCTTCCTTGCCTTCCATCCATCGCTGCACCCACGTGGCATCCAGATGCAGGCTGAAAAGCGTGTAGCTGAACATCTCGTGCGCGACGCGACTGAAGTGACCCCACTCTGAAAGGTTGCCGAAAGCGGCCCTTGGTGAGGTGAGCACTTGGAGCCCTTCACGCTGGCAAAGCGCTCGAATGCGAAACAGGTGCGTTCCGTCACTGACCACGATGATTTTTTGGAGCTTCTGGGCAGCTGCCATGTCGGCCAGCACTTCTACCTGCTGCTCCGTATCGACCGACTCGGTTTCCGCGACAATGTGATCGAATGGGATGCCCTGTGCCAGCAGGTAGTCCCTGCCCACACCACCTTCACTGTGTCCTGTATGGTCGTCCGCCGCACCGCCCAGCGTAATGATCATGGGTGCCATGCCTTTGCGGTACAGCGAAACAACGTGGTCTAACCGGGCATGAAACACCGGCGACGGATGTCCCACATATTGCGCCGCGCCAAACACCGCGATAGCGTCAGCGGGTGCAGCCTGGTCTTCACGTGCAACACGATCAATCCGGAAGTAGAGGCTGGCGAACCAGGCGGCTATCGCCAGCAAAAGCACCAGGCTCAAGGTCAGCAGAGGGTGACCGCTCTTTTTCTGCTTCTGCCGTCGGTTTCCCGTCCTTGCCATGACGCTGCACTCCAGGATCTAGCGCTGCAGCGCCAGGGCTATTTCATGGGTCGGGATGGCACCCTCACGCAGGATCATCCACGAATTACCGCCGCCGCTCAGGTCCACAATGGTCGTCGGCTGCGACCGGGCAGTCGGCCCACCGTCCACAATCAAGGGAATCTGGCTTCCGAGCTGTTCGCGAACGCAACGTGCGTGCGTACACTCTGGCAGCCCGGCGAGATTGGCTGAAGTCGCGGTGATAGGCAGGCCGAGTTGTTCCACCACGGCGCGGGCGATCGGTGCCTCCGGCACACGCAGGGCGACGTTTCCTGTGTGCGCCGTCACCCGCAGCGGCAGCCGCGATCCTGCCTTCACAATAATGGTCAGGGGCCCCGGCCAGAACTTCTCTGCCAAACTGTCAAACGCAGAATCCAGATCACGAGCCAGCTCGTAGCCCTGCGCCACGCTTGCAATCAGCAACGACAAAGGCTTGTGCTTCGCACGGGACTTGAGATCGTAAATCTGCTCAACAGCGCGCAGATTTACCGGGTCAACTGCCAGCCCGTAAAAGGTATCGGTCGGCAAAGCAACGACCATACCGCTATCCAGGCAGCGCGCTACATGGCGCACCAAATCCGGTTCCGGCTCATCCGGATGAATACGCAACATCTCAGCCGTCATGCACGCTCCTACAGCAACACTTAGAACAGCACGGTAGCACATACGCGCTCTTGCGTTCGCATTCCGGCGCTCACAGACAGCACCTGGCGGCGTAAAATCCGAAGGTGTCTGAACGGATCAGCAGCAAGGCCAATCCCCGCGTCCGAGCCTTGCGTGCCGTTCTATCGTCACGACAGGGCGACGTGGTTGGCATCGAAGGCTTTCACCTGCTGCGTGAAGCCGTTGCAAGTGGCTTGACCCTGCAAACGATTTTCGTCCGCGAAGACCAGACTGCCGCGTTGGAGCAGATCCAACCGGACCTTATCACTGAGATCATCGTGCTCTCTACCGAGGCGTTCAACAGCGTCACTTCCACGGAGCACGCCCAGGGTGTAGCAGCTGTGCTGCAGCGCCCCCAGGCGAGCTACCAGCCTCGCACAGGTGACCTGTTGCTGGTCGCCGACGGCTTGCAGGACCCTGGCAACCTGGGCACGCTGATCCGCTCGGCAGAGGCGTTTGGCGCGGCAGCCGTTGTGCTTACCAGAAACACGGTCGACCCCTGGAACGGCAAGTGCCTGCGGGCTGCGGCAGGTGCCGCTTTTCGCCTTCCACTGCCACGCTGGACGGACGATCTTTTGGCCCACTTGCGTCAAGTGGAAGCTCGTATCTTTGCCGCAGTTCCGCGAGACGGCGCATTTGCCCACAATACTTCGCTGGTCGGGACCGTTGTTCTTGTCGTAGGCAATGAGGGGGCAGGCGTCTCATCCGCCATGCTGCAGGTCGCGGACGAACGGCTTACGCTGGCCACGGCAGGACCGACCGAAAGCCTGAACGCCGCCGTAGCTGGTTCCCTGCTGCTGTATGAAGCGGCGCAGCAGCGCCTGCGGGCGCTTCCATGAATCTGTTCGACTCGCACGAAGACACCTCGCTACCTCAGACCTCGTCGGACATACCGCTGCCAGAACGGATGCGGCCACGCACGCTGGACGAGTTTACCGGTCAGCAGCACCTGGTCGGCGCGGGCAAACCTCTGCGGCTCGCGATTGAACGCGGCGAAACCGGATCGATGGTCTTTTGGGGACCGCCGGGCACCGGTAAAACGACCCTCGCAAAAATCATCGCAAACACCACAAGCGCCAGCTTTATCGAGTTCTCTGCAGTGACCAGCGGCATCAAGGAAATCAAGCAGGTCATGGCCGACGCAGAGCGTGGGGCAGCCCGTGGTATGCGCACCATCCTGTTTGTGGACGAAATTCATCGCTTCAACAAGGCACAGCAGGACGCTTTTCTGCCCTACGTGGAACGTGGAGCGCTCCGTTTGATTGGCGCGACCACAGAGAACCCATCGTTCGAAATCAATGCCGCCCTGCTTTCGCGGTGCCGCGTGTATGTCCTGCAATCTATCTCGCAGGAGGAGGTCGTCTCGCTCCTGCAGCGTGCCCTGCACGACCCGGAACGCGGCCTGGGATCCATCGGGATCAGCGCGGACGAGGAAGCGCTGCGGCACATTGCAAGTTACAGCAACGGTGATGCGCGCTATGCCTTGAACGCGCTCGACACCGCTGCTCGGCTGCTTAAAGCCCGTGGTGGAGAGGTGCTGACGCAGGAGCTTGTCGGCGAGGCATTGCAGCAACGCACCCTGCTGTACGACAAGAGCGGCGAGCAGCATTTCGACCTGATCTCTGCACTGCACAAGAGCGTCCGAAACTCCGACGCGGACGCAGCCATTTACTGGCTTAGGCGCATGCTGGCCGCCGGTGAGGATGCCATGTACGTCGCCCGCCGGGTGGTCCGCATGGCGGTAGAGGACATCGGCCTGGCCGCTCCCGAAGCGTTGAACCTCACGTTGTCAGCGCAGCAGGCCATGCACCTGCTTGGCTCGCCGGAGGGCGAACTGGCGTTGGCGCAGGCTGTGGTCTACCTTGCCCTGGCTCCGAAATCGAACGCCGTGTATGTCGCCTACAACGAGGCCGGAACAGACGTGGAAGCGACCGGCACGCAACCGGTGCCGCTGCACCTGCGCAATGCTCACACCCGTTTGTTGAAAGACATCGGCTACGGCAAGGATTACCAGTACGCGCATGACCTGCCGGGGCGCGTTGCCGACATGCAGTGCCTTCCCGCAGGTCTGGAAGACAGGCGATACTACCGCCCGACCGACCAGGGTCGTGAACGGCAGCTCGCCGTTCGCATGGAAGAAATCGCACGCCTT
Organism: Janthinobacterium lividum; assembly: GCA_050954525.1. GTDB lineage: Bacteria > Acidobacteriota > Terriglobia > Terriglobales > Acidobacteriaceae > Terriglobus. The sequence goes on from JBPBPZ010000024.1 coordinate 17,978, forward strand.
CGCCAGGCCGCCGAAGGTAAAAGCTGAACGGTTCGCGAGACGGTTAGTGCTTGATGTCCCGCTTCATTGCGTCCAGAACCACACCCTTGCTCAGGATCTCAGGCAGTACATCGGGCGCGGCAGACGTGTCGGCCGGATAGATGATGTACGTCGGCACACCGCTGCGCCCGACAGCCTGCAGCGCAGCCGTGATCTTCTCGTCGTACTGGGTCCAGTCCGCCCGCATGGCAATCACTTTGCCGCCACTGAGTTGCTGCTGCACGTCGTCCGACTTCAGAACCACGCGCTCATTTACCTGGCAGCTGAGGCACCACGCCGCCGTAAAGTCTACAAAAACGGCCTTCCCGCTGGCACGCGCATCCTTGATCGCGCTTACAGAGAAGGGCTGCCAAACTACGGCTGATGCGCTTTTGCGCGATGCGCCAAGCGGCACCGCAATCGCACAAACAGCCAGTGCCGCAGCGACCAGCGTGCTGCTTCTGCGAGCGGGCCAGCGCCCAAGCACCCAGGCCGCAATCGCAATGAGCAGCAGCCCGGCCAGCAGCCACGCCATGCGCGTAATGCCTTCGGAAGCATCGCTGCCGCCACCGAACAGTGCTCCGTAGACGTACACCAGCCAAATCACGGTTGCAAACAGCGGCAAGGCAGTGATCTGCTTCAGCACTTCCATCCACGCGCCCGGTTTCGGCAGCAGCTTCACCCAGGCGGGTTGCAGGCTCAACAGCATGTAAGGCGCAGCCAGTCCCAGCGCGAGCGAGGTAAATACAAGGAAAGTCACGATGGCGGGCTGGGCCAGTGCGAACCCAATCGCTGCGCCCATAAACGGCCCGACGCAAGGCGTGGCTACAACGGTCGCAAGCACACCGGTAAAGAAGCTACCGGAGTAGCCACCCTTCTGCGCCAGGGTGTTTCCCTTGCTGGTGAGCGACAAGCCGAAATCAAACATGCCCGCCAGCGACAAGGCAAAGAAAAACAGGAAGGCCGCCAGCACCGCCACAAACCCAGGCGACTGCAGCTGGAATCCCCAGCCAAACTGCTTGCCGCCGGCCCGCAGCACCAGCAGCACGGCCACCACCAGCCAGAACGAAGCAACAATGCCCGCCGTATAGGCCACACCATGCGTTCGCACGCGGTGCCGTTCTTCCGATGAAGTTTGCAGCAGCGAGAGAGCTTTCAGAAAAAGCACGGGAAAGACACACGGCATCAGGTTCAGAAGCATGCCGCCGATAAAGGCAAGCGCCACAGCACCTGTCGCTGTGACCGCTCCAGCGGAGCCATTGTTGGCCGCCTGCGGAGCGATAGCCGGGCCCGGCACAACCGGGACGTTGATTTCGTACGTCTCCTCGTCCGACAGTTTGAACAGGCCGTGCAGAGTTTTTGGGGCTGTTTTTGCGCCTTGGGCACGCTCCATGTAGATACGCGCGCCATCGGCTGTTGCGTCAACGGGCTGATCGCTTGTGTCGGCAATCATGTCCTGGTCGATGGGGTAAAACTCGGCGTCTTTGGCTTCGTTGCCCAGCTTCGCGGTCAGAACAAGGTCTTTGCCGTTACTTCCCGCGGAAAAGCTGTAGCCGGGCGGCAGCGGCTTGGGCATCTGCTTCAGTGCAGATCCAAGGGAGCCCACCTGCTCACCCTCATGACTTACAGGCGTACCGGCCGGCACAAGCTTCAGGTCCAGGCCAAGATCCGCCTTACCTGGGACACAGGTCTCCTTGCACACCAGCCAGTTCAGGCTCGCAAGCAGGTGTACGTTGCCGGCTTTATCAGCTTTCGCCTTTGGATCGGCAGAAATTGCGACTGGGTACGCGATTGAATCTTCATAACCGTAATCGACGGTACTTTCCAGCGGAAGGCGCTCCGGTGCTGCGAATTGCAGCGGACCCGCCGAAAGGCCGTTCGGCAAGGTCCATTTCACTTTTGGTGGAAATCCGGCGAAACCTGCATTGCGCCAGTAGACATGCCAGCCGTTCTCCATGGAGAACACGAAGCCTACCGTCTGCTGCCCGCCCTGAGCAATAGCGGGGCCTGCACTTACCAGTTCCACGGTAAGGTGCTGACCCTTGATTGGACCGGGGCCGCCGTTGCCGAGCGTCGCGCCAACCTGCGCAGGCGACAGGCATGGCAGCAACGTCAAAACCAACGCAAGCAGGCGAACCATCCGGGAAGACTTCATTTGCTCATTGTAGGACCGTCACCAGACACCGGGCAGATTTACCTCGGCATGGAGCGGTGATCGATCATGATGCAGCGATCCATCACCACGCGAATGCCGTGCGCCTCTGCCTTGGCTGCGGCCTCTTCATTCCGAATACCCAGTTGTACCCACAACGCGTCCAGGCCGAGCTCGATCATCTCGTCCACAATGGCCGGGATCGCCCGCGGCAGGCGGAACACGTTCACCAGATCCGGCTTCTCAGGCAAGTCTCGGAGTGACGGGTAGCTCTCGACTCCAAGCACTTGCTCAAGTGCCGGGTTCACCGGCAGGATACGTTTCCCTGCCTGTTGCAGGTACGCCGATACATAGTGACTCGGCTTGCCGGCATCGGCGGAGAGACCGACCACCGCGACCGTCTTTGCTGCAAGCATGGCTGCAATCACGTCCCGCTCGTTCATGCGTGACCTGCCTTGGGCTTCCATGCGCCCAGCAGTCGGCGCGTCACAATCAGCTCGCCGACGTGGTAGCTCTCGTGGTCGGCGATTAACAACGCCTGACGAAGCAGATTCTGCCCGTCGCCCCATGGAAATGGCACGGTCAGGTCGCGTGCCTGCAGCAGCTGCTCGAAAGCAGCGCGATCACTTTCGATTGCCTCAACACTGCGCTCCCACGCGTCCTGTGCAGGCGGTTCTGGACTCTTCGGCCAGTAACTGTCCGGCCACTTCATGGGCTTGTACTGCCCGTCTTCATTGCTGCTGAAGTCGAGTATGTCCCTCTGCGCGATGCGCATGTGTTCGAGCAACTGCCAGGGTGAGTAGGGCAGGCCCGTCGGGGTCCGCCCCTGCAAATTGAGTGGAAGGTCAGCTACAGCGTCACGAAACGTCGCATGAGCCTGGCCTCCATCCAGCAATGCCTTCAACTGTGTTCTGAGTTCCGATTCAAGCGCGGTCGTTTCCATGCTGAATGTGATGCAAACATGCAGCGTCTCAGATCAAAGCTGTGGCCCTTAGCCAGCACGACTCTCCTATTCGATATCCTCATCGTCTACCAGCGCGGCGGGCTGTGCGCCTTCGCGCCGCAACTTCAGATAGCCGCGTATGAATGGCTGCAAGTCGCCATCCAGCACACGATCCACATCGCCGACTTCGACCCTTGTGCGCAGATCTTTTGCCATGCGGTAAGGCTGAAGCACGTAGGACCGTATCTGTGATCCGAAGCCGATATCGAGCTTGGAATCTTCGAGCTTCTTCGTCACAGCACGCTTCTTCTCCAGCTCAAACTCGTACAGGCGCGACCGCAACATCTTCATGGCCTTGTCCTTGTTCTTGTGCTGGGAGCGTTCGTTCTGGCATCCCGCTACGATGCCGGTTGGCAGGTGCGTGATTCTTACAGCAGAATCCGTCGTATTTACATGCTGCCCGCCCTTGCCGCCCGAGCGGTAGGTGTCGATGCGCAACTCGTCCGGCTTGATGTCGATGACAATCGTGTCATCAATCTCGGGCGATACGTACACCGACGAAAACGACGTGTGTCGCCGCTTGGCAGAATCGAAGGGCGAAATGCGCACCAGGCGGTGCACGCCCGTTTCGCCACTCAGCAGGCCGAAGGCGAAATCACCGGTCACGGTAAAGGTCGCCGACTTGATGCCTGCTTCGTCACCGTCTTGTATTTCGTTGATTTCTGCCTTGAAGCCCTCACGCTCGGCCCAGCGCAGGTACATGCGCATCAGCATCTCGGCCCAGTCCTGGCTTTCAGTGCCGCCAGCACCAGGATGCACAGTCACAATCGCGTTCAGGGGATCGGTTTCCTGCGAGAGCATGGTTCTGGAATCAAGCACTTCCGCAAATCGCTCCACTTCGCCAATGGCGCGCGCCAGGTCTGCCTCAACGTCCTCGCCTTCACGCGCCAGTTCGAAGTAAGCCTCTGCCTCTTCCGCGCGTCGCGCTAGCTCGGCATCGTCTGCCAGCAGGGTCTCCAGGCGCTTACGCTCGCGCATCAGTGGCTGTGACCGGGCTGCGTCAGCCCACACGGCAGGGTCTGCAACCTCTATTTCCAGCACGGCAAGTTGCTTCTTCAGTTTGGGCGAGTCAAAGATACTCCCGCAGATCGCGTACACGCTCGCGAACCGGGGAGTAGCTGTATTCCAAATCAGTCAACATACCGTTAGTTTACTGCCTCATGATTTCGCCGAAGCAACGACGCACCGGCTACCAAGACGGACAGCAGCGTGCAGCCATACGCAAAAACGTCGCCGTGGCGCGTGTAGAAAGTCTTTTCCGTCAGGTAGTCAAAGTGCACCGCCACGGCTCCGCGGCGGTTTCTTGGCATAGCCTCAACAACCCGCCCGTTGGGGTTGATCGAAGCCGTTATGCCATTGTTTGTGTCGCGTAAGAGCCATCGCCGATTCTCGATTGCGCGCATGCGGGCCATATTGATGTGCTGGAATGGCGCGCTGCTGTCCCCGTACCAGCCATCGTCCGAAAGGTTCACCAGAACATCGGCCCCGTCGTCGACAAAACGCCTAACTTCATCGCCAAAAATGGATTCGTAACAAAGGAACACACCATATCTGTGGCCATCTGCTGCCAGGGGCTTGCGCTCCGTTCCGCGGTTAAACGTACCCACGGCTTGTGTCAGACCACTGGCGAACCGAAACAGGTCTGCGTAAGGCACAAACTCACCAAATGGCACCAGGTGAATCTTGTTGTAACTCGACGTAAGCCCACTGGACGGCGTGAACAGGACGGCGGAGTTGTAGACCGAAGCATCACGTCCGGGAATGACGCTGCGTTGAATCCCAACGGCACCTGCGATCACGGGGCTTCCAAGTTGCTCTGCCAGACGCCCGACTGTTCCGCTGAACTCAGGCCGGTCGGTCTGGAAGGGCGATGGCGATTCCGGCCACAGAACCACTCTGGTGGGGGCGTCGTCCATCGCCGATGCCTGCAGACTCAGCAGGCTGGATGAGGCTGATAAGGTGCCGGCGTTCAGAGCTTCCCCACTGCCCACAGCCAGGTTTGGCTGCAAAAGAACAGCTTTCTGCGTCCCCATCTGAATACGAGACTGCATCGACATGCCAGCATTTTGAAGAGCCGCCGCAAGCACAGCCGCCACCATGACAATCCTTGCCGGCAACCGGCGCCTGGGTAGTACAAGAACCGCAGCGAGCGCAGCATTGACTGCGACAAGAACGAAACTGATGCCGTACACCCCTGTCACGGGTGCAAGCTGCGTCAGGATGCTGTTATCGACCTGGGCATACCCAAGCAGATTCCAGGGAAAGCTGGTGACACGGGCTCGTGCAAGTTCAACTGCCACCCAAAGCACGGGGACGGCCACCAGCGCTGCGACCCTTCCCAAGCGCGCGCTAAGCGCAACAAGTGCTGCAAATAGAGCATGATACAAGCCCAGGTAAAGACACATCAGGAACAGCGCCAGCAGTGACATGGACGGCGGAAGGCCGCCGTACACATGCATAGTGGCGTACACCCAGTAACACGTGCCCAGGTACCAGAGCACACCGCTGGCGTACCCGATACCAGCAGCCTTACTGACCGGCAAAGCCTTCGTTGGCAGCAAAAGCCAAAGCAGCGGAGCGAGTGCCAGCCAGGCCAACGCCGCCCGCCAGGCTGGCAATGGTCCTGCTACGGGGAACGAAAGTGTCTGCAGCAGGCTGGATAACACAATCAAGGCTGCTGTGCGTGGTGCTGGAAACTGCATCGCGTGGAGTCTAGCACCCCTGTTCATCTCAGACGAACAAGCATAGACTTGTCTTATGCTCGATTTGGTGATTCGGTCGCTATCTCACCTGCTTATACCAATGTTCCTTCTGGGTATGGCGGGTTCCAGCATAGTTGTGGTCATCACGCTGGCAAGCGACATCACAGATTTTCTCTCCGACAGCGGCAATGAGAGTTCTACCCACGAGGGCTTGAACTAGCTTTGACTCAATCTATGCACAGCATTCGATTTATCGCTGGGCGTTCGCTCCTGCAGCAGTTACTCGTCACCTGAATGCGAACGGTTCTCTAAGTACATGGCGTTAAAACGCACAACCGCACTACCCCAGTCCAGCAAAGTACGCCTGGTCGTTGCATCCTCTGTGATGCTCACCTTCATATCTTTCTGGCGTGCAGCCGCAATCGTTCTGAACGATCTTGGCTCCTCTGCTTTTTACGCGGGCGGGATTGCGGAAGAAGCCGTAGGCAAATCTGCTCCGTGGCTCATTCTGGCCGTGGTCCTCTTCGCCTATGCGGTGCGTGCTCTCTATGTTGAGAGCTGCTCCATGTACACCCGGGGCGGTGTCTACCGCATTGTGAAGGAAGCCCTGGGCGGCACCTTTGCCAAGATCAGCGTATCGGCGTTGATGTTCGACTATGTACTTACGGGGCCGATTTCAGGCGTGTCGGCCGGGCAGTACGTCGTAGGTATGTTGAACGGCTTTATAGCGCAGGCCGCTGTCAGTCCCCGCTTCCACACCATGGCTCACAACAGCCTGGGACAGGTTCGCCAGTTCAATGTGGACCACACCTCTGCCTTCATCGCCATCCTGATTACGCTGTATTTCTGGTGGCAGAACATCAAGGGCATCGAGGAATCCAGTGAAAAGGCGCTGACCATCATGAAAATCACAACCATCATGGTCGTGATTCTGATCGGATGGGGTCTGTTCAGTGTGGGTCATGTCGGGGCCCATCTGCCGCCGCTGCCTACGCCGGCTAACCTGAAGTTCTCTGACAACGCTTTGGGCTTCCTCAAAGGAACCAGCTTTGCACGCAATCTGGGCGTGTTCGGCATTCTGATGGCGTTTGGTCACTCAGTCCTCGCCATGAGCGGTGAGGAATCACTTGCGCAGGTTAATCGCGAAATCGAACATCCGAAGCTCAAGAACCTGAAGCGAGCAGCGCTTGTAATCGCTATTTATAGTGCGATCTTTACCGGTATAGGTTCTCTGCTGGCTGTCATGCTCATTCCAGACAGCGTGCGTGTAAGTGTTTACCGCGACAACCTGATCGCTGGTATGGCGATGTACATGGTGGGTCCGCTGGCCATGCGGGTAGCCTTCCGGGTCTTTGTTGTCATCGTCGGCTTTCTTATCCTGGGTGGTGCGGTAAATACCGCCATTGTTGGTTCTACCGGCGTGCTGATGCGCGTGGCTGAAGATGGTGTACTGACGGACTGGTTCCGCAAACCGCAGAAGCGGTTCGGTACGAGCTATCGCATTGTCAATCTTGTAGCTGCTATTCAGTTACTTGTAATCGTGCTTACACGAGGCAACGTCATAGTAATTGGCGAGGCGTATGCCTTTGGTGTGATCTGGAGCTTCACCTTTAATGCACTTGCTATGCTTGTCCTTCGGTGGAAATACAAGGGCGAGCGTGGTGCAAAGACACCGTTGAACTTACAGATCGGCAAGACAGAGCTTCCTATTGGTCTGTTCTGTGTCTTTCTTGTACTGCTCACCACGGCGATAGTTAACCTGTTTACCAAATCTGTAGCGACAGTCAGTGGCATTGTGTTCGCACTGGGTTTCTTTATCGTCTTCACGCTCTCCGAGCGGGATAACAAACGGCGTCACAAGGCGACCGAAAGGCAAATGAAGGAACACTTTCAGCTGCAGCATTCCGAAGAGGTCGGCAGAGATGACCTCGCCATTCGTTCTGGCGGTGTGCTGGTCACCATGCGCGATGCAAGTACACCACATGCGCTGAAGTGGGCCCTGGCCAGAACCGACACAGAGGATCAGGACCTTGTAGTTCTGGCTGCGCGAATGATGGGTGCCGGCGGACCGGAGTACGTGGACGCATCGGAGCAATTATTTAGTGAACATGAGCAGATGTTGTTTACCAAGGCAGTCTCTGTAGCAGAAAGTTTTGGAAAGCACATCGGGCTTGTTGTTGTTCCGGCGGGTGACATTTTCGCGGCAATCGTTCGTACTGCGAATGCCCTCGATGTAGCCGCGGTAGTTGCCGGGCTTTCTACAAAGCTCACGGCGCAGGAGCAGGCGTACCACGTTGGACAGGCCTGGGAAGCTCTACCAGAACCGAAGCGGCAATTTACTTTTTATGTGGTGCCTGCCGGTGGCGACGCGGAAAGCTTCCATATTGGTCCGCATGCGCCAAGTATCCCTGCGAGCGACGTGCAATTAGTACACCGCTTATGGCTCAACCTCAGGCGCGACGCGGACATGGAGCACCTGCACCACTCGGACATTGTCACGTATGCCTTGAACCGCTTTGCAGACGAGTACGCAAGCAATCGTGACGCTACTTTGGAGCAATTACACGTCAGCATTGAAGAACAAAGCCAACGGCGTGGTCTTGGAGCGGTGTCTCGTTTTCAGGACACAGAGGAAGATGGGCCCGGCTATTCCTTAACTGCGGCGAATAATGGCAACACCGATGCAACGCCGTTGCGCTAAGGATGCTTCTTATAGATATAGCCTAGCTGATAACTAGTGACTTGCAGCGCCCGCTGCATCTATGCCGAGATTCGTCACACCTCACTTATATCCAGCTCTGCTTAGGAGGTTTCATTTTGGAAGTAACACGCATCCTTGCCGAGATCGATGCTCAAATTGCAAAACTGCAACAGGCACGCGTTCTGCTTTCCGGCTCAGCAATGGCAGATGTCGCAGTGAAGAAGAGCGTAGGCCGGCCCCGTAAGAATGCCACGCCCACTGCAACTGTTGCCGCAAAGAATACGTCGGCTACGCGTACCAAGCGGAATTTGAGCCCGGAAGCCCGGAAGCGGATTGCCGATGCACAGAAACGGCGTTGGGCAGAGCGCCGGAAGGATTCGTAAGACTTCGATTGCCTTGACATCTTCCTAAGAGGGAGGCGCCTGCGCCTCCCTCTTAGCGTGTCACCAGAACTTCGCGGAGATTGTCCTTCGCCAGAAAGAATTTGTACCCGCTGTATGCCGCGAACAGGTTCTCTATCTGTCGGTTGTTCAATATCTCGCCCGGAGCACGATCCGCAAGGTACTGCACGTCGATCTGACCATCCTCCCGGAGGTGGTACCGGTGCAGCTCCTGATCGGGTTTTACATGGAAAAACGCCAGCAGCTGTCCTCCTGGCTCGAGCACCTGAAAAATGCGCTCAACAACCGCCTCACGAAGCTCTCTCGGCAGGTAATCGCCCGTATCCCAGAACAAAACTGTGTCGAAATGTCTGCCGCTGAAATTCAGGTTTTCCTGCAGAAACGCTTCTGAAGGAAACGGCGCACCTGGTTCCGCCGGGGCCCATTTAGGATCCGCAGCTTCCCCGATGACATTCGCCATGTAGACGCTGTGCCCAAGGTCGGTCAGGAAGTTGATGTTCGTGGACGAAGTGGGTCCGATGTCCAGAACCCTCTGGCCCTCGTTCTCACGCAGGGATTTTAGAAGGGCTGACCAGCCGCTTGAGATGCGTGGGACTCGAGCAGAAATCCTGGCAGCGGCGTTGCGAGCCTCACTCCCACCAAATAGACGCACATCGCCCCCAACAGTCTTGCAATCTTATTCCTTGCTGCCGGTCAACGAAACATTGCCGCGCATGGTGGCGCTGTCTTCAATGGAAAGGCGAGCAGCAGTCAGGTCTCCCAGAAGGGTACCGCCCTTGCGCAACTCTACACGGCCGGTTGCAGTGGTTGCGCCCTCGCAGTGGCCAAGAATGATCGCATCATGCACCTGCAGGTTCGCCGTTACCTTTGCATTCGGACCCACCGTGAGCCGGCTTTCGGTCAACGTGATCGTTCCGTCGACAACACCATCGATCGTCAAATCTTCTGAACCGATGATTTCTCCGCGCACTGTAATCGACTTTCCAAGAACCGTGGATCCTTCTACCGCCATCGTGCGCTCCTGACTCAACCTTCGGTGAGTCTAAGCATCGGCAGGCGCCTAAGCAAGCCGGGGGCATCCAGTGGGATTCGCGCAGACACACTCCGCACAGCAGGGCTGGTAGAAGTATCCTGTTGCCGTGACCTGCGCCCATTACAGATCGGTTGCTGCCCTTCTCTGTGGCGTAGCTGCAATCACCATTTCGGCCGCGGCCACTGCGCAGCAAACCGCGCAGGCTGTAACGTCCATGGTGCAGGACGCGGTGCGTTTCCAGCTTGAGGACATGCACCACGCCGGGTGGAGTCTTCGCTACCAGGTGCACCGGGTCGACAGCAAGGAAGACAGCATCAGGAACGTGGTTGAGAGTAGCGACGGCAATGTGGCGCGCACCCTGAAGCACCATGGCACATGGTTGTCGCCGGAAGAGGATGCGGCAGAGCTGGACCGACTTCGATCCCTGAGCCCTGGTGACATGGCGAGGCACCGCCGCAGCAGCGACAGCTCAGACAAGTATGGTCTTGAACTCATCACGGCCATGCCCGCAGCCATGAACTTCGTACTTACACCAGATCAGCCTCAGCTGCCGCAGTTCCGCTCCAGGCAGGTCGTTCTTGACTACACGCCAAATCCCGCCTTCAGGCCAGCCTCAACCGTGCAATCGTTATTGCCCGGCCTGGCGGGTCGCATGTGGATCGATGCGGAGACACACCACCTCCTGCGCATCGAGGTGAATGTTACAAAGAACCTGAATCTCGCCTTAGGGCTGCTGGCGCGCGTGTACCAGGGCGGCACCATGACATACGAACAGCAGCCGCTTCCCAACGGGCATGACGCCTATACCCACATCGAGATCAACGTCATGCTGCGTGAACTGATGGTGAAGACATTGCCGTACCACTCCACGCTGAATGCAACCAACATCGTGCTGCTGCCGGCCGTGCCTTCACTGCAGGAAGCGGTCCAGCTCTTGCTGAACCCGGAAAACGTGCAGCGCCCATGAGGTTTCATCCGGCAGAACTCGGGAGGAATTCATGAAGCTATCGGAGTTGGCCCGGCGCCTGGGTGCGGAACTGCACGGCGACGGAGAAAGAGAGATCTCCGGCGTTGCGGGACTCGAACACGCCGCTCCCGACCAGGTCAGCTTTCTGGCGAATCCCAGGTATGCCCCGCTTGTACGCACAACACGGGCCGGGGCTGTTCTTGTTGAACCGGACTTCCCTGCGTTTGAGGGTCCGGCCGCACTTCGGATTGCAAACTGCTACCGCGCCTTTGCGGATGCAGTTGCCATGTTCTATGACGCGCCCCGCTACCCGCCCTCGGTGCATCCCACGGCTGTCATCGACAGCACCGCTGTTTTGGGTGCAAACGCGCATGTGGGTGCTTATGTGGTGGTGAGCGCGCATGTGAAGATCGGCTCAGGCGCCGTGCTTCTGCCGCATGTGGTCCTATACGAAGGCGTTGAGATCGGCGATAACTTCTTTGCGCACGCCCACGCCGTGGTGCGTGAGTTTTGTCGCCTGGGAGACGATGTGGTCCTGCAGAATGGCGCCATCATCGGCGGCGACGGCTTCGGCTACGCGCGAGAAACCAGCGGTGATTGGACCAAGATCGTGCAATCTGGACCTGCGGTTCTCGAGAACGGTGTCGAGGTACAGTCCAATGCCTGCGTGGACCGCGCCAGCGTGGGCGAAACACGCATCGGTGCAGGCACCAAGATCGACAATCTGGTCCAGGTAGGCCACGGTTCCAGCGTGGGTGAACATACATTGCTGTGCGCCCAGGTTGGCCTTGCGGGATCGACCATTATCGGCAACGGAGTCATTCTTGCCGGTCAGGTGGGCGTTGCCGGGCACTGCAAGGTCGGCGACCGAGCCATTGTCACAGCACAGAGTGGTGTACCCAACGATGTTGCCGCGGGATCAACCGTTTCCGGCTACCCGGCCATGGACAACCGGCAGTGGTTGCGCACCGTGGCTGCCTTTACCCGCCTGCCCGATATGGTGCGAGATCTACGTGCCGTGCAGAAGCTGACTGGGCTCAAGTGAGCTAACCCTCGCGGCGTCGGGTGACTGTCGAAAGCCGGACAGCATCACAACGATCAGTCGCATGGATACGCAGCCACCACAATCGGACGATCAGCAGGCAGCGAACGAAGCCAGAGTCCCCGTGCGGGTTCTGCTCTTGGACGATGATTCGGCAAACCTGCTCTTGCGGTCGGCTGTACTTCGGCAAAACGGCTACGACGCCCTGCCGACCAGCTCTATCGAAGAAGCAACGGAACTACTCGATCGCACCGACATTGCAGTTCTTGACTACCACCTTGGGCACGGGAAATTCGGCACAGAGGTTGCTGCCAAACTTAGACGGCAACGGCCTGAAGTTCCGATCATCATTCTTTCTGCGACCCTGGAGCGTAAGTTCGGCGGCATGGAAGACATGCACCTGCTCAAGGGTTACAGCTCCATTGATGACCTGCTAAGCGCACTTCGTGGCCTGGAAGCAAAACGTCGCGGTGGTCCGGTCGTAGTGGATGCGAGGGAGTTCTATTACAACCGCATTGCCTTGGCGATCGGTGTCGATGTTCTGGTGCAGATCCTGGATGCCGAAGGCAACTGGCACTACGTTAATGACAGTGCCGCAGCCTATCTCGACAAGCCGCAGGCATGGTTCACCGGGCGCAACGCCTTTGCGGAGATGGGCGATCTGATGCGTGACTGGCGCGAGGTTTTGCAGACCGTGTCGACCACGCGCGAAACCTACATCGATCGCACCCGTCGTGGCCTTCTGTTGTCGCCGCGGCAAGGAGAGGCCGCTTCAACCTGGAGCGTCATGGCGTTTCCCATCATGCTGCACGATGGCCGCAGTGGCGTCGTGCTAAGTTCGCGCATCCTTGAGTAACGCTCCATACGTGCGGCCCTCCACTCCCCTGTTACGCTTCGGTATGCGACGTTTCCGGTCCACCTTGGTTTTGGCTGCGTGCGCGTTTCTGCAAGGCTGCCACTCACACTACATCCAGGCGACCATTACAAATCGCACGTCTGCCCCGCTGAATGTCATCCAGGTGGAGTACCCCAGCGCGAGCTTTGGCACACAGCAGCTTGCCCCCGGGGCAACATTTCACTACCGCTTCAAACTGCTTGGCAGCGGTCCGGTGAAGATCAGCTTTATCGACGCCAAGAACGTGGAGCACGCGCAGACCGGGCCTTCCTTTAACGAGGGTCAGGAGGGAACGCTCGACATTGACCTGCTGACGCAGGCCCATGCCGACTTCAAGTTGAACGTGAAGCCGTGATGACGCCAACGGACAAGGGCATCTTCATCACCTTTGAAGGTCCAGACGGCTCTGGCAAGACGACGCAGATTGCCCGCCTAGCGACATGGTTGCGATCGCGTCATCATGAGCCTGTTCTGTTGCGACAACCAGGCGGAACAGCACTGGGAGAGCGGATTCGAGCCATCCTGCTCGACTCACGCGGGGCGGAAGGCGTGGGGCAGATCGCACCGCTTACCGAACTCGCCCTGATGTTTGGGGACCGCGCACAATCCATCCGCGAGATCATCCAGCCGGGACTCGCATCCGGCAAAATCATCCTGTGTGACCGGTATACCGATTCCAGCGAAGCCTATCAGGGTGCCGGACGTGGCCTTGGTTCGGACCGGGTACTTGCCCTGCATCGTGCGGTTTGCGACAATCTGCAGCCTGACCTGACCATTCTTCTGCTGCCTGATGTGGACGCAGCACTGCACCGGGCGCGTAGCCGCAACCGCCAGCAAAAGGAAGGAGGTGCAGCCGACGAGAACCGCTTCGAGACAGAAGGAGAAGCCTTTTACCGGCGGGTGCATCAGGCTTACCTAAACATTGCGAAACGCGACGCGGCACGGGTGCAACTGATCGAGGGTGATGACACCATCGAAACCGTCGAACAACGTGTGCGTGGCATCGTCCTGAACAGGTTCCCGCACCTGCAGGAAGCCTCCCCGTCCAGCGTCTAAGGACCAGATGCAAGATCCTGAGCTAGATCCCGGTTTCGCCTTTCGTCCGGCGTACACCTACACAACCAAAACAGGTACATGGCGCATTCCGCCTGGCCTGAAGCGTGCCCTGCCCTTTTACCTGCACAAGCCGTGGGCACGCATCGGCAAGCCCATCCGGCTGTTCGAGTACATGGCGAAGCATCTGGGCAAGATCGCGCACTACAAGCTGTTCGGCATCCATATAGTTTTTCTGAACGATCCGGAATACGTCCGCGAAGTTCTGGTGAATCAGAACAGCAGCTTTGTGCGCGAACGCACGATTAAACGCCTGAAAATCCTGCTGGGTGAGGGCCTGCTGACCAGCGACGACCCGACGCACAAGCGTTCGCGACGCATTGCCGCTCCCGCTTTTCACCGGCAGCGGATTAACGCATATGCCGATGAAATGGTCCGCATCACGCACGACGCCCGCGAACATTGGCATGACGGTGAAGTGATCGACATGAACGCGTCCATGATGAGCCTTTCGCTTGAGATCGTGGCTCGCACCCTGTTCGCAACCGAAGTGGATGACGACATCCGGGAGATCAACGAACAGACCAACCAGATCATGGGCATCTACAACTTCCTGATCGCTTTTCCGAACGCCGAACGCTTCCTGCACTGGCCCATCCCTGGCCTGAGGAAGTTCGTCAAAGCGCGCGGCAAGCTCGATCGCGTGGTGAATCGCATCATCGCGGAACGCAAAGCCGACGGTGAAGACCGCAAGGACCTGCTGAGCATGCTGCTGCTGGCACGCGACGAAGACGGTTCAGCCCTAAGCGATGAGCAACTGCGCGACGAGGTACTGACTATCTTCCTCGCGGGCTATGAAACTACCGCCAACGCCCTCTCCTGGACCTGGTACCTGCTGGCCACCAATCCTGAGGTACAGGAGCGCATGGCGCAGGAGATTGCGGTAGTACTGGGTGGCCGCGATGCCACGCTGGAGGACTACCCTCAACTGAAATACACAACCATGGTCTTTGCGGAGGGCATGCGACTGTACCCGCCAGCATGGGCCATGGGCCGCATGTCCACCCAGCCAATCGAAATGGGCGAGTACCGCCTGCCGCCGGGTACTCACTGGTTCTTTTCGCAATACATCATCCAGCGCGACGAGCGCTTCTTCCCTGACCCACTGCGCTTCGACCCGATGCGCCATACCGACGAGGAGAAGGCGAAGCGCGACAAGTTCGCCTACTTCCCCTTTGGCGGGGGCCAGCGCCAGTGCATCGGCGAGGGTTTCGCCTGGCTGGAAGGTGTCCTGTTGCTGGCAACGCTCTCGCAGCGCTGGCGCATGGAGTGGATCCCCGGGCAGCCTGTCGACGTGGAAGAGAAGATCACGCTGCGGCCACGTTATCCCATGCGTATGCGGCTGCACGCACGACCAGCGTCACCCGCCACTGCCTAAGCTAGCGGCTATGCTTGACGATGTGAGCCAGCATTTCCAGTTCAGCGACTTCGTCGGCAACGGCTCGACCGTAATGCATCTGCGACGCGCGGTTGCTGCCGGTCGGCTGCCGCATTCCATGCTGCTAAGTGGCCCGGCAGGTTCCGGCAAGTACACGCTGGCCTTGATGATCACCATGGCCCTGCTGTGCGAACGTCAGCCCCGTGAACACCACGCCGATGGCGACCTGGCGTCGTTCTGCGGCGAGTGCCGCAATTGCACACGCATCGCCGAGTCCATGAACCTTGCCCCGCTGATCGAGGCTGCGGTTGCCGCCCGCGAAGATCTGCGTGAGACCGACAAAAAGGAAACGCGCGTCCTGATCCAGACGCACCCGGACGTGCTGGTGCTGCCGCCCGACCCGCCGCAACTGCTCGTGAAGCTTGGACAGGTGCGCTCGCTGATTGGCAGCATCTACTCGCTGCCGGGCGAGGCCAAGCGGCGCGTCTACCTGTTTCCTTCCGCAGCCTTCATGAAAGAAGCCGCGAACAGCCTGCTGAAAGTTCTGGAAGAACCGCCGGAGTACGCCCACATCATCCTGATGGCGGAGCATCCCGGCGAACTGCTGCCGACGATCCGCTCCCGCTGTGCTCCGGTCCGGCTCGGAGCTATCAGCTCCTCTGAGCTGGAAACGCTGCTGGCCGACCGCAAACCGGACTGGAAACCTGCCCAACGCGCCCTTGTAGCAAGGCTTGCACAGGGTGCTGCAGGACGGGCGCTCAGCTTCGACTTGGAGGCTTACCTGGCGTCCCGCACCGACGCAATGGTCCTGCTGCGTTCCGCCGTGAGCGACAGCGAACACAGTGATCTGTTCCGCACCACCGAAACGTACCGCGCCGGGGCCGAGGGCCAGCAAAAAACGCAAGCGATGCTGTCGTCCTTGGCCGGTCTGCTTGAGGATCTGCTGCTGCTGCGTTCCGGGGCGGGCGACCGCATCCGCAACATCGACCTGCAGCACGAACTGGAGACACTGGCGGATTCGGTCAGCTATTCCTGGATTGAGAATGCTGTACGCGGCCTGGACGCTGTCTACAGCGGCATGCGGCGCAACCTTCTGCGTTCCCTGTCGCTGGATGCATTTGCGGAAGATATGTCCACTGGCCGGGTGTGACAGCTGCTTCTTCAGGGATGGTGCGTGCGCCAAGAGCGCTGATCCCAAGATAGACCCTGCAGCGTATTTTCCATCGCCCTGAGCGGAGCGCAACACAGCCACTACGCAAGTGCCTCAATCCAGAGCAGCAGCGGAATTGCTAAGCAGCGCGCGCGGCCTTCTGTAACCGATCACGTAGAGCCTCGACAAGAGTCTCCCCACTGCTCGCAGGCAGCGGGCAAACGATGGTTTCAATCGCTCCATCGTCCAGGGATCGCAAACCCTGGTAGAGCGTTCTCGCCAGCTCCGCCGGGTTCGTCCAATTACCCCAACCAAAAGTTTTCCCGCGCCACTCAGGAAGCCATCCCGTAGGCAGCATAGCGCCGGTCGCAGCGGCATCGGCAGCAGCCAGAACGGATCGCATGTCCTCCTCACTCAAAACTAGCAAGAGGCGTGCGCGTGGAGCATAGTGCCGGATTCCAACACCGGGCGATGGCAGACTTTCTGGCGCGGAGTGCTCGACAGCGGGCGGCTGGTAGATGTTGACGAGCTGCCCCGCTACGCGCTCAACGTCCGCAGCACTCACGCCCCCCTGTCGGTACAGGACCATTGCGTTAGGATCCAGAACCGTGGACTCGACCCCGATGGCGCATGGCCCAGCGTCCAGAACGGCGTGGATCCTGCCGCGCAGGTCAGCCAGAACATGATCCGCTGTCGTAGGGCTAATGTGGCCAAACAGGTTGGCGCTGGGCGCAGCCAGTGGCAGCCCGGCCGCCCGAATCAGCGCGAGTGCCGCAGGATGGGCAGGCATACGGACACCCACCAGGTCACGCCCCGCAGTCACCGCGTCCGGCACCTCCGCGCCGCGTGGCAGCAGCAACGTCAACGGACCGGGCCAAAATGCCTCCATCAGACGCCGGGCGGTCGGAGAAATCTCCCGCACGATTCGCGCCAACATCGTCTCGTCGGAGACGTGCACAATCAACGGGTCCCAGCCAGGCCGCTTTTTTGCCTCGAAGATGCCGTGCACCGCGGCTGGGTCCAGGGCATTCGCGGCCAGTCCGTACACGGTCTCCGTGGGCATAGCTACCAGCCTGCCGGCACGCAGCAACGCCGCAGCAAGCTCGACATCGCCCTTAGATTCCGTAGACAGAAGCTGGGTCGTCAGTGGAGCCGGTGCGGTAAGGTTCACCAAAATACTGTACTTCTTTCCCACTGAGGGGCGTTGGACATAGACCTATACTTCTACCCATGCCACACGCGGAAATTGAGCTGAAGTTCTGCGTCCCGGATGTGCATGGCTTTCACGCACGCGCGCTCCGGGCCGGATTTGCATTGGCCACACCACGCACCATGGAACGCAATGCGCTATTCGACACGCCGGACCGCCGCCTATTGAGCAGTCGACAGGTGTTGCGCATGCGCCAGTACGGCGGAGCGTGGGTCGTGACCCATAAGCGTCCACCCGCGGGCAACGACGACTCGTCCTTCTACAAGGAGCGTCTGGAAACAGAAACCCATGTCGAAGATGGCGACACGATGGGTGCCGTTTTTGTGGAACTGGGTTACTCGCCTGTTTTCCGTTACGAGAAGTTCCGCACCGAGTTTCATGATGGCCAGGGAGCTCTTGTGCTGGACGAAACGCCCATCGGTGACTTTGCGGAACTCGAAGGCACCCCACAGTGGATCGACGAAGCGCTGGAGCGCCTGGGCGTGGACCGTGCATGGTGCTTCACCGATAGCTATGGACGCATGTTCCTCGACTGGAAGCAGCGGTCCGGCCACCCGGCTGAAAACATGACCTTCGACGAGATCACCCAACTAGCTGCGCGCTGAACTGTCTTTCCGCGGAATCGCAACCTCTGCATGCATGTCGGGCTCTAAGCAGCTATGGCAAACAATCAGGATCTTGAGTCGGGCGCACGACAGGTAGAAGCAGCAGAACACATGAACTCAGGTCTTACTGAGACCCGGAATCTCTCCGGTGACGGTGACGACGTTGAGAACGGCTCCGTGGCCACCAAACTGGGCGACCTGACCCTGAGCATGTTTCAACAGGGCTCCAGCGTTCGTGTGCGTGTAGGCAGCGCCACCGCATCGGCAGAACTGTACGAGCACGCCTATGAGTCAGCGGACGAGGCAAACACAGCCATGTTGGACGCAGGCATCCTCACCGGGGAGCAGGTTCCTGACGTCAATACGCCTGCAGGCACTGGCATCCACCTGACCGGCATTACCGCCGAGCAGTTGCTTGCAGCAGGCCTGAAACGGCACGGCGTATCGACTCTCTAAGCAGGCTGAAGACGCAAATGGAAAAGGCCCGGCGACTAGCCGCGCCTTTTCGTATCTGCTTTCGCGGCGTTTAGAAGATCTGGAAGTTCACTGCCACGTTCAATTCGACAGGCACAGCCTGTCCACCCTTGCGCGCGGGACGAAACTTGTACTGTGCCACGGCCTCGCGGGCCTTTTCATCCAAACCCATGCCAACGGGCCGAATAACGCGAACCTGGGTCGGGCGGCCAGTAGCATCCACAATCAGGTGCACCAGCACCTCACCCTGGAACTTGGCCTTACGAGCCTCTTCGCTGAACTCGGGATCTACCTGATAGATCAACTGTGGTGCGGAAACATCGCCACCGATCTGGTACGCTCCGCCACCAGTGTTGCCCCCGGAACCGTTCCCAAGACCGTTGCCGCGACCGCTTCCCAGACCACCACCGCTCCCGTTACCGAGCGAGTTCACGCCCACATTCGGAGCGTTCGGAATACCTAGATTCGGCATGTTGTTGTTGGTCATGTGCAGATTGGTCTGCACATTGATCGCTGGATCAACGGTCAGCTTCGGCTCGATCTTTGGCGGATTGGAAGGCGGCACAATCGGCGTGGGCGAGAACTTTGGGAGACGTCCCTGAGTTACCGGCGCGATATCATGCGCTCCACCACCGCCGCCCATAGGCTTGGGCGAGGGCACCTTCAGGATTGGCTGAGGCGGTGGTGGCTGCTCGAACGTGATCTCCGCAACCTTTGGCTTGCTGGCCACAACCACCTTGATGACCCGTGAACTGATCCAAAAGATCAACAGGAAAATCAGCGCATGCACCCCAACGGCAACCGCGGTCGACTTCGGATCGCGCTTGACGTCCATCGGGTTCGCCACTGCGATGGGCTTGGATTCCAGCACCAGCGGCGGCAGCTTCTCTGGAAAGAAAGCGTCGCGAAAGTTCTGCACCAGCGAAGTGAACGGGCTTGTCGACGTCAATTCTTCAGGCTCGCCAAGTCGCGGACCGGCAGACGTGTCATGCCAGCCAGAGCGCTCTGCTTTGCGCTCTTCGCTCACGGGAGTTTCAGTCGGATCGGTGAGTGTCGCCATCGCCTCAAATCTCTGTTGTCTCCAGTACGCGCGGCACGTGGAAACGGTTGTGCGGGTTGGCGCACCGGCTCTGAGATCGTTCCTCTGCCCGGCTATTCGGGTCAGGCCTCAAAGCACGTAGCGCGTAACTGCTGGCGTCCAACATACATTCTACAAAAGCTTGTGCAAAACGCACCTCGGCGCCATCCGCTGTGCTGCTGTATTGGACGCACCTCACCGGCAGGAAGTCACAACTCACACCAGGGGCGCGCAACGCAATCGCCTCTACAATAGAGATTTGGGACACCCGCGCTCCCCACTCGCAGGCAAGCCCGGCAAACCCGTACGAGGAACCAGATGGACGAGGCGAAGAAGCCGCTGCAGATGAAAGACACGCTGAACCTGCCAAAGACCGCCTTCCCCATGAAGGCCGGTCTGCCGCAGAATGAGCCAGCCCGCCTGAAAGCATGGCAGGACATGGACCTGTACGGCCAGATTCGCGGCGCCCGCGCCGGTGCGCCCAAGTACATCCTGCACGACGGCCCCCCATACGCGAACGGCGCCATCCACCTGGGCCACGCGCTGAACAAGTGCATCAAGGATTTCATCGTTAAGTCCAAAACCATGGCCGGTTTTGACGCGCCCTACGTCCCGGGCTGGGACTGCCACGGCTTACCCATCGAAATCAAGGTTGACGAGCAGCTAGGCCGTAAGAAGCTGGAGATGGACGCCCTGACGGTGCGCCAGCAGTGCCGCGACTACGCGCAGAAGTATGTTGATCTGCAGAAATCGCAGTTCGTCCGCATGGGTGTGTTGGGCCGGTGGGACAACCCGTACCTGACCATGAGCTTCGACTACGAAGCCCGCATCCTCGAGACGTTCTACGCCTTCTTCGAAAAGGATTTCGTTTACAAGGGCCTGCGCCCGGTCTACTGGTGCATGCACGACAAAACCGCACTGGCCGAGGCGGAGGTCGAGTACGAGATGCACACCTCGCCCTCGGTCTACGTGCGCTATGCGCTGACCTCTGCGCCTGAGAGCATCGATCCTGCCCTGGCCGGTCTGCCGGTCTTCGGCCTTATCTGGACGACCACACCGTGGACGCTGCCTGCATCACTGGCCATCGCCTTCCACCCTGAGTTTGAGTACGTCGCCGTCCGCATCATGGATGAGAACGAGACCTGGGGCAAGGGCAATATCTACATCGTTGCGGCTGAGCTGTTGGCGTCTCTTACCGTTTCCGCCGGTCTGCCCGCGGTGGAAGAAGTAGCCCGCTTTACCGGAGCAAAGCTGGAACGCTCGACGTATCAACACCCCTTTCTGTCACGAGAAATCCTCGGTGTGATCGCCGACTACGTCACCGCCGAGCAAGGCACCGGAGGCGTGCACACCGCGCCCGCGCACGGCCCGGACGACTTTGCCACCGGCCGCCAGTACGCCCTGTCGCAGGTCTGCGACGTGGATGAGGCCGGCCGCCTGCGCAACGGTCTGCCAGAGTACGACAACCTGAACGTACATAAGGCCAACGCACCCATCATCGACCTGCTGAAGCAGCGGGGCGCGCTGATGGCGCAGGGCGAAATCCACCACAGCTACCCGCACTGCTGGCGCTGCCACAAGCCGGTGATCTATCGCGCCACCGAGCAGTGGTTCATTGGCATGGAAACTGCCATGACCAACCCGGACGGCTCCGCCACAACGTACCGGCAGCGCGCGCTCGACGAAATCAAGAAAGTTACATGGGACCCGTCCTGGGGACAGGAGCGCATCAGCAACATGATCGCCACGCGCCCGGACTGGTGCATCAGCCGCCAGCGCATCTGGGGCGTGCCCATTGCTGTATTCCTGTGCAACAAGTGCCACGCGCCGCTTGTCGATCCAGCAATCAATCGCAGCATCGTCGAACGCTTCCGAGCGGAAAGTGCCGACGCCTGGTACCGGCACTCCGCCGAAGACTTGCTGCCATCCGAGACGGCCTGCAAGTCATGCGGCACGGTTGCCGACTTCCGCAAGGAGATGGACATTCTCGACGTGTGGTTCGAGTCGGGTGCGAGCTGGCACGCAGTTCTCGAAGCCGAACCGGAACTGCGGCGACCCGAGGGCGAGACACCCGCCGACCTGTACACCGAGGGCGGCGACCAGCATCGCGGCTGGTTCCACAGTTCCCTGCTCAGCTGCGTGGGCGTGCGCGACTATGCGCCGTACAAATACGTCGCCACCAGCGGATGGACGCTAGACGAGCAGCGCCGCGCCTTCTCCAAGTCGCTCGGCAACGGCGTCGATCCGGTCAAGGTGATGGACGAACTTGGCGGCGACATCGTTCGGCTGTGGGTAGCATCGGTCGACTTCCGCGAAGACGTCATCGCCTCTGTGCCACTGATGAAGCGCCTAGCCGAGGAGATTTACCGCAAGCTGCGCAACACCTTCCGCTTTCTGCTCGCCAACCTCGACGGCTTCGTCCCCGCCACTGACGAGCAGCCATGGGACACCATGCAGCCGCTAGACCAGTACATGCTGGCCCGCACCGCCGAACTGGTCGAAAAGGTCCGCAAGAGCTACGAAGCCTTTGAGTTCCACCGCGTCTTCCACGCGTTGAACGAGTTCTGCAATTCCGAACTGAGCGCCTTCTACCTCGACGTGTTGAAGGACCGGCTCTACACGCTGGCACCGAAGGACCCGCGCCGCCTCAGCGCACAGACTGCGCTGTGGAAGATCACGGAAGCGTTGGTGCGATTGATCGCGCCTATCCTGTCGTTCACTGCCGATGAAGTCTGGGCTTACATGCCTTTGGTCGAAGGTCGCGAGGCCAGCGTACACATCGCGCACTTTCCTGAGCGCGCCGATCTAGTCCAGGGAGATGTCGCGCATCTCCTGCGACACTGGGCAGAACTTCTGCTGCCCCGCGAAGAGGTCCTTAAAACCTTGGAGGCTGCGCGAATCCGGAAGGAAATTGGCAAGGCCCTCGAAGCGAGGATCGTCCTTCACCTGCAGCATGTTCCTCAGACTCACGCCTTTGAGAAACACAGCCACGACCTGCCAGAGGTGTTCGGTGTTTCCCAGGTCGCTCTAGAAACACGTACTCTTGACACGACAATGCCTCTCTTCGGTGTGCAGTTTGCGCGGGCAGAGGGTCAGCGCTGCGATCGCTGCTGGCGCTTTACCAATGACGTGGGTTCAAACGCGAGCTACGCCTCGGTGTGTGCCCGCTGCGCAGAGGCTCTCCAGCAGATCGGCTTCACCACACCGATTGCAGAGGAGCAGCCCGCTTGAGCGCTCCTCTGCACATAGAAGAAAGAGCATCACGCGACTCACGCGCATGGCTGTTGCTGATTGCGCTGCTCGTCATCGTGCTGGACCGCGCGACGAAGCTCCTAGTCGCAAAGAAGGTCGCGATGGGTTCGGCCATCACGGTCATCCCCGGCTTCTTTCGGATCACGCACGTACTCAATACCGGCGCGGCGTTCTCCATGTTTTCCGACTCGGCTTCACCGCTTGTCGTGCGTGTGGGGCTAATTGTCTTCTCGGTGATCGCCGCTGTCGTTGTGCTGGTCATGCTGTGGCGATATGGCAGGACTTGGTCGCTCGCGTCCATAGGTTTCGCGCTGGTCTTAGGTGGAGCCGTGGGTAACCTGTACGACCGCATGTTTCTTCACTACGTGATCGACTTCCTCGAAGTGCACATCATCGGCTATCACTGGCCTGACTTCAACGTGGCCGACAGTGCGATTTCAGTGGGTGCGGTGCTCTTGTTAGTCGAGATGATCTGGCCTAGGAACTCTGCGAACGAGGCTGCCGTTACTACCAGCGAGGATGTACACAGTGCTTGATACAAACTCGCCCGAGAACTCAGCCCCGCATTCGAAGAAAGCAGGTCCTTCGAATGCGTCGCGCTCTGCTCAGGATGACGGCGTGCAGTCGTCTGCAACCGCAACGCAGGAGGCTGCGCGCAAAGAGGTATCGCCGAACGAAAACATCATTATCCGTGGCGCGCGCACGCATAACCTGAAGAACATCGACATCGACATACCGCACAACCAGATGACGGTGGTGAGCGGTGTGTCCGGCTCAGGTAAAAGTTCGCTGGCGTTTGACACGGTCTACGCCGAAGGTCAGCGGCGGTACGTTGAGTCGCTTTCGGCGTACGCTCGGCAGTTCCTCGAACGCATCGAGAAGCCTGATGTCGATCACATGGACGGCCTGGCACCCGCAATTGCGATCAAGCAGAAGAACCAGACGCGCAACCCACGCTCGACCGTCGCTACGGCCACGGAAATCTACGACTACATGCGCCTGCTGTACGCGCGTTGCGGCACAGTCACATGCATCCACTGCGGCGGCATCGTCAAGCGCGACACCGTTGACGAAATTGCGACCAGCGTCATCGCTCTGGGCGATGACACTCGGCTGTATGCGCTGTTCCCCATCGAACGCCGGCCCATTGTTCTGGAACCAATGCAGGACTTCGCGCCACCCGCAGAAGAGGCTCCGAAGCCTGCACCGAAAGCCAAGAAACTAAGCAACAAGAAACTTACGAAGCCAGAGGAAGTAAAAGTCGCAGACCCGACTGACGCCATGCGCGAGCGTCTCGTCGAACTGCGTCGGCGTGGGTACAACCGGCTCTTCCAGAACGGCGAGATTGTTGAGTTCTCCACGCCCGAATCACTGCTGGAATTGAACTTCGCGGAACCGATCTACGTTCTGGCGGACCGCCTCAGCGTCAGCGCCGAGGTGCGTGCACGCATCGTGGATGCCATCGAAACCAGCTACCGCGAAAGTGGAGAGATCGTGTTTCTGACAGCGCCTCGCGACGGTTCGGAACCGCAGCGGCTGCGCTTCTCCGCAGCCTTTGAGTGCACAGACTGCCATCGCGGCTACCGCGACCCTGAGCCGCGCCTGTTCAGCTTCAACAACCCGTTCGGCGCGTGCCCACGCTGCCAGGGCTTTGGCAACACCATCGATTTCGATCCGAACCTGATCATCCCCGACAAGGCGAAGTCCTTGGAAGACGGTGCCATTCATCCCTGGACGACGACCAAGTATCGCCCGCACCACGGTGAGATGAAGCGCTTTGCGCAGAGCAACGGCGTGCCCATGCAGACGCCATGGTATGACCTGACCACGGCGCAGCAGAACCTGATCTGGGACGGCGGCAAGGGCTTCAGCGGCATTCGCGGCTTCTTCCGCGAACTCGATACCAAGAAGTACAAGCTGCATGTCCGCGTGTTCCTCGCCAAGTACCGCGGCTACGCTCCCTGCCCGGAATGCCGCGGCCAACGTTTACGTGCTGAAGCCCGCGCAGTGCTGCTGAATGACAGAAACATTTGCGAGACAGCAGGCCTGACCATCACGGCTGCGCGCATCTTCTTCGACGCGCTGCAGCTCTCTCCAGCACAGACTGAGATCGCAGGCAAAATCCTCGAAGAGGTTCGCCAGCGCATCGGTTTCCTGGAGCAGGTCGGTCTCGAATACCTGACGCTCGATCGCCTGTCTTCGACACTCAGCGGCGGTGAATCGCAGCGCATCCAGTTGGCCACCTCACTTGGTTCAAGGCTTGTAGGCGCGCTCTATGTGCTGGACGAGCCGTCCATCGGCCTGCACTCGCGCGACACGGCAAAGTTGGTCAACATCATGCACGATCTTCGCGACCTGGGGAACACCATCCTTGTGGTGGAGCATGATCCAGACGTGATTCTTGCGGCAGATCGCCTGATCGATCTGGGTCCGGGCGCTGGTGAACTCGGCGGCAAGCTGCTGGCGAGTGGAACGGTTGCTGAAGTTCTAAAAGACCCTAACTCCATCACCGGTAAATACCTTTCAGGCCGCACACGCATACCCGTCCCAACTGACCGCCGCGAACCCACCCGTGAAATGCTGAAGTTGACAGGCGCGCGCATTCATAACCTGCGTGGCGTCGATCTGGAAATACCGTTAGGCATGTTAACGGTCGTCACAGGTGTTTCCGGGTCCGGCAAATCCACCATCGTGCACCAGGTGCTGCATCGCGCGCTGCAACACGCGTTGGGAGTGGAAGGCGCCAGCAGCGACATTACGCAGCTGTATCGCGAGCTGTCCGGGACTCACTTTCTACGTGAAGTGGTGCTGGTCGACCAGTCACCCATCGGCCGCACACCACGGTCTAATCCGGTCACTTACATCAAGGCGTTCGACGCCATTCGCGAACTGTTTGCGGCACAGCCTGACGCACGTCGCAAAAACTACACGGCCGGCAGCTTCAGCTTTAACGTCCCTGGCGGTCGTTGTGATGTCTGCGAAGGCGATGGCACGGTAACCGTCGAGATGCAGTTCCTGGCTGACATCGAACTGCCGTGTGAGGAGTGCAATGCAACTCGCTACAAAGCCGGCATTCTCGAAGTCAAATACAAGAATCGCAACATCCACGATGTTCTGAACATGACCGTGAAGGACGCCGTGCACTACTTCGCCGGAAACGCAAAGATCGTGGATCGCCTGCAGGTGCTTGACGAGGTGGGTCTGGGTTACGTTCGCCTGGGCCAATCCGCAACCACGCTATCAGGCGGCGAAGCCCAGCGGGTCAAGCTCGCTTCGCACCTTGCCAACATCCGTTCGGGCGCGAGAGGCACGACGACCAAAGCTGCGAGCCGCGTGCTCTACATCCTGGACGAGCCCACTACCGGACTGCACTTCGCCGATGTGGCAACGTTGCTGCAGGCCTTCCGCAAGCTGATCGAAGGCGGCGGATCGCTGCTAGTCATCGAGCACAACATGGACATTATCAAATGCGCGGACTGGGTGATTGACATGGGTCCGGAGGGCGGATCGGGCGGCGGCCAGATCGTTGCCGTCGGCACGCCGGAGGAGATCGCAGCAGTTCCGGGTTCGTACACAGGCCAGTGGCTTGCACCCGTGTTGCAGGCGGCAGCATCATGAAGTTTCTTTTGTCCGCGTTTCTCGTTGCTGCCGTTGCAAGCGGGCAAATGCAACTGCCGCCTGGAACAAGTTCTTCCGTGCCTCAGACTCAATCTGCAGCGGCACCCACGGCACA
>JBPBPZ010000028.1:0-42486 GCA_050954525.1 Janthinobacterium lividum
GGGAGTGCCGATGGCCTGACAGCAACAGCAATTTGCTGCATGGGCTGACGCTCCCGTGCGACGGCAGCGGTTGAGATCTCCTGCACTTTTGCAGCGGCCGCACCGGATCGATCGACCGTGACGCTGAACGCCACGCACGCGCCCGCTTCGTGGCAGCGCAGCCGTATGCGTACCTGACCATTGGGCATGCGGTCGAGGCCGAACATCTCTAGGGAGGGGCTCTCGACGGCGGAACTCACGGGCATGGGCATGTGAAGCTGGTTGGCCTGCACTTCCAAGCCATCGGCATGTAGGGCACGCACAATCGCTTCCGCGTTCAGCGGATACCGTGGCGCCAAGCGACTTTGTGCGGACATGCAGGCGCTGCCCGCGCCCAACATAAGCGTGCTTGCGACAGCCCTGCGTGCAGCGGTTTTCATGCGGCGTTTTCTCCGGTCCTGCGCGGTGTCGAACCGCGCTGGCTTACGAGGCAAGTTGGTTAAGCTGCTGAAGCATTTCGTCTGCGGCTTTCACAACGCGCGAGTTCGACTCGTACGAACGTTGCGCGACGATCATTTCTACAAACTGTTCCACGACGCTGACGTTCGACTGCTCCAGCGTGTTCTGCTGCAGCTTACCCAAGCCTTCCGCACCGCCTGGATCGCCGACGATAGCCTCGCCAGAACCGGACGTCGGCAGGTAGATGTTGTTGCCTACGCTGTTCAGTCCGCCCGGGTTGGCAAAGGTGGCCGTCTGAATCACACCCACTTTGCTTGCCTGGTTCTGACCGGGCAGCGTGACGCTTACTGTGCCGTCGCCGCCAATAGAAACAGCGGTTGCATCGGCTGGAATGTTGATGGTGGGCTGCAGCGCGTTACCTTCTGGCGTGACCATGTTGCCCTGCGAGTCCAGGTGGAAGGAACCCGCTCGGGTGTAGCCCGTCTGTCCGCTGGGCAGCTGAATCTGGAAGAAACCAGAGCCCATAATGGCAACGTCCAGCGGATTCCCCGTGGTGGTCAGGTCGCCTTGCGTCTGGATGATCTCCGCCGATCCAGGGCGCACACCCAACCCGATCTGCGTACCACTTGAAACCGTTGTGGACGACGAGGAAGCCGAACCCGGCATCACCTGGTTCTGGTACAGCAAGTCAGTGAATTGCATGCGCCGTTGCTGAAACCCTGTGGTGCTGCTGTTTGCAAGGTTGTTGGCGATGTTGTCCAGGTTCAGTTGCTGCGCGTTCATACCGCTGGCAGCTGTGTACAGTGCACGAATCATGATGGCTCCGTTGAAATGTTGCCTAGCCTACGTGGGCCAGGTCGACCGCGGTCTTGTTCATGTCGGTATCAATGAGGGTAAGCACGTGGCGCATGGATTCCGCGGCACGTTGTGCGCTGATCAGTTGCACCATGCCGTCGATCGGGCTGACGTTTGAGCCTTCGAGTGCGCCCTGCTGCACGGATGCTCCAACAGCCTTTTGTTCGGTATTTGGGGGAGCGGTATAGTACGCGATCCCGCGCTGCTGCATGTTGGTACCTGGCTTGAAGGTGACCACCGCAAGCTTGCCAGTGATGGCGCCATTCTGGGTGATCGTGCCATCTCCGCTGATGGAGACAGGGCCCTTGTCCAGCATGATGGGGCCGCCTTCACCCATAACGGCGTCGCCCGAGGCCGTAACCAGCTTGCCTGCTGTATCCAGTTGGAAATTACCGTTTCGCGTGTAAGCCGTGCCAGTCGCCGTCAGCACCTTGAAGTAACCCGAGCCCTGCACCGCCACGTCAAGGTCATTCCCTGTGCGCGACAGCACACCCTGCGTCTGGTCCAACTGGGTGCTTGTCATCTGGCTAAAGCTATTCGCCGTCTGATTGAGCGACGACAGGTTGCCGTGGTGCGCAGCCTCCGCCAGCGTTGTTCCGAAGCTTGCTGTCTGCCCGCGAAAGCCCGTGCTGCTGCTGTTGGCAACATTGGACGCAATGTTGTCCAGCGACTGCATTCTGGTCATCAGGCCCGCGCAGGCCGCGTAGATTCCACTGTTCATACATTGCTCCAGGCCGTTGCTGCCTGGGAAATGTATCGGCACGCATTGCGCTTCCATCACTGTCGCTGCACGCTACACTTCACGCAAAGTGCAGAGCAGCGCTGAAGTCTAAGCCGCCGCCGCTGGTGCAGGAACACGCTCAACTACTTCCAGTACACGTAGTCCGTAGTTGCCGTCCACGATGATCACTTCGCCGCGGGCGATGACGCGCTCGCCAAGCATCAGGTCCACGGGCGCTTCCACCTGCCGGTCCAGCTCGACGAGCGAACCTGTGTTGAGGTCCAGGACTTCACGCAGCCGCATTTGCCGTTCGCCGAAGCGAAGTGTCACGTTCAGTGGAACGTCGATGACACGCTCGATCTGTGAGGAGCGCGCATCGTCTGTTTCCGGAAGGTTTGTGCCGGACAGCTCCTCTTCAGAGGACGCAGCAGCCGTTTGCTCAGGTATGTTTTGCTCCATGGTTTTCCCCTCAGGATCAATCTTCGTGCTTCTGAAGCGCAATGATCTGCGCAGCCTTATGCACGCCTTGCCGCACTGGCGTTACGTCAAACAGGGCGTACTCACCTACCTGTAAGAAGATGGGTGCCTGGACCGGCGCACGAAGGTTAAGCAGGCTACCTACTTCAAGGTTGAGCAGGTCTCCAATTGGCACCTGCAGGTCTGGCAATGTTGCAGAGAGCGGCATGGTGCAGTTGAGCAGGCGCTTTCGTAATCTCTGTTGCGCACCCGGCTGCAAGCCGATCTGTGCCGGATCCGGCTGCCCGCCGCGAATCAGGGCACCTGCCATTTGCCCAGGCAATGCCACTTCGAACAGCGCGGTTGTGTGGATCAGCCGCATTTCAAAATGCAGCGTCACCACGCGCTCTTCCAGCAGGAAGAGCTGGCCTGCAAGCAGGGTCTTAACGGCGGGTTGAGGTGTGACACTCAGTTCGAGGCTCTTCCAAACCCGCTCCAGTTGCACGCACATCAGCTCCGTGACGCTGCGGAACAGTTCTTCATCAATCTCCGTCAGCTCACGTGTCTCTTCAGGATTGTCTCCGGTTCCCCCAAGCAGAAGGTCCAGCAGGGGAAAGAAGAGGGCGTTGTCAAAACGTGCAACCGCGCGTTCCCCCATGGGCTGCAATGCCAGTGGCACAAGGTAGCTGCCGGGGGACATGGAACTGCCGAACTCGCGCGATCCCTGCTGTTCCACCTTCAGCAGTTTGACCTCAAGCGGCGATCCAAGGAACAGGTCAAGCGCGTGCGAGAATGCCCGCGCAAACGTCTCGTGCATGCTGCGCAACTGACGCGTGCTGTCGTTGGAAAGCAGACCCGAAGTGCGGAAGTTGCACGGGTGAATGGATCGTTCCTGCATGTCGTTCTGTAAAGCCAAATCCATTCTCCATGGTTGGTGGCGAGCTGGCAGCTAGCCTGTGGTGCACCCGTGTCGAGGTCTACTCAGAGGTTCATCGGTTTGAAGTGGCTTCACCGTGAGCCGAAGATATTTCACAGCGACTGCTAACGGACCACACCAAGCGTGCGTACGGGGGTCATAGGCGGAATCTCTGCTGGCGAAACGACGACGATCTTGGGCAGGAATGGTTCCAGAAGACGGCGAAGGTAAAACCTACCCGGGGATGAGCAGAGCAGCACAGGAGGTGCGGCACCCGCCTCCGGACCGAGCGTCAGCCGCAGACCGTCCAGAACTCGCCGAGCCACCGAAACCTGCAGACCGCTGGAGCTGATCTGGCCCGGCTGCAGGTTGCCGGCACGCGCGCACTCCTCCTCAATGGAGGCATCCAGCGTCATCACCTTTAGCTCGCCATCCCCTGCCAACAGCGGCTTCACGAGGGATCGGCCCAGTGCCTGCCGCGTAGCTTCCACCAGTGCCACAGGATGCTTGTTAACGGCTGCAGCTTCCACCAGGCCCTCAAGGATGGTGCCAAGGTCGCGGATGCTCACCTGCTCGCGCAGCAGGCCCTGCAACACGCGCTGCAGTTCGCCCAGGCTGAGCAGCTTGGGGATTAGTTCATCCACCAGCTTGGGATGCGAATCGGTCAGGCGGTCGACCAGCCGCTTGGTTTCGTGCCGGCTTAGAAGCTCATGCGCGTGTGCCTTGATCACCTCTGCAAGGTGAGCACTAAGTACCGAGGTTGGCTCTACCACGGCGCAGCCCTTGGCAATGGCCTGTGCCTGCAGGGTGGGGACGATCCACTTGGCTGTGACGTTGAAGGCGGGCTCCAGAGTTTCGGTACCCGGCAGATCTATGCTGCCAGGCGAGGAGCTGACCGCGAGTAGCTGGTCGCGGCGCAGCTCCCATCGCGCAATCTCGATGCCGCGTAGAAGGAACACATACTCGTTCTCGCGCAGTGATAGATTGTCTGTGATGTGAATGGATGGCACCAGAAATCCAAGTTGCTGCGCCAGCTTTTTACGAAGCCCCTTGATGCGATGCAGCAGTTGTCCGCCCTGCTTTTCATCCACCAGTGGAACCAGACCCGATCCCACTTCGAGTGTCAGGTCATCCAGCTTCATCACGGCGTCGAAGGGGTCAACGGCTGCAGTTGCGGCAGCCTTGTTCTTTGCCGCAGTAGCAGCTTCTTCTTCCGTTGCGACTGCAACGGGCTTCTTCAGTTTGTAGCCGCCAAACATCAGGCCGCTACCCATCAGGAAGAAGCTGAACTTTGGCAAACCAGGGATAAGACCCAGGGCAAACAATACGCCGCCAGCGATCCAAAGCAACGACGAGGAGTTGGCAAGCTGCCGGCTCATGTCCACGCCAAGCGTCTGCTTGGAGGCGGCGCGCGTCACCACGATGCCGCCTGCGACCGACACCAGCAGCGACGGCAGAATCGAGACCAGGCCGTCGCCGACGGTGAGCACGGTGTAGGTTTTCAGAGCTTCCATGAAAGGAACGCCCTGCTGAAACACGCCCACCATGAACCCGGCCACGATGTTGATAAACATGATCAGGACAGTGGCCAGCGAATCGCGCTGGCTGAAGCGTGCGGCACCGTCCATGGCACCGCAGAACTCGGCTTCCTGCGACACCATTTCACGACGTGTGCGGGCCTGCTCTTCGTTGATCAGGCCCGCGTTCAGATCGGCGTCGATCGCCATCTGCTTACCGGGCATCGCGTCCAGCGTGAAACGCGCGGAGACTTCAGCCGTTCGCACAGCACCGTGGCTGATGACCAGGAATTGGATGGCCACCAGCGCGGCGAACAACACAAAGCCCACGATGTAATTGCCGCCCATGACGAATTGACCAAAGGCTTCGACCACAGCCCCCGCCGCTGATGGGCCTTCGTTCCCGTGCAGAAGAATGCGTCGTGTGCATGCCAGGTCCAGCGCCAGACGGGTCAACGTCAGCAACAAAATGACGCTTGGAAAGACAGAGAACTGCACTGGTCGCAATACCTGGATTGCAGTCAGCAGAACAAGTACGGAGATCGCGATGCTGCCGGTCAGCAGGAGGTCCAGCACGAAGGGCGGCAGTGGCACCAGCAGCACAAAGATCATGCAGACGGCGGCCAAAGGCACGGCCCAATCCCCAAAGCTGTTCAGAAAGGTTAAGAAGCTTTTCGAGTTCATTGTGGCGGTACGACCTCTCCTGCAGCGTTGCGTCTGTTGCGCATTTCTTCCTGTTCACGGGCGGTGGCTTCTGCACGCAGCACCACCACCAGGATTTCCGCGACCGCACCATATAGATCGGCTGGTATGGCCTCGCCCACTTCCACTTCCTTGTAAAGGGCGCGTGCCAGCGTCTTGTTCTCAATGGTCGGTACGTTGTTTTCGCGAGCAATGGCCTTGATCTTTTGTGCCAGCAGATCCAGCCCCTTGGCCACAACTTCCGGTGCCGCCATGGAGCTTTCATAGCGCAGCGCCACGGCAAAGTGCGTCGGATTGGTGATGACCATGGTGGCCGTGGCTGCGGCTTCCAACGGCTTGCGTTGGCGCATGGCACGCTGCAGCTTGCGGATCTGCCCTTTGGTGAAGGGGTTGCCGTCGTTTTCCTTGTACTCGCGCTTGATCTCTTCCTTGCTCATCTTCAGCTTGCTTTCGCCCTGCTGCCAGGTCAGAACGTAGTCCACGGCAGCCCATGCAAGCAGTACGAGCGCGCTCTTCCAGGCGATGGAACTCAGAATCTCGCCGACCACGGACGCGAGCAAACGGATGTCAGTGCCCGAGGCGCGAGCAAGTTCGCTCCAGTGGGACTGCACTGCAGTCGCCCCAAATACCGCGATGGCGAGAAACGGCAGAAGGCTTTTGGCCAATGTGCCCAGCGTTGCAATGGAAAAGATCTGGCCTATGCGACTGGCCGGACTCATGCGGGATACCTTTGGCTGCAGTGCGGCAGGCGCGAAATTCAATCCGCCCTGCGCCAGCGTGGCGCTTACTGAGAGCACCATGGCGACCAGCAACACCGGCACAATCCACCGCAGAACTTCCACCGCGCTCCAGAACAGAATAGGACCGTTCGCGGTAAAGTCGCCGTCGACGGCTGCCGCCAGCAGGCCGTTGTAAAAGGTGGACCAGTGCCGCGCCATGTCCTGGCTAAGCGCCACCAGCGTAACCGCTGCGCCCACAAGCGAAAGCACACTTCCAAGTTCGCGCGAACGCGATACCTGACCTTCCTCGCGCGCTTTTCTGCGTCGCTGTTCTGTGGGTTTTTCTGTCTTGTTTCCGTCAGCCAATGCATCCGTCCCGGAGGTTAGTGCGCCAAGCGCAGCAGTTGGTCTGACAGCTCGATGGAGCTCAGGAAGAAACGGTCCAGAAGGGAAGGCCAGTACCGCAGCGCAGCAAACAGAATGCCCAGACCCAGCAGCGTTTTAATCGGTGGACCTAAAAGCATGAGCGGCATCTGCGGCGAGGCTTTGCCTAACAGGCCAAGCACCACATCGGTAATGAGCGTGGCGGAAAAGACGGGCGCAGCCATCTGCAGGCCGAGCGTAAACACCTGCCCACCAGCCTGCACCGCAGTCATGGTGAAGGCACGCGAAAGATGCGCCGAGCCCGGTGGCAACAGGAGAAAGCTGCGGCCGATCGCGCGCAGAATCCAGAGGTGAACGTCCAGCCGCAGAAAGATCAGCAGCGCCAGCGTCTGGTGGAAGACAGCGATCACGGTCGAGTCCACCTGGGTCTGGGGGTCAAGCAGATTGATCAGCGAAAAGCCCATCTGTGTACTCAGGATCGAACCCGCCATCTGCACGCCATCAAACACCAGGTTGGTGGCAATACCGATTGCCGCGCCCACCAGAAGCTCACTGAAGACAAGCTTCGGCCACGATGAAAGATCGACGGGAACAAGCTGCGGGCTAAGCACGGGATACAGCAGAACGGAGAGCGCCACCACCAGGCCAGCCTTCAGCTGCGGCGGAACGGACGCGCTGCCAAAGAAAGGCGCAAACAGCATCAGCCCCGTCAGCCGGACGGAGATGGTCAGAAAGCCGAGGATGATTTTGTCCAGCGGCAGCTCGATCATTGCAGCACCGAATGGAAGTCGCCCATGAGGTGAACGGTGTAGAGCGCCAGGTGCCGCCACATCCATGGCATCAGCAAGAACAGGGTGGCACCCACAACAATCAAGCGGGGCACGGCCGACAGCGTCTGGTCCTGCAGTGAAGTAAGCACCTGGATGGTGTTGATCACAAAGCTGACCGCGACCATGATGAGCAGCAGCGGTGCCAGCAGCAGCGCCACTTCGATCAGCATGCCGCGGCCAAGCGTTACAACCTGATCGGTACCCATTAGTAAAAGCTCCGCACCAGCGCGCTGATCAGCAGGTGCCAGCCATCCACCATCAGGAACAGCATCAGCTTCAACGGCGTAGAGATAACTACAGGCGGCAGCTGCATCATGCCGACCGATGTTGTGATGGAAGCGATCACAATATCCACCACCAGGAATGGCAGGAACAGCACCGCGCCGATCTGAAATCCTGCTTTGAGTTCGGAGACGATATAGGCCGGCATCAGCACGCGCATCGAGACGTCTTCAATGCTTTTGGGCCGGGGCGCATGTGCAATCTCAAGAAATAGCGCCGCATCCTTCTCGCGGACATAGTGAGCCATGAAGTGGCGCATCGGTTCACTGCCGCGGCTGACCGCCTCCAACGCGGTGATCTGCCCATTCTGCAGGGGAAGGAAACTGGTGTTGTAGATCTGCTTGCCGACGGGCTCCATGATGAAAAACGTCAGCACAAGCGAAAGGCCGATCAGCGTCTGGTTCGATGGCGTCGTTTGCAGGCCAAGTGCCTGGCGAAGAAAGTGAAACACCACCAGCAGACGCGCAAACGGCGTCATGCAGATCATCAGTGACGGAATCAGCGTAAGAAACGTCAGCAGAACAACGATGGTCCAGGGCGCGGAACTGCCGCCCAGGCCTGGAAGGCCCAGGGGTGAACTGCCGGGTTTTGCAGCGGCCGCAGACGAGCTGGCGGTCGGTGGGGTGGCCGGCGCCTCGGGAGCGGCAACGGCATCATCGGCAGAAACCGCGACCGGGGCGGGAGCTACCGGCGCGGCAAATGCCACGGCCGGCAACAGCAGCACAGCAGCCAACAGCATCGGTAAGGTTTTGCCGCGAAACGAAAATATGCCGCGGCGACCTGTGACGGGGGCCGCGACGCGAGTGGGCGCGGCTACTTCCAAAGCAGGCACACGTTCTTCCTGCGCCGGGCTCGACATGGCATATGCGGGGGCTTCGTCATGTCGTGCCGCTGCGGCTTCTGTTGCTTTGACCGCAGCTGCAATGGTGGCTGCTGAAAGTACGTCTGCAAATGTGAGCGCCTTCTGCGGAGCAGTAGGCAGGGTGACTTCTTCGTCTGCCGTCACTTCTGCTTCCCGTAAAAGGGAAGTAAAGTTAACCTCCGGACGCTGCGTGAAGACTGGTTCCTGCGGACTAGAACCCGCACTTATACCCTGTTCGGCCTCGGAGATCGTCTTCGCTGCATTGATCGGTACTGCGTCAGAGGCAGAGCCATGTACGCCAGCATGGTCTGCCGTCTGCTCGCGTTTGCGCTTCGAGACCTCTTTCAGAAGAACAATGCCGGAAGGGCTGGAGCCCAGCAGCACGCACTCGTCGTCCACCTCTACCAAACAAAGGAAACGCTTCTCGCCCAATGGCACTGTTTCCACCATGCGCAGTCGACGGGTCTCCTTGGTCTGCAGCATGGTTCTGCCGCGAGTGGAAAGCCATCGCCAGCCCGACAGGACCATTCCGCCACCATCTGTGCGGCGAAAAGCCCGCTGCAGGCGCGAGCCCGTCTCCACGCTCACGCCACACCCGTAAGCCGGACTGCAAGGTTGTCACCCGAAACGTCGAACTTGACCATGCCCACTGCCTGTCCGTTGACGTGCAGCATCAGGTCTTCATTTTGCTGTGCTGCCGTTTCCACGATGGATCCCGGCTCAAGCATCATGAGCGTACGAACAGTAAAGTCAACGACTGCGGTTTCCAGCACCAGCCGCATCGGCATACTGTAGGCCACGGCGAGCGGATCCACCGGCAAATCGCCCGCAAGATGCGATTCTTGCAACGGAATCATTCCACTGGGTATCGGCTCTAGCTCATGCATGCGATCTGCCCCTTTCCAACTTGCGCCTGTGTTGACTGATCTTGTGTCGTGCTGCGGCTTGCCCTTGGCAATGCAATCTGTGTGCCAATCTCAGACAGGTGGGCTTAGGGCTACAGCAGGAGGAAACCCCGTGGAGCTGCGAAATCGGGGCAATCTGGATGGTTCGTACGGGCTTCCAGCAACGCGCGTGAGCAGGCTCTAACCCGGACGCTTCGCAGGATTAGAGATCCGCAACAACTGCCCAGCCAAACAGGGCAGGCCCAGTGCGTGTTGTGTCACTGGACCTGCCCCTTTGTCTGTAATCCAAGCGGGATGCGCGGCAGACTGCTATTCGCAGCAACCTGTCCCACAACCGTGATTAGCTCTTCATTGCGATGGTGTCCTGCTCCAGCTGGTCAAATGCCGTAATGGCCTTGGCGTTTGCCTCATACGCGCGCTGGAACACGATGAGCTGCGCAAACTGCTGCGCCACGTCCACGTTGCTTTGCTCGACGGACGCACTTGCAATGCTGCCCCTGCCGCCAGTGCCTGCAACGCCGATCACGGCGGAACCAGAAGCTGTCGTGCTGGTGAAGTCATTGTTGCCGTTCAAGGTAAGTCCCTGAGGATTGGCAAAGCTGGCTACGGCAACCTGTCCGATGGTGCGCGTTTGCCCGTTCGAGAAGGTGCCGTTCACGGTGCCATCCTTCTCCACTACGTAGCTGTTCAGCACGCCCGCGGCAAAACCGTCCTGGTTGGTCGAGTTATTGCTGGAACTGCTCGCCGTCTGGGTCAGCAGTGAACCGCCGTTGGTGTCCGCAAGGTCCCAGGTTTGCGTCATGTTAGCCGCACCGTTTGCCATGGGGCCGACATTAATCGGAATGGAACCGGTCGGGGAAGTCAGAGCTCCTGTGCTGTCAAACGTCATGGTGCCAGTGGCCACAGAGGTGGTGGCTCCGGTGCCCCCCTGCACGTCGCTGGACGGAATGGTTACGTTGTAGCTCCAATTGTTTGCAGAATTTTTGGTGTAGGTGACGGTCAGCACGTGCGAAGCACCCAACGAGTCGTACACGCTGATGGGGGATTGGAAGCTGCTCCCGTTCGCTGTGGCCGAATCAAGGTTGGTGTTGAGTGTGAAGCTTGAAGTTGGGGTCGCCGGGGCGGTTGTGCCGGAACCTACGGCAAGCGGTACCAGCTTCGCGTTGGTTGAAACCACACCACCGCTCGCGGGATAGCCCATAACCTGTTCGCCTGCCTGTGTGATCAGCTGCCCGGCCTTGTTCGTCGTGAAGTCGCCGTTGCGGGTGAACGACTGGCCGCCATCCGGGTTCTGTACAACGAAAAAGCCCGAGCCGTTCAGCGCCATGTTCGAAGCGACGCCGTTGGATGACACCACGCCATTAGAGAAGTCCTGCGTGTTACCAGAGACGCGCACGCCCAGGCCCGACTGAATCGGATCGCCACTGCCGCTGGCGCCGTAGTTCTGGTAGAACAAGTCCGAAAATGTGGCGGACTGTGACTTATAGCCGTCCGTGTTCATGTTGGCCAGGTTATTGGAGACTGTTTTGAGAGCCGCTGAGCTTGCGTCGAGTCCGGAAAGTGGCGTGGAGAAAAACATGGGGAAAACTCCTGGTATGTTATTGGCCGGCCAGTAGCCGGATCGAAATCGTTACAGGCGTCGACGGGCAACACCGACGACGAAGATTTATCCTTCTGGGAAATCGCTACGCGGCGGGAACCGCAGCAGCCGCGGACTTGGTAAGCGTCTGGTTGATGCTTGCCAACTGTTGCAACTGGTTTAGAGAGATCATCTGGCCGACCATTTGCGTGCTGTCCATGGGGGCCGTTGGGTCCTGGTTCTGGAGTTCCTGCGTCAAGAGCTGCAGAAATGTGCCGCCCAGGTTGCTGACATCGGTGCTTGAGCTGCCGGTGGTGCTGGAAGAAGCTGCTGCCGCTTTGCTGGCAACGGGCGAAGCGATGGACGTTGGCTGGGTGGTGCCCTGGATCGGCGTGATGGACATAATCGGCTCCTTGTACATGCGGAAAGTTGATGAAGAAGTTGGTAGGCAGATGTTCAAACCTGCACGGTATGGAAGTGTTTGCTAAATCCTGATATCCAGCCTGCCGGGAACGCTTGGCGTTTGCACCCAGGCAGCCGGCAGCTGCGAGGGCATACTGCCCGCGGTGTTGACCCCTCCGGAAAACAGCGAGGAGGCAGTTTGCAGACGGGTCGCTGCCTGCTGCCCGTGGTCGTCGCGCGGTGAGGACTGTCCGCCGCCGTTTGTGCTGCCCGCGTCCGCACGAACGTTGACAGAGGCAGGGACGTTATATTTTTCGCTGAGCCTGGCTTCCAGTTCCGGCATTTGCGCTGACAGAGCTCCACTACCTGCATGCCCGTGTTCCAGGGCGATCTGGGCGGAAAGCTGCCCACCAAGCATGGAAGTCTGGATGCGGACGCGGCCAAAACCATCGGTCTGTACGCCAAGCGACATGTCTGATTGCAGGGCGTTGTTGACCCGTCTGGCGGATGAGTCGGATGCCACGCGATCGGTTGCAAGCTGCGCCATGTCCCCACCGGCTGGCGCGCGGACCGGCTCCGGCGTGGCCATCGAACCGGCCGCCTGCACCGGCTGTGAAGCGATCCACCCGCCCATGCCAAATCGTGTGCCATCCACGGCGTTGGTGCCCGCGTTATCCGACGCCGACTTTCTTCCGTCGCGGTCTGTGGGCTGGCCGCTGCCATCGCCGGTTTGCGACGAGTTGCTGCCCGAGACGCTCTGCACCGGATCAGGAGCACCGCCTGTCGCTGGTACAGCAGGAGGCAGGGCCGAAACCGCCGCCATCTGCGGTACCTGGTTGCGCGGGTCTGATGTGCTCGCTCCTGCTGCAGGGCCAAGAGTCGAGGTCCCGGTCAAAGGCGCGGACGCACTGGCAGCTGTGTTCTGTTGTGTTTGATCGTGATGTGCTGCGGCAGGGACCTGGATACCTGCGGGCGGGATTGCAAAAGGTGGTGGCTGCGCTGGCCTGGTTGCGGTTTCGCTGGTAAGTACACTTCCTGCCGCCTGGGTCAGGTGCGAAGCTGCGGCAGGCGGGCGGGCGGAAGCCGGGGTGGCGGCTCGGTCCTTTGTAGGCAAGCTGCCGGTCTGTTCAACTCCCTGCTGCGAGGGAACATCTCCACTGGAAACCAGCTTGGTGAGAGCTTCGGTCTTCTGCGCGTCAGAAGTTCTATCGACCTGTGAGGAGCCGGAAGTCACATCCGGTGCAGGTGTTTCCGCAGCGGCCTGGGCCGTGTTGATCGGCGCGGTATTCATCGATGCGGTGTTGATCGGCGCAGTGTTCAGGGGTGCAGGTGAGGCTGCCAGCTGTGCGTCGGTAGCGTTATCGCTCAGCCCGGCCTGCAGCTGCTGCGGTACTTGGCCTGCATTCACCGCCTGGCCTGCATCCAGCAGTTGACCCGCATTCATCGGGATCGTGTTTGTGCCTGCACCGTTGGATGGTGCGGAGGCAGATGGTGTGGAAGCATCGTCCTGCAAGGAAACCGTCGCGGCAGGCAGTTGTGCTGCGCTGGGTGTCGGCACGTTCGCAGTTGCTGCCGAGGGTTGTACCGGGGCGGCAGCATGGGGAGCAGCGGTTACATCTGCAGACGTGCTACCAGTGGATTTGCGTAGGCGATCTCGCATACGGCCACTGTCTGGTGCTGGAGTGCGAGCAACATCTGTGCCAGCATCACTGGGCACCATCTTTGAAGTCGAGTGCGATGCTGCATGACCCTTGCTCAAAAGCGCTGCAAAGCCCTGGTCCGCAGACGAGGCGGGAGCTTCAGCAGAAAAGGACGCCTGCGAGGTGTCTGCAGCGGGAGCTACCCTCGGCATATCGGTTGCATTCAACCTGAGAGACAAACGCGATCCTCAAACCCAAGGCTGGGCTGCGAAGGTTATCGGCGAACGCTGACTCTGCTTGAGCCACTGGACGATAGTGCTACACCTGGTCGCTGGACGCACTGCTTGCGGCGGCACGACGGCCCAAAAACTGGTCTTCTGCGCGGCTTGTGTCGCGCTTTTCCTGTGCTGTGTATTGTGCCCGGGCGCGCTGTTTCAGAAGAGTTTCCAGCACCTCGCGGCCGCGACGGGCTTCCAGGTACGCGGCCTGCTGCTTGGCTTTCGCGCTTTGGGCAGCCGCCAGGTTGGCGTGTGCCGCGTCCTGTGCATGCCGCAGCGCGCGCAGGTGCAGTTCGCGCGTCTGCAGATCGGTGCCGTGCAACAGTTCGCCTGCGACGCCAGCTTGTGCGGCTTCGGCGCGCCTGCAAGCCTGAACTAAAGCGTCCAACGCCGCTTCTGCACGGAAGACTTCTGCACAGGCAGACCCAAGGGCGCGTTCCTCGTTCTCCTCCGCCCGAAGCCGAACGGACAGCACAATGCGAAGGGAATCAGGCTTTTTCATTCGTCCTTTAGATCTAGGAGGGCAGCGCCAGCAGGCCCTGCACGGCTTCAGAGAAAGTGCAGCGTTCGCTGCTGCGTTGGGTAAGAAAATTCTGGATGGCGGGCAGATGATCCACGGCCCGGTCCAGCAGGGGATCGGTGCCGCGCTGGTACGCCCCGATGCGAATCAGATCCTCGGACCGCGTCCAGGCCGACAGCAGGGCTCGCAGGTCGGCTGCTTTTTTAGCGTGTTCCGGGGAGGTGATACTTGGCATCAGGCGGCTCAGGCTATCCAGCACGGCAATGGGCGGGTAGTGGCCGCGGGTCGCCAGCGCACGGTCCAGGATGATGTGGCCATCCAGCAAGGAACGCACAGTGTCGACCACTGGGTCCTGCTGATCGTCGCCCTCCATCAGAACCGTGTAGAAGGCGGTGATGCTACCCACATCGAATCGGCCAGCCCGTTCCACAAGGCTCGCAAGCTTGTTCAGCACGGACGGCGTGTAACCCTTTGCTGTCGGCGGCTCACCCGCTGCGAGGCCAATCTCTCGCTGAGCCATGGCGAATCGGGTCAGCGAATCCACCACCAGAAGAACGTGCCTGCCTTCAGCTGCAAAAGCCTCGGCAATGGCGGTAGCCATCATGGGCGCGCGCAGGCGCAGCAACGGCGGCTCGTTCGATGTGGACACTACGATCACTGAACGCCTGCGGCCTTCTTCGCCCAGAACTTCGAGGAACTCGGCCACTTCGCGTCCGCGCTCGCCCACCAGCGCCATCACGATGACTTCTGCCTCGGTACCCCGCGCCATCATGCCCAGCAGCGTGCTTTTGCCTACGCCGCTGCCGCCAAATACGCCCAGGCGTTGACCGCGGCCACAGGGCACAAATGCGTCCAGGGCACGGATCCCGCAACCCAGCGGTTCGCGGATGGGCACACGCGCCAGCGGCAGCGGTGCCGCTGCATCAATGTCTCGAAGGGTCGTGGAGCGGTACGGTCCCAGGCCATCCATGGGCAGTCCACCTGCGTCCAGAACGCGGCCCAGCATTTCCGGACCGGCACCTACCGACGGCCTGCGACCTAGCGCAACCACGGTGTCGCCCATGCGGATGCCTACCGGAGATTCCGTCATCATGGAAAGGATTGTCTTGCCACGGAAGCCGATAATTTCGCCGGAGTATCTACGGCCGTCGCCCCCGCGTACCTGGAGAGCTTCGCCGATAGAGCCAAAGGGACCCGCCGACTCGATCAGGTTTCCCATTACCCGGACGACGTGTCCGTGCCAGCGCACGGGCTGGCAGCGTTCCAGGTGTTGCTGCATGCCCTGCAGCATGGCAACGCTCATCGCGCGCCCGGGTTGTGCGCCAACAGCCCGCGAAAGCTCTGTTCCACGTCGCACATCTGCGCTTCCAAGCCAAAGTTTGCTTCGCCCATTTCTGTCTGTACCAGGCAGTCGCCGGGCATCAGCGCGGCGTCTTCTTCCACCTGCCAGCGTTTGGTTCCGTTAGCCTCGGATCCCATGGTTCGCCACAACTCTGCTTCTGCTGGAACCACGCGCACGCGCACAGCAGTTCCGCTCTGCATCCGGTCCAGGGCAATGCGCACCAGGGCACCTAGCAGGGTCGGGTCAAGTTCGCTCTCACGCTGCAGGATCTTACGCGCAATGGCCAGTGCCAGTTGCACGACCTCTGTTTCCACCCGGCTGAAGTACGCAGTGCGTTCGCGGTTAAAGGCGTCCAGCGTCTGGGCAAGCTGTTGCCGCGCCTTTGCCTGCTGCGCTGCTGCCTCTGCCTGCATCCTGTGTTCCACGGCGGCCGTGGCAGTTTCACGTGCGATGGCTAGCCTGCGCTCTACCTCGTGTTCCGGAACGCCGGGGACAAGGGGTTCTGACCGTTCCAAATCCGTCGGCCCCCCGTGGAGAAAGGACACGTCGCGGTATTCCAGGGGAAGGGTGGACGCGCCGAGATTGCTAGACAAAGGCATCCCCCTCATCGTTACGCAGGTTCATCTTGCCTTCTTCTTCCAACTGCCGCGCCACGCCGACCATTTCGCCGTGGGCCTTCAAAACGTCCTTGCCGCGCACTGGTCCAAGTGCGTCGATTTCTTCTTTCAGCATTTCCACGGCGCGCTGGCTCATGGTCTTGAAGAAGCGTTCCCGCAGTTCCGGGTTGGTACCCTTCAAGGCCACCGCCAGCAGCTTGCGATCCACAGCTGCGGAAAGTTCGCGGAGCTGCCCGTCGTCCAGCCGCATAAAGTCTTCAAAGGTAAACATCAGCTCGCGGATGTTTCCGGCCAGCTTTGCGTCGCTGGACTGGATGGTGTCCAGGATCTCGCGTGAGGTTTCTGTGTCGACGCTGTTCATCAGCGCAGCCACGTTTTGAAATCCGGAATAGGTACGTTTGTTAATTTCTCCGGCAGACCGCAGGCGGCGGTGCACAGCGGCGGAAATGCGCTCTGCAATGGCAGGGGAGAACTGCCGCAGGTTCGCCAGCCGACGCACACTTTCAGCGCGTGACGATCGCGGCAGGTGCATCAGTAGAGCGGACGCCTGCTTTGGTTCCAGATGTCCCAACACGAGCGCGACGGTCTGCGGATGTTCGCCCTCCAGGAGCCGTGCAAGCTGCTTTGGATCAGCCTTTTGCAGGCTTTCCGCGCGTCCGCTGTTCAGCTCTTCCGTACGCACCATTTGGTGCTGCATGCTTTTCGCGCCGTTTTCACCAAACGCCTTGACCAGCATGCGTGTGGCTGCTGCCGTGCCGCCACGCGCCAGGTAATCGCGCTTGCGGGTCAGCCGGTGGTACTCCCGCAACACCTGCTCGCTCACGTTAGGTGAAACGTGCCCCAGGTTGCTGATTTCGCGGGTCAACAGTTGCAGATCGTCTTCTGGAAGGTTGCGGAAGATAACCGCGGCTACATCGTCTCCCAGCACCGTCATCAGGACGGCTGCTTTCTGCACGCCGCGCAGCGTGGCGTAGTCCGTCAGTTCGCTCATGACTGCTCCTCCTGTAACCAGGCCTGCAGGGTGCGGGTCATGGGGATGGGTTCGGCCTGTACCATCTCGGTCAGGCGACGCTTCAGACCCACATCGGTGGTGTCGGGTTCCATCAAGCGATCTATGTCCTCAGCCGGCAGGCCAGTAGCTGTCTCGGGTGGGCGTGTCATAGCTGCGCTGCCTGCTGGCAGCTCCTTCATT
Organism: Janthinobacterium lividum; assembly: GCA_050954525.1. Classification (GTDB taxonomy): domain Bacteria; phylum Acidobacteriota; class Terriglobia; order Terriglobales; family Acidobacteriaceae; genus Terriglobus. Next base: position 17,158 of record JBPBPZ010000028.1, read on the forward strand.
GAGGCCACCAACTGCTTCTGCAATGGACGGAAAAGTAACGCCCAGGCCATGAGAAACAGGGCAAGCAGTGAAGCGTAACGCAGCGGCGTGGCAAAGTCGTTCATACCCTTCTGAACGCGTTGCGCCATCGTGGGCGGCAGCTCAGGATCACCGCTGGTGAAGGCCATGTTCTGCACTGACACCACGTCGCCACGCTTGCTGTCGACACCCAGGACCGCGCCGGCAAGGGTTTCTATCTGCTTCAACTGGGCGTCTGTCCGGTGTGCCGATGTTGTCTGAACCTTGCCGCCAACCATCTTGTGCGTTACTTCGTCATTGACCAGAATGGCTGCGGTGACGCGCTTGATGCGGCCAGACGGCTTGACCGTGTGGCGCTGCAGCTTATCCACGCCGTAGGTGGAGTTCTCTGAAGTTGTGAGCTGCGCTGCTGCATCGCTGCCAGCCGTGTTCTGATCCGCCGCGGTGCCAGCACCCTGGTTGCCGCTGGGGGTGGTGCCCAGGTTGCCGCTGGTGCCGGCAACACCGCCGGCCGTTGCTGCTCCGTCGCCTGCCTGTTCCCGCGTTTTCTGCGTGCTTAGAAGGGCAGATACTGCGGGATCATACTTGTCCTGGTTTTCTTCAGAGCTGGACATGTCGTACTCGACGTTCACGCTGGTGCGCAGATTCTCTGCACCCACGGCGGGCCCGAGCGTGGTCATCAATCGCTTGGAAAGCTCGTCTTCCAGCTCGCGGCCCTGAGTGTCGCCCGTGTGCTTGCCCATCGGCTCGTTGCTGTCTGCGTCGATGATGGCGACATCAGTAGGCGCAAGATCCTCGACCGCGCCGCTTACCAGGCGGGAGATTGCGTCCAGTTCTTCCTGGTTCAGCGTGCCGCGCTTCATGCGGAGTGTGACCGAAGCCTTGGCGGCCCGCTCCCGATCCAGAAATACGCTGGAGCGTGACAGAACCAGGTGGACTCGCGCACTTTTCACGTCTTTCAACGTGCTTATAGTGCGCTCCAGTTCGCCTTCCATGGCACGCTGGTAGTTCACCTTTTCGTCGAATTCGGTCTGGCCCCACGACGCTTTGTCGAACAATTCAAAACCGAGGCGACCGCTATGCGTGGTGCCCTGGCTGGCCACCTCCATACGCGCCGCGTCCAGCTGGTCGGCAGGGACATCGATGCCTTTGCCGTCGGTCGAGGGGCGATACTCAATTTTCTTGGCAGCCAGTTGCTGTGAGATAGCCTGTGCGTCTGCAGGTTCAAGGCCCGTCATCAGCGGCTTGAAATCCGGCGTTGCCATGGTCCGGACCAGAAGTCCGACCGCGAGCAGCGTGAGAAGTGTACCGCCGCCGATGATCAGGCGCTGCCTGGGATTCATCTTCGCCCAAAGCTGCTTCAGTTGATCCAGGGCCTTGCTCTGCATCCTTCAGAATCCCTTCAGAACTGCATTTTTTCCATTTCCTGATATGCGTTAACGACCTTGTTACGCACCTGCATCATCAACTGAAAGGCAACATCTGCCTTTTCAACGGACACCATCACCTTGTTCACATCCGAGTCGGACGTGCCGGTGAGCATGCCTGTAATCTGCTGGTCTGCGCCCTTCTGTAGGGAATCGACGCTTTTAACCGCAGACTGAAATACATCGGAAAAGCTGGATTCGCTGCCTGCCGTTGCTGTTGCGGCGTTCGGCTTGGTGGTTGCTGCAGTAGCTGCCGTGCCAAGGGTTGCTGCAAGGGACCCTAAAGAGGACCCAAGTCCTGCGATCATTCCCAATCTCCATTTCTGTTCTGCAGCCTTCGACTAGCTCTTCAAAATGTCGATCGACTGCTGGATCATCTGTTTTGAGGCGGTGATGGCCGATGCGTTGAGCTGGTAAGCGCGTACCGACCCCATCAGGTCCACCATCTCCTGCGTCGGATTGACTGCGGGGTACGCCACATACCCATCCTTATCGGCATCCACGTTGCCCGGATCATAGCGGCGGATAGGATCCGTCTTGTCTTCGTTGACCTGCGTGAGCCGGACACCGCCTGCCGTGCCCGCGCTGGTTTGCGAACCCTTGTTGAGCATGGAACGGAACTGGGCGTTGCCGCCCGTACTTTGCAGCACAACCTCGCGCCGACGGTACGGCCCTTTGCCGCCTGTGACGTGGGTTGTATCCACGTTAGCCAGATTGCTGGCTGCCACTTCGGACCGCTGCCGTTCCGCGGTCAGGGCAGAGGCGCTGATGTTCAATGTGTTGAAGATGCTCATGCGTGTTCCTTACTTGTCGCCGTTAATGGCCGACATAAGTTCGTGAAAGCGACTCTTCATGAGTTGTGTGCCCACCTGGTACTGCAGCTGGGCTTCCGAAAGTAGGACCGACTCGCGGTCCACGTCTACGTTATTGCCGTCGGGGCGCTCCATCAGACCGCTCACAGTGCTTACCTGCACGGGTGTTGCGTGGCTGCCGTCTGACTTCAGGGCCCTGCTTAGTTCATGTTGAAAATCGATGTCGCGAGTGTGGTACCCAGGGGTATCCACGTTGGCCATATTGGATGAAATGACCGTTGCCCGCTTGTTGGTTACGGAAAGATAGTTCTCCAGCTGCGACAGGATAGGAATGTCCGTCATGGATGTGGTCTCCGCCTCACGGTCTTCGCAAATGTTTCCGACCGGCCTGTTGCTCTCATCGTCCGAGTGCGACGAGACTTTAGGTTGCGCGCGCCCTAGTCTTTTTTCTCGGCCGAGGATTTTGCGAGCTTTGCGACTTCGGCGCCGGCCGCGGCCGGTTTTTCCTCACCGCCTTCCGCAGCAGCAGGGGCAGCAGCCTCCACCGGCGGACCAGGGTCCACAATCAGCGTGACCCGGCGGTTTGCAGCGTCGGTGGGCAATTTTTGCGCACGCGGCAACTGGTCGGCAAAGCCGCGCACCTGTGCCACCTGCCCGGCTCCGACGCCGCTGGTCTGCAATAGGCGTCGGGCGGCGTTGGCTCGGTCGGCTGAGAGCTCCCAGTTGGTATAGGTGCCTTGACCGTTGTAGGGAACCGAGTCGGTGTGCCCCTCAATGGAAATGTGGTTCTGCATCTTGCCGAGTTGTGGTGCGATCAGCTTCAGGAAGTCGCTCAGCGTGTTTGTTGGCGCGGCACTGCCGGATTGGAAGAAGGTCCCACCCGTCGCTTCCAGCAACTCGATGCGCAGGCCATCCTGGGCCTCGGTAATCTCGACCTGCTTCTTCAACTCTTCAAAGTTGGGCATCTGGCGCTCAGCCTGCAATAGCTGATCTTTCAATTTTTCCAGGTTGTTGGTGTCCAGCTGCATGCCTTGTCCGGTTCCGTTGCGATTGGTGCCCTCTTTGTCAGCAGTTCCTTTTGGATCGTTGAAGTAGTGGGCGACCGATTTTTTCACGGCAGAATCTGCGCTGCTGGTAAGCCAAAGCACGATAAACAGGCTCATCATGGCGGTCACGAAGTCTGCATACGCGACCTTCCACGCACCGCCATGGTGGCCGCCGTGGCCGGCTTTCTTGCGCTTGATAATGATGATCGATTCTTCTTTGGGTTCTGGCACCGGCTAGGCTCCTTCCGCCGCGCCACCCTTGTCTCGGCAGGCTTTTTCCAGCTCGGCAAACGCGGGTCGCACATTGGCGGGAATGGCGCGGCGGCCGATCTCCACCGCCATGATCGGCGCTGTGCCCTTGATAAACGCCAGCAGAGTGTGCCGCAGCACGCCGTAGTAGGCAGACTCTGCCTCGACGCCCTTGGTCATGTTGGCGGCCAGGGGACTGACCACGCCGTAGCAAAGCAGAATACCCAGGAAGGTGCCGACCAGCGCCGCCGCTACCTTGTGACCGATCTCTGCCGGCGGACCGCCCAGTGCGCCCATGGTCACCACGATGCCAAGCACCGCAGCCACAATGCCCAGGCCTGGCAGCGCGTCTGCCATGCTGTTCAGTGCCAGTGTGGGTGCCATGGAGGTGTGGTGATGGACTTCAAGATCCATCTCCATCATCTGGTCCACGTCAAAGGGTTTCACGCCACCCGTCACGGCCATGCGCATGGTGTCGCAGACAAATGCGGTGACGTGGTGATCCTTCAGAAACTCTGGACTTTTGGAGAAGATCGGGCTCTTTTCCGGCTCTTCGATATCGGCCTCGATGGCGACCATGCCCTCTTTGCGAGCCTTGGTGAACAGGTCGAACAGCATCTTCAGCGAATCGACGTAGCGCTTCTTCGGCACCACGCCGCCCTTCAGCACACCGATGACACCGGAGATGATCCCTTTCAGAATGTGCATGGGGTTGGCGACCAGGACCGTGCCAAGCGCAGACCCCAGAATCGTCAGAAACTCTGACGGCTGAACCAGAACGGGCAGTTTTCCCTTCTCCATAAGGAAGCCGCCGATGACCGAACCGAGCACGATCAGAATGCCGACAATAGAGAACATGATGCCTTTCAGCTACGGTTGGGCACACCCGTGCTGTGGGGCTTATCGGCACAGCAGCCAACCTGCATGAAGGATCCCGCGCCCCTTTTGCGGCGCTGACTGCGTAAGGCATTCAACCTGCACACGCGAATTAGAAGGGGGCAACACCGCCAGCAAGTGTGCTCTGCGCGGCAGCTGAAGCAACCAGCGCGCGGATTGCCGTGCGCTCTGATTCAGCCTCAAACAGGAAGGACAGCCCAGCATCCCGCTCGACACAGCGTGCCACGCGCGCGCCGACAGTGACGGCTGCCCTTGCAAATGAAAGTTGCAGGCGACCGGTTGTCCATAGTTCAAGCTCCTGCTCAAAATTAGCCATCAGTCCGGATTCGCTGATGTTTAGGCAGTTGCCGCGAATCTCCTGGCCTTCATAGACAAAACATAGCGGAAAACTGAGGTCCACACGCTTGGCCCGCACGACAGCAATTCCGCTCACAAATAAGCCTGCTTCTTGGATGAGTTCCTTGCTCAGCCTACTCGCTAAGCCGCAGGAGCGTTGGTCGCTTTGTGTCGCAACTTGCTCAATGTCATGAAATGCGCTTCAATCGAGTCACACTTGCGCAAGCTCCTGGCCATTCTGCTGTTGGCTGTCCTTAGCCTTCCTCTCGCAACACCGCTTCTTGCGATGCGAGCGATGGATGGCGCAGGTCTACCGGCATGCTGCCGCCGCGTAGGCAAGCATCACTGCATGGCAGGTGCTGACGCACACCAGGCGACTGGTGATGTGCATGCCAGCTTTCGCGCCCGGCCTGAGATGTGCCCTTGCGCTCCCGGTGCTGTCCTGGGCCATGTCGATGCATCCTCGGTTCCACCACGGGACATGCGCGCTCAACCAGGCAGCAGCTACGCTGCTGCCGCGGTGCAGACCGAATGCCGGTGGCGCATCGCAAGGGATCGCTCGCGCCAGAAGCGCGGACCACCGGGTTTCATCCTTATCTGATCAAGCCGGAGATCGCTGCGTGTTCGGCGAACTCCTCCTTGTCAGGATTTGCGGATGAGTCAGTCTCTCTGCCGCTCACAGTAGCCAGCTTGCTCCACGTACTTTCAAGCAAAAGTACGTGCCAACGGTTCGGCTAGACCGCGCAGACTCTCACCCTTCCTGACGAAGCGTAATCAGCAGTAAGTGAGCATGACCATGCTGCCACTTAGCCAGGAGTTATCTTGTTCCGATCGAAGTACAAAGGTGTCTGTTCCTTGCTTTTACTTGCGCCTGTTTCTGCACTGCGCGCGCAGGAAAGCCTCACCACTGCATCCATCGCTGGCCGAGTGACTGACGTTTCCGGAGCGGTGGTTAGCGGGGCACAGGTGATTTCAACCCAGCTTGCAACCAACCAGTCACAAACCGTACGAACAGATAGCCAGGGACGTTTCCGGCTGCCTTTTCTGCCGGTGGGGCAGTATGCAGTTGCCGCAGTTGCCCCTGGCTTTTCTGAAGCGAGGCGGCAGGTGCAGCTCACGGTTGGGTCGGCTTTCGATCTGTCTTTCACTCTCGCGGTAGGATCGACCGCTACTTCCGTAAACGTGCAGGGTGACGCCGTCATCGTGGAACAGAACCGCAGCCAGACCACGCAGACCATCAGCGAGAACGAAGCGGCAAATCTGCCGCTGAGCGGACGCAATTATCTGGACCTTGCACTTCTGGTTCCGGGTGTTTCGCCCACCAACACTGCAAGCGTGCAAACCTTCGCGGAGACTTCGCCGGTCCTTGGGCAAGGGTACTCCGTAAACAGCCAGCGGAACTTCTCCAATGGTTTTATCGTCGATGGGCTATCCGCGAACGATGACGCTGCGGGTCTGGCCGGAAACGTGTATGGCCTGGATGTGGTTCGAGAGTTTCAGGTTGTTACCTCGGGCGGGCAGGCAGAGTTTGGACGAGCGTTGGGTGGCTACTTCAACATCATTACAAAGAGTGGTACCAACCAGGTCCACGGCAACTTGTACGGCTTCCTTCGCAATCAGCGCCTGAATGCAAAGAATGCGTTGTCTCGAGGAAACCTTCCACTGACACAGGGACAGTACGGCGGCAGCCTGTCTGGACCGCTGCAACGAGACCGAACTTTTGCGTACGCTAATTTCGAGCAGCGCCGACTTAACACTGACGGGATCATCACCATCACACCTGCCAATGCGACGGCCATCAATGCGAGGCTGCAGGCCGTCGGTTATAGGGCGCCCTTGCTTGCCGTGGGAACAGGCGCAACCACGCTGTACCCCACTACGGTACACACCACCAACGGCTTTGGCCGCGTGGATCACCAGTTCAGCAGCCACGACCAGTTCAACCTGCGGTACAGCACCTACCGCCTCGATTCCATAAATGCCCGTGGCGTTGGCAGCCTTGCCGCGGTAAGCAACGGGACAGCTGTACGCGATGTGAACCACACAGTTGCCGCAAGCAACATCGCAACCTTCTCGTCGCACACCTTCAACGAAACGCGTGGACAGTTTACCTATGACAGTCTGAATGCTCCTCCGAACGACGAGGTCGGGCCAGTCGTAAACATCTCCGGGGTCGCTTCGTTCGGGCGCTTTTCCAGTTCACCCACTGCCCGGTTGAACTATCTCTACGAGGCCGTCAACAACCTGGTCGTGCAAAGGGGAGCGCACACGTTCAAGACTGGCGTGGACTTCCTTTACAACCGTGACACCATCACCTTTCCACAGTCACTGCGTGGGGCCTACACCTTTGCGTCGCTCTCTGCCTTTCTGGCGGGTACCTATAACGCGCAGGGCTATACCCAGTCTTTTGGAACGCCTGCAGTTGCACAGAACAATCCAAACGCCGGCTTCTACGTGCAGGACGAATGGAAGGTCACGCCACGTTTCACGCTGAACCTGGGGGCCCGCTACGATCTGCAGTTTCTGCGGACGATCCACACCGACACAAACAATGTCTCTCCTCGAGTTGGCTTCGCATGGTCGCCTCATCCGGATGGCAGAACCGTCGTGCGTGGCAGCTATGGTTTGTTCTATGACCGTGTGCCGCTGCGCGCGCTGGCGAATGCCTTGCTTTCTGCAAACAACACCACAGATGCCACACAAGCAGCGCTGCTTAGCTACACCTTCTCACCCGGACAGGCTGGAGCACCCACATTCCCAAATGTTGCCGCCGCGCCTCCTGTGGGTGCGCTTCTCAATTACACCCTGATGAATCGTCACCTTGAGAACGCCTATGCGCAGCAGGCCAGCCTGGAAGTGGAGCAACAGCTTTCCTCGCGCAGCAGCGTGACTGTCAGCTACCAGCACGTACGCGGTCTGCACCTGCTCGCCTCGATCAACAGCAACATCAATCCAGACGGTTCCCGGCCAAACCCAACCTATGCCAACAGCCGCGTCTACGACTCCAAAGCAGATTCCTACTACGACGGACTTGCTGTGTCTGTGGTGCAGCGGCCCGCTAGCTGGGCGAGCGCCAGGCTGTCTTATACGTGGTCGAAGGCCATTGACGACGTCGGGGAGTTCTTCTTCAGCGCGCCGGTGAACAACTTCTTTGTGGGCGAAGATCGCAGCCGATCCGATGATGACCAGCGGCACCGCGCGGTGTTTGACGCAACTATCTTTTCCTCGACACGTCCTGCCCCGTCGATCGCTGGACACCTTACCCACGGCTGGCGTCTTGGCGGCATTCTGCAGTACTACTCGCGCTTGCCCTTCAACGTGGTGACGGGGACAACGACCAGGCAGGGAACAACCCAACGTCCGTGCGCGCCCAGTTTCAGCCTGGGTGCCAATGGGGGGAACAATCCCTGCACGCAGGCGCTTCCAGGCGCCCTGATTGGCAGAAATGCAGGTACGGGCTTTGACTTTTTCAGCCTCAACGCTCGCTTAAGCCGAACTTTTGCACTGACAGAGCAGCTACGGCTGGAGAGCATTGCCGAAGCTTTCAACACGCTGAATCACCGCAATGACATGGTTCCAAATGGCACGTTTGGCACGGGAGCATATCCTTCCGCACCCGGCGCCACCTTTGGACAGGCGACTGCTGTAGGTGATCCCCGCAGCATTCAGTTTGCCCTGCGGATGAGCTTCTGACGCAGATCGCACGCAGCATTCACTCCGATGCTGGCCGACTCGGCGACTTATTCGCCTGCGGCCAGCAGTGGGCTTACGCAGTCAAGCGAACGTAACTAAGCGACCTGTGCCACAAGATGCAGCTTTGTTTCCTTTGCGGCAAGAACGAGGACGAGCGGCTGTGGACGTCCAGTCGCCCAGCCCTGGACGTAGTCGATGCCCAGCGCCGCCGCCAAGTCCACCGTTTCCATGTCTTCGGCGCACTCCGCTACTGTGGTGGCACCCATGGATCGTGCAATCTTTGCGATCGCTTCCACAATCGTCTGGTCCAGAAGGGTGGAACGTAGTTTCCGTATAAATGAGCCATCAATCTTGATGACGTCGAGGGAAAACTGCTTCAGATAACTGAGCGAAGACATCCCGGTTCCGAAGTCGTCCAGTGCAACACGGCTGCCCGCCTGCCTGGCTTGTTTCAGGAAGTTGGCCGCGGTCTCAAGGTTCTGAATCATGCCGCTCTCTGTCACTTCAAACGTGATTGCAGAGGGCGGAACTTCGCTTGAGCGAAACTGTTCTTCCACAAAAGCCCAGAGCGCGGGATCGCTGAGTGACTCTGCCGAGAGGTTGATTGCGAAGCGAATGTTTGTGCCAGCCTTGAAGACAGGTGCGTACATCGCAAACGCATTCCGTACGACCCAGCGATCAATGGACTGCATCATGCCGTAGCTTTCCGCCGCAGGAATGAAGTGTGCGGGCGGAACAAGCTTGCCGGCTTTGTCTTTCATGCGAATCAGAAGTTCGAAGTACGGTGTTGCTTCTCGGCCAGAGACGGGCACAATCGGCTGCGCATGCAGTTCAAAACGGTCTTCCTCAAGCGCAGAGCGGAGGTTTGCGACCATCTCCATATCGTGCAGGTTACCGGCAGCTTCGCCTTGCGATTCCTGATAGACCGCGCACTGGTTGCGGCCTTTTCGCTTCGCGGTGTACATGGCAACGTCAGCCTGGCTGACCAGCGTTTCAACCGACGAAGCGGATTCGTCGAACATCACCAGACCGATACTGCAAGTGGCACGGTAGCTCCTGTGTTCCCAGGTGAAATGTACGCTTTCAATCGCCCGCAGCATGCGTTGTGACCAGATCTCTGCCTCGTCAGCGCGTACGCCCTTCAGAAGAACCAGGAACTCGTCGCCACCCATTCTGGCAAGGTAGTCGGAACCGCGAATCTCTGTCGTCAAAACTGCTACGACTTGCTTGAGGAACGCGTCTCCAGCCAGGTGGCCGCAGGTGTCGTTGATGATTTTGAAGCGATCCAGATCGAGCAGCGCCAAAGCGTGCGTGCACGGCGCACACCCGCTGCTGAGCACACTCATTAATGTGTTTTCGAAAGCTGCGCGATTCGGCAGTCCCGTCAGCGCATCATGCGTAGCGGCGACCACCAGGCTGCGTTCCAGGCGTCGTGCCTGGGTTACGTCCTGAAAGGTAATCACCGCGCCACCGCGATCGCCGACCAGGTTGACGTGCTTTCGGATGTTGCGCCTGGTGCCATCCATCGCCAACAGCACACCGTCCTCGCTTAGCAGGGTGCCGCCCTGCTCGATACAACGATGGATAGGGTTGCCTCTCGCCTGACCGGTTGCTTCGTCTTCGGTACGAAACACTTCCATCAAAGGCCTGTTCAGGCATTCTGTGGCAGTGCACCCAATCAGCGTGCATGCCACAGGATTCGCATAGAGGATGTGTTGATCCTGATCCAGGGACAGAACACCATCACCCACAGCTTCCAAAGTCATGTGGAAGCGTTGCGCTTCTTCCTCGGCTTCCTTCTGCTGACGCCGTTCCAGGGTCACATCCCATGTCATACCCTCCACATGGTTCGGCTCGCCTGCTGCGTCCCTGGAAATGACAGCAACCGTTCGGCAGTGCCTTACGTCGCCATTTCTATGGACCACACGGTACTCGTTCTCGTAGTGGCCCTCAGACGCCAGCGCACTTTTCCAGCGTTGGGCTAACAGATATAGGTCATCAGGATGAACCCGTTCCAGCCACATTGACCGTGGGATGGGTTTACCGTCATCCTCCACGTCATACATCTGTCTCAGGCTTGGATCCACGTGGAACAGCATAGTCGCAGGATCGCAGGACCATGAGCCCACGCCCTGCCGGCGGTATGCGTTCATAAGACGTTTTTGGTAAGCGCTCAGCAGTTGATGATCGTCTTCCTTCTGCTTCATCAGCTTGTGAAAGCCTGTGAACCGACGGTCCACCAACGTGCTCAGCATGGCGAAGCATAGGACAAGAATGGCTGCAGCCGCGATACCAATCGCGCTCAAGTCCGACACTTCAACCGTGGTCCGCAGATCCACCGGAAGACCACTAGCCCCGACATCTTCCATCCGAACGGCAGCCATGCCCACGTAGTGCATCGAGGGGATTGCAGCCCCCATCAGGAGCGATGCACCCATGCGTCTCCAGGACCACGACCTCGTCTCAGTGCGGCAGCTGTAACAAATCCGGATGGCAGCAATCGAAATTGCGATCGCAAGCAACACAGAAGCAGTGACAAGACGTGCGTCATACCGCACCTGGCAAGGCATGCGCATGGCGGCCATACCGATGTAGTGCATGGAAGCAATGCCGCCACCCATCACCAGGCCGCCCAGCAGTGTGGTACTCCAGGTCACGTGTTTACGGGTAACCAGGTAAAGCGCCGTAGCTGACGCAAACGCTGCAGCAGCAAACGACAGCATAACGGTGGGCCAGTGATACACCACCTTGACATCGACTCTGTACGCGAGCATGCCCACGTAGTGCATGGCCCAGATGCCAGCGCCCATGACCAAGCTGCCGGCAGCCAGCCAGGACCACTTGGAACCCTGATCTTCTTTCGCATGAACCCGGGAGGAAAGCTCGAGCGCCATCCACGATGCCAGAAAGGAGATCAGCAAGGAGATGAGGACGAAGATCGGATCGTAATAATGAGCCATATTGCTTACAGTTCCGCTCCTCTGCATATCGTGTTGATTCGCCTACTTCATCAGTTTTGTGATATCGGAGTACGAAACGCCACGAATCGGCCACACACCCGCCGCAGGGATAGTAAGTTGAGCACAACCCGTTTGTCATCGTTTCCGCGAAAACGCATGCAGGTCCTCATACTTACAGATTTCTGCTGAGTTTCTTAGAACTTCTTTATGGCTTCGCTTCTAGCATCGTCCATGGCAGCGGGAGATCGATAACCCCTCCCCATGCTGGACGGAAGCACATGAGAAGCACAATTTTACGGCTGCGCCAACGGTATTAACGATGGCAAGTACGCCTATAACAACCTGCAGGACTAAGATGCAACCTGTTATCACCGCTTCAATGCCAAGTGGCACACGGCAACGGAGGCCTGGTACATGTACGAGCGCGAAGTTCCCAATGTTGCCGGTAATGTGACCAATCCAACCCCGATCAAAGCCGGGGCGAATGGTGCCATGTGTGCCGCCGGTCAACAGCGCTGTACGGCCCCGGAGTACGCGATCGTGAACTACGTGAATCGTGAGATCAATCCGAAGCTTACGGTTGGTTTCCGTCCGGACTTTCTGGATGACAAGAAAGGTCAACGTACGGGTGTTGCAACCAAGTACACAGAGAACACCTTATATGCAACGAGGTATTTCGGCAGCACGGTACTCCTGCGTCCCGAAGTTCGCTTTGACCATTCTTGGGATAAGGTGGGATACAACAACGGCACCGCGCGAAACCAGTTCTTTGTGGGTGCGGATCTTATCTATAAGTTCTGAGACATCAATCGTGAGGTTATCGATACAGGTTCCCTGACGACAGATCGAGAACAAGAATGCTCTTGTGACGTTCAGCGGCAGGTGATCTACAAACGTGCTCTGCAACGGTGCACACGAAGCTGTCAGCTTTAACCCGTCATGGGCCGCTGCAGGAGATCTTCCATGCACCCGCGTTTCCAACTACCTGCAAACATGTCGAGTCTTGCTGCCTCGGCCCACTTATCTGGGCAACAGACCCCCAAGGACCTACGGATGAGACCGGCTTAGGACCTTAGGACCAGTGTCTCCGGCTGAACTGCGCGAGTGGACGATGACACCGGAAGCAGTGCGGGTGACACATTGGCACGCGGGGAGAGGGATTCGAACCCCCGTTGGACTTTCACCCAAAGCAGTTTTCAAGACTGCCTGTTCAACCATCCACACATGCCTCCGCGCGGGCCGTAGAGCTGTTTACAGCGTAGTAGGGCGGCGCTGCCCGGCGGTATGCCTTGCGCACCTTGCGGAGTACCATAACGGTATGGCGGTCACGGCACCGAACCGGAGCAGTTTCGAGAGCACCCTGCGCTCTGCAAAAACGACCATGGTTTTCTCGGAAACCATGCGCCTTGCCATGGACAGCTTTCGCGCCAGCAAGGTGCGTTTCTTACTCACCATGCTGGGCATGATTATTGGCGCTGCTTCCATTGTTTTAGTCGTGACCGTGGGCCTTACGGGGCGGCAGTACGCTTTGAAGACTCTGAGCGACATTGGTCCGAACATGGTCGAGATGCAGTATGTCGGCGGTGCGACCAGTGGGCCTGAAAACACGTCGACACCGGACTACATGACCAAGGAAGATGAAACCGCGGTCAACAACCAGGTTCCGGGCATTGCCTTCAGTTCGCCCATGCTTGAATTTCACGCGCCAGTCAGTGTTGGCGGCGGTCTGAGCAAAGAGGTCACGCTGCTGGGCGTTTCGCCACGGTACAAGGACGTGCGCAATCTTGCGGTGGTAAGTGGGCGCTTCTTTGACGATCAAGATGCGGTGGCCCATGAAAAAGTCGGCATGATTGTGGAGGCGCTGGCGAAGGAGCTGTTCGGGTCTGCCCAGAGCGCGGTTGGGAAGGTGATTAGCCTGAACGGCATTCCTGTGCAGCTGGTGGGCGTTTTTAAGCTGCGTGTCGATCTGTTCGGACAGTCTGAGATTAGCGACCAGACGGTGCTGCTGCCGTACCCGGTGGCTCGTTACTTTACGGGTACTGACACGGTGAAGGAGATCTTCTTCACCATGAAGAACCCGGAAGACGTACCGCGTGCCGCTGCACGCATTACAGAACTGATTCGCTCAAGACACCGCAAAAATAGTACCTACAATGCTATGACCATGGTCGCCATTCTTGACACAATGGCGCAGGTAGCGGATTACCTGACCTACGCCCTTACAGCGGCAGCGTTTATTACGCTGGTGGTGTCGGGTGTCGGCATCATGAACAGCATGCTGGCCAACATATCGGCCCGCATTCGAGAGATCGGCATCCGGAAGGCACTTGGAGCCACCAAGCGCGAAATCCGCCTGCAGTTCCTTACTGAAGCAGTATTTCTATCACTTTGCGGAGGTGTCCTGGGCACGCTATTGGGCCTGGCTGTACCAATCAGCGTGAACGTGCTGACTCCGCTGCATATTCCTATTTCCTGGCTCTCGGCAATTGTGGCCCTGCTGACCAGCGTCCTGGTCGGTGTGGTTTTCGGCACACTGCCAGCGAACCGGGCAGCATCGCTCGATCCGGTAGAAACACTGAAGTACGAATAGTCGGTTAGACCGCCAGTCCGGGATTACATAACCAGGGCGATCTGCTCCAACTCTGCGCGCATGCATTCCAGGTTGCAGTGGAAGGCGTCCATTCGCGTCATTGCGTTGCGTGCGCCTTCGCTGGAAACACCATAACCGCGTGCATTCAAGAAGCTCGAGACCAGTTCGGCAGCCTGCCAGCTATCCAGACCAGATTGCAGTAGCTCTGTCCGCAGGGCGGAAACATCTTCCGCGGTGAACTTTCCATCCATTGGTGTCACGTCCATCGGGCATTCCTCGCGTACAGTTTGCAGGTTTAGACGTGCACTTGCAGGCAGGGTTGCTGATTTTGCTACACTCCTGCGCGGTTATCGCGCCATTGTGGTCCAGGCTGCCTGCAACGGCCAGAAATGCCGCCTGTATCCTGAAGGTGCATGAGCGCACGTGTACTCGATGGAGTGTCCATAGCCGCTGTTATCAGGGCAGAAGTGAAGCAACAGCTGGAACATCTGCAAGGAACGGATTTGCGGCCTGGTCTCGCCGTGGTGTTGATCGGCGATGACCCAGCCTCGGCGATTTACGTTCGGAACAAAACCAAAGCCTGCGAAGACCTTGGGATTCGTAGCATTCTTCTGCGTCCGCCGGTCACGATCAGTACAGAGGACCTGCTGCGGATTGTTAAGGATCTGAACGATCAAGAGGACGTGGACGGCATCCTGGTGCAGCTACCCCTACCCGCGCAGATCGATACCAGGCGCGTGCTGGAGGCTATTGCACCCGCGAAGGATGTCGATGGATTTCACCCCGTCAACGTGGGTCGCATGCACGCCGGGCAAGACTGCCTGACGCCGTGCACGCCGACCGGGGTCCTGGCCATCCTGGAGCGGAGCGGCATCGCAATGGAAGGTGCCGAGGCGGTTGTAGTGGGTCGGAGTGACATCGTGGGCAAGCCCACGTCCGCCATGCTGCTGCAAGCCAATGCAACCGTGACAACATGCCACATCCATACGGTGAATCTCGCAAAGCATACCCGTGAAGCCGACATCCTGGTGGTAGCGGTGGGGAAGCCTGGCTTGATCACCGCAGACATGGTGAAGCCGGGAGCAGTACTAATCGACGTCGGCATCAATCGCATCACTGACGCCTCCCACGTCGAACGCTTCTTTCCCGGCGATGCGGCTCGTGCAGCGACCTTCGCAAAGCGGGGTTCTGTTGTGATGGGCGACATTGATCCAGCAGCCTACGCTGTGTGCAGCGCCTACACCCCTGTTCCCGGCGGTGTGGGTGCGTTGACCATCGCCATGCTGATGCACAACACCGTGAAGGCCGCTCGCTTGCGGCGCAGATTGCAGTAAACAGCCATGCTGCGGGTTGCGCTTACAGGTGGCGTGGGTAGCGGCAAGTCCGCCGCCGCAGCCATGTTGCGCGACATGGGAGCGCGTATCTCGCAGTCCGACGAGATCGGTCGCGACCTGATGCAGCCCGGGCAGGCTGTGTTCGCGGCCATTGTGGAGCGGTTTGGTCCTGCGGTGCTCACGCCGACGGGTGAGCTGGACCGAGCGATGCTGGGACAACTTGCTTTTACGCAGGGCCGCCTCGAAGATCTCAATGCCATTGTTCACCCTGCCGTGATCGCTGCGCAGGCCGCGTGGATGGAAAAGATAGGCCTTGAGTCTCGTAACGCAGTGGCTGTCGTAGAGTCCGCCTTGATCTTCGAGACACAGTACGACGCGGATGGTCCCGTAGCAAGTGGAAACGGGGCACCCTGGCGCACGCGTTTCGACCGCATCGTGGTGATCACCGCACCCCTGGAACTTCGGCAGCAGCGCTACTTGGAGCGGGTTCGCCGGGCCTTCCCGGGGCAGGATGTGGAAACGATTCAGATGGATTTCCAGAGCCGCGCAGCCGCGCAGTGGAGCGACGAGAAGAAGGCGGCACTGGCCGACTTTGTCATTGCGAACGACGGCACGTTGGGGGAACTGCGGCTCGCCATGGAACACCTGTACGCCCGGTTGCGGCAGGATGCAACGGACGAGGCCACGGAAGCCATGTAGGCACTTCCGGCGTCTAAAATTGTTCATACGTTGGCACAAGCGGGTGCGATCGGCGTTTGGAGGGGTTGCGGCAATGAAGTTTCGAAGAGTTTTGCTGGTTCTTCTGCTGGTCGGCAGCTTCTACTACCTGACGCAGCACCTTTGGCCGGCGGGTACCGTGGCCGCCTTTGTACAGAGGTATGCGCCTGTTTCCGATACGGGCGCGACGCTGGTGCACACCAGCGGTCCCGTTGGCGTTTTTGACCTGAACGTGGCCAACGCACAGCCCGCCTTCGACGCTGAAGAGCAGAACAACATCGCCGTATACAAGCGGCTGACACCAAGCGTGGTGAACATCACCACCACGACCGTGGCGTTCGACTTCTTCTACGGAGCGGTGCCGCAGCAAGGGCAGGGATCGGGCTTCATCCTGGACAAGCAGGGTCACATCCTGACGAATAACCACGTCATTGGCGACAACGCCCAACGTGTGGAAGTGCAGCTGTCTGACAAGCACAAGTACAAGGCGCAGGTCATTGGCGTGGACAAGATGCACGACCTGGCCCTGCTGCAGATCAATGCGCCCAACCTGCAGCCGGTGGAACTTGCCGATTCAAGGTCGCTGATGGTGGGCCAGAAGGTGTTCGCCATCGGCAATCCATTTGGCTTGTCCGGCACCATGACACGCGGCATTATTTCGGCCATTCGTAGCGTGCGCGGACCCGGCGGCAACCCCATCGACAACGCCATCCAGACGGACGCGGCCATCAACCCAGGCAACAGCGGCGGCCCGTTGATGAACTCGCGCGGGCAGGTCATTGGCATCAACACCATGATTGCGACCAACGGCGGAGATCAGAGCGCCGGTATCGGCTTCGCCATTCCTATTGCCACGGCGCGCGCCGTGCTGGACGATTTTTCTAGATATGGCCATGTGCGCCGCCCCTCCTTGGCGATTATGCCGCTGGAAATTGGGCCTGATCTGGCGGGTGAAATTGGCTTGCCCAGCGACTATGGTGTGCTGGTGCAGCGGGTGATACCAGGCGGTGCTGCAGACCGGGCTGGCCTGAAGGGTGGAACGCAGCGCGCGGCCATGGGCAACACCCCGGTCATGCTGGGCGGAGACTTTATCGTCGCAATCGACGGGCAGGAAATTACCAGTGCCCAGGACATCAGCGCAGTCATGAACTCGCACAAGACCGGCGACGTGGTGACCGTTACGATTTTTCGTGGCCGCCGTCGCTCGGACGTCAAGGTGACACTGGGCGAGGCCAACAGCGACCAGCAGGTCTAGTTTGAAGGGGTGTTTCTGAGGTCTCGCGGCACGTACCGCCGCCCTGCGACCGTGTACTGCCCGCTTAGAACACGCGCGATCCCTTCCGCGTAGGCGAGGTGTTCCTGTTGAAGAATGCGTGCAGACAGCGTTTCCACTGTGTCATGCGCTTCAATCGCCACCACTCGTTGCAGAACGATGACGCCGTGATCCACCGCGTCATCGACAAAGTGAACGGTGCATCCGGAGAAGCCGGCCCCGTAGTCCATCGCCTGCTGCTGCGCGTGCAAGCCGGGAAACGCGGGTAGCAGGGAAGGATGAATATTCAGCACCCGGTCGGGGAACGCAGCCAGAAATCCGGGTGTCAGTACGCGCATGTAGCCAGCCAGCACAACGTACTCCACGCCGTGGTGGCGAAGCGAATCCACCATCTTCGCGTCGTGTTCGGCACGTGGGACGCCTTTGCTGGACAGGGCAAGTGTCGGCAAGCCGAGCCTGGCTGCGGCCTGCAATCCGGGTGCGTCCGGAATGTTTGAAATCACTACGGCGATTTCACACCCTGGCAGCCTGCCGGTCTGGATGGCATCTGCAATGGCCAGGAAGTTGGATCCCCGGCCCGACAGCAGGACTCCCAGACGTTTCGGAGCCGTGATCATATGTACTGAACGCGCCGCTCGCCCCGTGCAATGCGGCCGATGACACAGTGCCGCTCGTTGGCGCGGTTCAGGATGGCCTTGGCCTTCTTTGCCTGTTCCGCTGGCACTACAACGATCATGCCGATGCCCATGTTGAAGGTGCGCAGCATTTCTTCCTGCTCGACCGAACCAAGTTCCTGCAGGTGTTTGAACAGGGGTGGTGGCTCCCAGGCGCTCAGTTCGATCTGTGCACAGAGGCCCTTTTGCAGGATGCGCGGCAGATTTTCAGTGATGCCGCCACCTGTAATGTGCGCCATGCCTGTGACCACGCCCGCGTTGCAAAGCTTTTTCAAAATGCTGAGATAGCTGCGATGTTGCCGCATCAGGGCGGCACCGGTCTTGTCCTTCAGCTCGTTGACGTACTGATCGGGACCGTACTTAGCCACTTCGAACAGCAGTTTTCGGGCAAGCGAATATCCGTTGGTGTGCAGGCCGTTGGAAGGCAGGCCGAACAGGACGTCGCCGGCCTGGATCTTGTCGCCGGTTACGATTGCATCACGGTTGACCACGCCAACGATGAAGCCGGCCAGATCGTATTCGCCCTCGGCGTAAAAGCCTGGCATCTGTGCAGTTTCGCCGCCAATCAGGGCGCAGCCGTTGGCCTTGCATGCTTCGGAGATGCCTTCGACCACCCTCTCCATGACGCTGCCTTCCAGCTTTCCGGTAGCCAGATAGTCAAGGAAGAAAAGCGGCGTCGCGCCCTGTACCGCAATGTCGTTCACGCAGTGGTTTACAAGATCGCCGCCCACGGTGTGATGGATGCCGAGTTCAAAAGCCACCTTCAGCTTGGTGCCCACCCCATCGGCGGACGAGACCAGGACCGGATCGGGATGCTTCTGCAGATCCAGGCCAAACAGGCCGCCAAAGCCGCCAATTTCGCTCAGCACGCCCTTGTTGAAGGTCTTGCGCGCCAGCATCTTGATGCGCTGCTTGGTCCGGTCGCCTTCCGTGATGTCGACACCTGCATCAGCGTAGGTTACGGCCTTGGCATTCACTTTGCTGCTTGTGGGTGTGGCCTCTTCAGGGCGTGCGTTCACGTGCGTTCCT
The DNA here is from genome assembly GCA_050954525.1 of Janthinobacterium lividum. Lineage (GTDB taxonomy): Bacteria > Acidobacteriota > Terriglobia > Terriglobales > Acidobacteriaceae > Terriglobus. Next base: position 36,213 of record JBPBPZ010000028.1, read on the forward strand.
TCCAGGTTCCATGCTGTTCCGCAAGCATTGAGGATAGCAGGGCTGTTTTGCACGGCGGTTGCACCCGGTACCTATACTTGAATCCATGACCTTGTTGCTGGACCGTTCGCGCGAGCTGCAGCGCCGCGCTGAAACCCTGATCCCGGGCGGTGTGGATTCACCTGTACGCGCTTTCCGCTCTGTGGGCGGCGATCCGCCGTTTGTTGAGCGGGCTGAAGGTGCGTACCTGTACGACGTGGATGGCAACCGCTACATCGACTTTTTCGGTTCATGGGGACCCATGATCCTGGGCCATGCCGCGCCCGTGATCGTGGAAGCTGTGCAGAAGGCCGCAGTGAAGGGCACCAGCTTTGGGGCGTCTACGGCCGCGGAGGGGGAACTGGCATCCCTGATCATGCAGGCCGTGCCGTCCATGGAGCGGCTGCGCTTCGTGTCATCCGGGACTGAGGCGGTGATGAGCGCCATTCGCGTAGCTCGCGCTTTTACCGGTCGGAACCGCATCCTGAAGTTCGAGGGTTGCTACCACGGCCACTCTGACGCCCTGTTGGTCAAGGCGGGCAGCGGCGTTGCGACGCTTGGCATTCCAGGATCAGCGGGCATTCCGGTCGAAACAACGCAGTTCACCACCGCGATCCGTTACAACGATATCGATGAAGTGGAGCAGGTCTTCGCGCGGCATCCGGGCGAGATCGCCTGCATCATCCTGGAAGCAGTCGTCGGTAATGCAGGCACCATCCTTCCGCAGCCCGGCTACCTGCAGGCGCTGCGCGACATCTGCACGCGCGAGGGCGCGCTGCTGATCTTTGACGAAGTTATGACCGGGTTCCGTGTCGCCCTCGGCGGGGCACAGGCGCTGTACGGCATCCAGCCAGACATGACCACGCTGGGCAAGATCATCGGCGGCGGTCTGCCAGTGGGTGCGTTCGGCGGGCGTGCGGAGATCATGAACATGCTTGCGCCGCTTGGGCCTGTGTACCAGGCCGGAACGCTCAGCGGCAACCCGCTTGCTATGGCGGCGGGCATCGCCTGCCTGCGCGAACTGCTCGCAGGTGGCGAGACGTTTTACAAATCTCTGGGCGAGACGACTCGGCGCATTGCTGAGGGTGTCCACGATGCCGCAAAGCAGGCCGGACTGCCGATCTGCCTCGTCCGAGAAGGTTCCATGTTTACCTGGTTCTTCCAGGACGGGCGGGTGCACAATTTTGAGGACGCCGCGAGAAGCGACACGGCAATGTTCGGCAGGTTCCATCGCGGCATGCTGGAGCGAGGCGTCTGGCTGCCGCCATCACAGTTTGAGGCCGCGTTTGTGTCGTCCGTACATGGCGAAGTCGAAATCGGAGCAACTATCAAAGCCGCACGGGAAGTGTTCGCGGAGTTGGCGCGGGACTGATGGAGCAACAAAATGGGCCGCGTCCGCGGCCCTTTTTGTAGTTGAAGAGGTCAAGTGTTAGGAGTAGCTCTTCGCTGTCTCAAAACGCTTGTTCACTTCTTCCCAATTCACTGTGTTCCACCAGTTTGCCAGGTACTCAGGCCGCTTGTTCTGGTACTTCAGGTAGTAAGCATGCTCCCAAACGTCATTGCCCAGGATGGGAAAGCTGCCCTGTGAAATGGGGTTGTCCTGGTTCGGTGTCGTGGTGATGGTCAACTTGCCGCCCTTAAAGATCAGCCATCCCCAGCCACTGCCAAACTGTTTTGCCGTGGTCTCGTTAAAGGTCTTCTTCAAGGTTTCGAAATCGCCGAAATCGGCTTTGATCTGCTCTGCGATGTTGCCTGAAGGCTCGCCACCGCCGCCCGGCTTCATAATCTGCCAGAACATGGTGTGGTTCACGTGACCGCCGCCGTTGTTACGGACCACTGCGCGCACATCCTCAGGGACGGCATCCAGATTCTTCAAGAGCTCTTCAGGCGTCTTCGCACCTAGCTCCGCGTGCTTCTCAATCGCACCATTCAGGTTGGTGACGTAGGTCGCGTGGTGCTTGTCGTGGTGCAGCTTCATGGTCGCTTCGTCAATGTGCGGCTCGAGCGCGTTGTAATCGTAAGGCAAAGCGGGAAGTTCAAAGGGCACGGTCGATCTCCTCTTGCGTTGGTGAGAGTAGAAGTTCGTTTGGCGGCGGTTGCGCGTCGGGTGGTTGGATGCCGCGCCTTCGTGGGCGGATGCGCCAGGGGTTGCATTTGGGCCGCGAAGCCCAGTGTCAACCTGTGGATCTGCATGACCAAAGTCCGCGCGGGTGCATCGTAGCCTCATAATGGTGCCAGCATGAATGCAATCGACACAGCCTACCGTTGGCTGGACGACCAGGGCCCGGCCTTTGGCGCACCTGGCCTGCAGGCACGGTGGACCTCCAGCAAGAAAGACGCCGTATGCACCGCCTATGCGGCCAGCAGCCGCGTCTGGTTCACCGTCTCGCACGGCACCTTGAACGAAATCTACTACCCAACCATTGACCGCCCGCAAACGCGTGACATGGAGCTGATCTTTACCGACGGCGAGACATTCGTCCACGAGGAAAAGCGCGATTTCGAGTTCGACTTTCACTACATCGACCCGGATTCTCTGGCGGTGCGCGTGGTGGCCAGCGACCTTGGCGGGCGGTATACCGTCACCAAGGAGTTCATCTGCGATCCGCACCACCCCGTGGTGTTGATGCATGTCAAGGTCGAGGGCGATGAAGCCGTGCTTTCGCGGCTGAAGTGCTACGCCCTGCTTGCCCCGCACCTTGAAGGTGGCGGCGCAGGCAACTCGGCCCGCTCCATTGACGTGGCTGGAAGGCGCTCCATCCTTGCCTGGAAGCAGAACACAGCCCTCTGCATGGGGGTGGACTGCGGATTTGTGCGCACGTCCTGCGGCTACGTCGGAGCTTCTGACGGCTTCCAGGACCTGAAGAACAACATGCGCATGAACTGGGAGTTTGGACAGGCGCTGGACGGCAACCTGGCCCTGACCGGCGAAATTGACGTAGCCCGTCAGCGTGAGTTCACCATCGCTCTTGCTTTTGGCGATGGCTACCATGCCGCCCTCGCAGGCATGATGCAGTCGCTCTCCGTTCCATTCGCGCTGCACGTGAAGCGGTTCGTGGAGCAGTGGCACCGCGCGGCCTCGCCGGAGCGCCTGGCTGCGGCCTCGCATGACGACGGCCGCCTGATGCGCATCAGCCACAACACGATCCTGGCGCATGAGGACAAGACGTACTCCGGTGCCTTCATCGCGTCGGCTTCCATCCCATGGGGCAATGCCAAAGGCGATGACGACCTGGGCGGGTACCACCTGGTCTGGACGCGCGACATGATCCAGTCCGCCACCGCCTTGCTGGCCTGCGGACGCATCGATACGGCACGCCGCGCATTGGTCTACCTAGCCTGTACGCAACGTCCGGACGGATCGTTTGCTCAGAACTTCTGGATCGATGGCACGCCCTACTGGACCGGCATCCAGCTGGACGAGGTCGCCTTTCCGATCATGCTGGCCTGGCGGCTCTGGAAGCAGGATGGTCTTGGCAACTTCGACGTGTTCCCCTTTGTGGAACATGCTGCGGCTTTCCTTGTGCGATATGCGCCGGTCACGCAGCAGGAGCGCTGGGAAGAGGCTGCAGGCTACTCACCCTCAACCCTGGCCACGGTCATCTGCGCCCTGATTTGTGCTGCTGACATCGCGCGCGCCCATCAGGCACCGGAACTTGGCACCTTTCTGGAAAGCTACGCTGACTGGATCGAAGCCAACCTGGATGAGTGGACGACGACGAACGATGGCGTTTTGCTGCCCGAGATCAAGCGCCACTACGTCCGCATCCAGCCACCCGCTCCCGGCGAGTCGTTCTACAACCCTGCCTTCGGCGAGGGCCGGTACAACATCGCCAATCGGGGACCGGGCGAGAAGTTCAACTTTGCCGCGAACGAGATTGTCGACGGCGGCTTTCTGGAGTTGGTGCGTTACGGTGTGCGGCGGGCCGACGATCCGCTCATTGTCGATTCGTTGAAGGTGATCGATCACGTTCTGAAGATCGACACACCGTACGGCGCTTGCTGGCGAAGGTACAACCACGATGGCTATGGCCAGGGCAAGGACGGCGGTCCGTTCATCCACTACGGTCAAGGGCGCGCATGGCCCATCTTGACGGGTGAACGTGCCCACTACGAGGTAGCTGCAGGTGGCGATTACGCGTCACACGTCAGAGCTATGGAGCGATTCTCCTCATTTGGCGGCATGCTGCCGGAACAGGTGTGGGACTACGGCGACATGCCGGAAAAAGGCCTGTACTTTGGCCGTTCTGCTGGTTCAGCGCAGCCACTGGTCTGGGCTCACGCAGAGTATGTGAAACTGCTGCGTTCCGTCGTGGATGGCAAGGTGTTCGACCGCATCTCTGTTGTGGAAGAGCGCTACGGCGTTCGCCGCGAAGACCGCACCTTCGAAAGCAACTGTGAGTTCTTCCAGGTCACCCGCCCTTTGGCTTCGCTGCCTCGCGGTAAGCGCCTGCAGGTGCTGGACTCGGAGCGGTTCCGCGTGGTGTGGACAGTGGACGGCTGGCAGACCACGAACCATACCGACGCAACACTGATCGGGTACCCCGGCTTTGCAGCAGAGTTGCCAATCCCCCCTGACGCTTCTACCGAGTTGGAGATGGCGTTGAACTGGCCTGGAGACAATCGCTGGTCCAGCAGCAACTACAAGGTCGTTCTTGGCGGGAACTAAATGCAACTTTCACTCGCCCCGTGCTGACGACTTGTACACTGGGCGAAACGTATTTTGATGGCAATGCGCACAACAGAAGACTTTTGAAGCAAAGCAGGTGCTTCTACCACCTGCTGATCCAGGATCCGGCGCTTTGGTGCCAATACCGCAGAGGGAACGAATGACCGATCTCGACAAGATTTCAATTGATACTCTCAGGCTGCTTGCAGTCGACGCCATCGAAAGGGCCGCCAACGGCCATCCCGGTGCGCCCATCGCTCTTTCGCCGCTGGCTTACCTCCTGTTCGCCAAGAACATGAAGCACGATCCGTCCGACCACAAGTGGACCGACCGTGATCGCTTCGTGCTGTCGAACGGCCACGCGTCCATGCTGCAGTACGGCGCCCTGCACCTGTCTGGCTACAACCTGTCATTGGACGACCTGAAAAGCTTCCGCCAGTGGCATTCCCATGCGCCGGGTCACCCGGAGTATGGCTTTACCGACGGCGTGGAAGTGACCACAGGACCCTTGGGACAGGGTCTGGGCATGTCGGTCGGCCTGGCGATTGCAGAAAAGCATCTTGCAGCGATTTACAACCAGCCAGACATGCAGATCGTTGACCACCACACCTACTGCATCGTGGGTGATGGCTGCCTAATGGAAGGCATCTCGCACGAAGCCTGTTCGTTGGCCGGAACGCTGGGCTTGGGCAAGCTGATCGTCTTCTATGACGACAACCTGATCTCCCTCGACGGTCCTACGGAGCTGAGCTACACGGAAGAAGTGGACAAGCGCTTTGACGCCTACCACTGGCACGTACAGTTCGTCGACGACGGCAACGATCTGGCCAAGCTGCAGCAGGCGATCAACATTGCCAAGGCTGAAACGAAGAAGCCTTCGCTCATCCGCGTGCGTACCGTGATCGGGTACGGTTCACCCAAGGCCGGCACCAGCAAGGTGCACGGCGAGGCACTGGGCAAGGAAGCCACGCGTAAGACCAAGGAATTCTTCGGCTTCGATCCTGATGTTGACTTTGCCGAGCCGCAGGCCGCGCTGGACAACTGGGGCCAGGCCAAGACGCGCGGCAAGGAAGCACACGCCGCATGGGATGAGTTGTTCGCAAAGTACAAGTCGGCTCACCCTGAACTGGCAGCGCAGTTCGAGCGCATTATCAAGGGCGACCTGCCAGAGAACTGGGCCAAGGAAATCAAGCCGTTCTCGACCGAGAAGGCTCTTGCCACGCGTTCCGCAGGCGAAGTCGTTCTGCAGGCCATCGGCAAGGCTCTGCCTGAAGTAATGGGCGGTGCGGCTGATTTGACCTCCTCCACCAAAACCATCTTCAAGGATTCGGCCAAGTTCCATGACGACCCCAAGGGCAAGAACATCTTCTTTGGCGTACGCGAGTTCGGAATGTGTGCGGCGGTGAACGGCATGGCGGCGCACGGCGGCTTCATCCCGTTTGGCTCCACGTTCTTCGTGTTCTCTGACTACTGCCGTTCGGCAATTCGCATGGCTGCCTTGATGAGCACGCATTCCATGTTCGTCTTCACGCATGACAGCATTGGCCTGGGTGCAGACGGCCCAACGCACCAGCCCGTCGAGCACCT
>JBPBPZ010000045.1:0-42203 GCA_050954525.1 Janthinobacterium lividum
TTGTCAGTAAGTGGGTTGAACGTGGTTGTAAGTCCAACCGGAAAGCCCTGGTCGGCGCTGACATAGCACGTGCCCACCTGTGCCACGGTAGGCGTTCCGGTGCAGTGATTGGTCGGGGTGGGCTTCAGCAGCGAGTTTTGATTGACCGCCACAAACAGCGCCTGGGGTGCGTTGATGGCGAGAATGTCGCCGGAACCAGCTCGCGTGTAATGCACATAGCTCATGCCAAAGCCGCCGCGAATGGCCGTTTTCTCATCGGGTGCGTAAGCGAAGCCGACGCGCGGAGCGAAATCATTCAGGTCAGGATTGACGAGCGTTTTGCTGTAGACGCTGCTGCCTGCCGCAACGGGCGTGACATAGGCGCTGGCAACCGCGCCAGGTGTGGTGGTGAGTATCGTCTGCGAGACAGGATCGAAGTTGGAGATGTAATTGTTCTTCTCAGAGTAAGGTGAGCCATATTCCCACCGCACACCCAGGTTCAGGGTCAGGTTGGGTGCTACCTTCCAGTCGTCCTGCGCATAAGCACTGTGCAGGGTCTGGCGAAGGTGCACTTCGAACTCGTTCGCTGCGGAATACACGCTGGTGGTGCCGAACAGGAAGTCAGCCCAGTACGTGTCTGAAACAGTTGGCCCACCTGCGTTGGAGTAGCCACCGCCGTAGGTGAATGAGCCGTACAGTGGGTTGTTGTCGCTGACGCCCATCCAGACCTTTTCGTACTCGTAGCCGAACTTCAGTGAATGCTTGCCTTTCACGTAGGTGAAGTTCAGCTTGGGGTCGAGCAGCGCCGGATTCTGAAACTGCGGGTTGGTACTCTGCCTGCCAAACCCACTAAATCCAGTGATGGAAGTAGTAGGCAAACCACCTGCAACCGCAGGGTCCGTCGGCAGGCCGGGGATGCCGAACGCGGTGCTACCAATCGACGTGGAGAACTTGCCGGCCTTGGTGCGAGACAGGCCAAGACGCACGTCCAGCACCTTGTTTGCGCCGAACAGACGCGTGTGTCCAAGCGCAATCTGCTGATCCAGAACGCGGATGTTGCCGTTCGTCTGGCCGTCGAGCGGGAGCGGTAGAGCGGCGGCATTCAGGCCGTTTTCCTTGCGGTCGCTGATGCGCAGGAACCACGAGGCGCTTGGGCTTTGCTGGTAATCAAAACGTAGGTCACCTTTGTCAGAGTTGTCTGTAAACGGGACCTGCACGGCGTAGTCGAACTGGGCCAGGCCGGTACTCGCCAGGCCGCTTGTGGGCAGGCCCGGAACCTGGCGGAACGCAGCGATAATCTGGCGCGACAGGGGGTTGATGGCAGCGGTCGGAATGGGCGTGTTGGCCGCGTACACGGTACCCGTAAGTGGGTTTTTTACCGGGACCACCAGGATGCCGTTCAGTTCATTCAGCGTAGGCAGCGTGTACACGCTGAGCGGCTTTAGAACCTGCCGGAACCCCTCGTAATCCAGAAAGAAGAACAGCCGGTTCTTGATGATGGGGCCGCCGAAGTTCACGCCGTACTGGTTGCGATTGAACGTCGGCTTTTTGAACGGCACCACGATGCCAGAGGCACCGGTGTTGGTGGGCTTGAAGAAGCCTGTGGCGTTCAGCGCGGTGTTGCGGAAGAACTCGTAAAAGGTAGCGTGGAAGGTATTGGTACCAGCCTGCGAGGCAACGTTGATTGTTGCTCCGGATGACCGGCCATACTCCGCACTTTCGTTGTTGGTCACCACGTTGAACTGCGCGACGGAGTCCGGTGGAACAGCGATGATCTGGTTGTCGAACCCCTGATTGCTTTCCCCGTAGGCATTGTTGTCCATGCCGTCCAACAGGAAGTTGTTAAACATGCTGCGCTGGCCATTGATGTTGTAGGCACCGGCACGCGCCAGCGAGTTGATGGAGCTGGTGGTTGCGGCGCTGGGGGCCTGCCGCGATCCTGTGACCAGGCCCAATAGGTCGCTGTAGTTACGCGTAACGAGCGGGAACGCTTCCGACTGGTAATTCGTGATGGTCTGGCTACGCTGGCTGTCTTCAGTTTCCACCTGCAGCGCTACATCGCTTACTTCAACCGTGGTCTGACCGCCACCCACCTGCAAGGTCAGGTCGATGCGCTGCCGGCCGCCTACTGAGACGGCGATATTCTGGGCAACAGCACTTGAGAAGCCGGAAGATGTCGCCGTGATGGAATACACGCCGACACGCAATTGCGGAATATCGTAGTTACCGGAACCATCGGTCTTTGCGCTGGTGTTCACACCGGTTTCAGTGTTGGTAATGGTCAGTGCGGCCGCAGCGATGGGTGCGCCACTTGCATCGCGCACTGTTCCCACAAGGCTGCCGTTGTCGTATTGCGCGTGCAGCGCCACAGACGAAAAGCAGACCAGGGGTACCACAGGCAGAAGGCCGCGCAGGAGGATATTCATGTTCTTGGGCATTTGCACCCAACACTAATGAACCGAAGTGCGACTCGATGTGAATGCGAGGTTAACCGGAGATGAATGGCCCCCAGAGAGGATGGAGCGGGTCAGCATTCTGAGCAGGTGTGTACAAAGTAGCCGCATTCCGCACTAAACAAATGGCTCTGATCGCCTTGAGATGAAGGGCAGCAGCCATTTTTACGCGGGGCTGCTCATTAGGCAAAACCGTGCCAGGTAGCCGAGGCTAACGAGAGACTGGCGGCCGATCGCGCTTAAACGAAGGATGCAGCAAGATCTATCCGGCTGTGTTCAGTGGATCAGCGTACTTCGCGTCTCCGCTGCGCAGCTCCGGGTATTGCGCGTACAGCGCCGAGTTGTAAGCCTGCTGAGCGCGGAGGTATGCCTCACCTTTTGCATGGTCAGGAAGCGCTGTCTTCTCTTCATCCACACGCACCAGGCGTGCGGCTAAATCCTGAAATGACATAGCTTGTCCGCAACTCTGCGCATGCGCATAGATGGCCTGGATTGCAGCGCCCAGGCAACCTGCTTCTTCCTCGGCGGGCACCTGGATGGTTGCACCCGTGGCATCCGCTACAAGTTGGCGCCACGCCGCAGAGCGCGAGCCACCACCGATGATCAGGATAGTCTTGGCACGCTGACCTTCGAGGATCAGCTGCAGGCCGTTCAGGATGCCGAACGTGACACCTTCAACGACTGCGCGGATGAGGTTCTCCGGCGTCCAGTTGGTGGCTGCCAGGCCGACCATGGAGCCTTGGGCTCCCGGTAAATCGGGCGTGCGTTCGCCGTTCAGGAAGGGCAGAAAGATCAAGCCCTGCGCACCGGGTTCCGTAGCGGCAAGTGCACTTTCGATTGCGTCCACTGACTTCCCCAACACCTGCAGCGTTTGTGTCACCACGTTGGTCGCGTTCATGGTGCAGACCAGCGGCAGCCATCCGCCCGACGATGAGCAAAAGGGAGCTACGTTGCCTGTTTGATCGTGCGATGGCGCCTCGCGGTAGCTGTACACGGTGGACGAGGTTCCGAGGCTCAGTGTCACCACGCCTTCGCGGACGTTGCCGGTGCCAATGGCTCCCATCATGTTGTCGCCGCCGCCGCTGGCGACCAGGCAGCCGGGCGCAATTCCAAGGTCTGCGGCACGCTCCGGCAGCACGGTTCCCACAGTCTCTTCTGCCTTCAATAGTGGCGGAAGAGCAGCGAACAATTGGCCGGTGCCACCGTCGATTTCGTCGAGTACTTCCTTGGCCCAGGTTCGTGTTCTGCTGTCGAAAAACGCAGTTCCGGACGCGTCTCCAAACTCGGCGCAAAGGCGGCCTGTCAGCCAGAAATTGAGGTACTCATGCGGCAGCAGAATGTGCCGGATGCGTGCAAAATGCTCAGGCTCACGCTCTTTGAGCCAAAGCAGTTTGGAAACGGTGTAACCGGTAAGCGGGACGATGCCGAAACGCTTCAGAAAGGCCTCTTTGCCGCCCAAACGTGCAATTAACGAAGCATTTTGTGGTGCAGTTTCGGTGTCGTTCCAGAGCTTGGCAGGGCGGATGACGTTCATCTCTTCATCGAGCACCACCAGACCATGTTGCTGGCCAGAGACGGCCAACGCCTCTACAGCCTTTCCCCCCGCCACGCCTACCGCCTCGCGAACGGATGTGCGCAAAGCATCCACCCACCACTGCGGCTCCTGCTCTCGCGCACCACTGCTTCGCTCGATGATGGAATGCTTCGCATAGCCACGGCCCGCTACTGTGCCGTTGCTGTCCATCAACAGCGCCTTGGTGCCCTGGGTGCCACAATCAATGCCTAAGAACATGGTGAGTAGGTTTCCTAACAGTTCGGTTCCTTACAAAGTAGATCCTGCGAAAAGCCAGCAATCCGCAGGAGTTACAGGGCAGCTTCCGGAAGCGCCTGCGCTGAATCTTCGGCTACGAGAAGCGGAGTTGTAGCCGTTGCATCGTCATCTGCTTCAGTGTCCTTGAAGAACGCCAGGAAGAGCACCAGCACCACCGCAGAGCAGGCTGCGCCGACAATCCAGATAGCGTGCCAGTTGTGTTCCGTAGAACCATCGGGCAACGCTTTGGCAAAGCGGTCCACCGTGACGCCTGATAGCCATGAGCCGAGCAGCATACCCGCACCGTACGTGATGAGCGTGATCAGGCCCTGCGCGGCGGAACGGTAGGCCAGTGGGGCTTTACGGTCCGTGTAGATCTGGCCCGTGACGAAGAAGAAGTCATAGCAAATGCCGTGGAGAAGGATGCCAAGCCAGAACATCCAAACGCCCGGTCCGGGATCGCCGTAAGCAAAGCAGATATAACGCAGAACCCACGCGCTCATGCCGGCTACCAGCATCCACTTGACGCCAAGCCTGCGAAAGAAGAAGGGGATCAACAGCATGCAGCCCAATTCCGACATTTGGCCGCCGGTCATCTTGCCCGCGGCATTCGCTACGCCGGCCTGGTTCAGAAACAGGTTGGTAAAGGCGTAATAGAACTGCAGCGGCACGCAGATGAGGAACGAAGCAATGGCGAAGATGAGGAAGCCGCGATCGCGGAACATGCGGCGTACTTCGACCGGGAACAGCGTGCTTAGGGAGAATGCTTCCTTGGCCTCGGGTGGCGTACTCGGCAACAGCAGCGAGTAGAGCGCCAGGATGACCGAAGCACCCGCCGCCAATTGCAATGGCAATGCGGTGGCGTCGGCGCGCATATGGCCAACGATCAGGCCTGCACAAATCCAGCCAATCGTACCAAGCACGCGAATGGGCGCGAACTCCGTTTTGGCGTCCTTCATCTGCCGGAATGCGATCACGTTTACCAGCCCAAGTGTCGGCATGTAAACAATGGAATAAAGCAGCACGAAGAGGTATAGCGATCCGAAATGTGTCTGCCTGGATGCGAAATACAGCAGAACCGCGCCAATGGCGTGCAGCACAGACAGCATGTACTGCGCAGGCAGCAGGTTATCGGCAACCCAGCCCGCGGCAAAGGGCGAGATGATGGCACCGACCGCTGTGGTTCCGGCAATCAGGCCGATCTCGCTGCCACTGAAGTGCAGGGTCTGACCCACCCAGGTGCCAATGGTGACATACCACGCGCCCCACACGAAGAACTCCAGAAACATCATCAGTGCCAGTTTTGCTTTGATCATTGTGCGAGATTCCTCGTGACCATCTATTTCTGCCTGGTTCGGCTGTCCTGCTTGGCCGCAGACAGCAAAGGGCGTGCGACCCAGAGTAACGGGAATCTGTCACTCTGCGCCAGTTACGTTGAATTGCACGCGTCCGTCGTTTCGCGGCGTGTCCATCTCCGGACCCTGCGGTTGCATCCATCTATCAAACTCAACCAGCAAGGAAGCTAGATTTTCATGAGCCGTACAGTTCTGCCCGGAAGACCGTATCCCCTAGGAGCCACACCCGTCAGCAAGGGAACCAACTTTGCCCTGTTTTCGGAACACGCCACATCGGTAAAGGTGTGCTTTTACAACGAGGACGGCAAAGAGACCGATTGCGCGGAACTGACGGAGCGCACGGCCTTTGTGTGGCACGGCCTGGTCCGTGACACCAAGCCCGGGCAGCGCTACGGTTACCGAGTCGATGGTCCCTGGCAGCCGGAGCAGGGCCACCGCTTCAACAAGAACAAGGTCCTGGTCGACCCCTACGCGAAGGCTATTACAGGCGATGTGGACTACAAACAGCCCATCTTCCCGTATGACGTGACCAGCGGGGACGACACCAAATTCGACGAGCAGGACTCCGCCGCAGGCGTGCCCAAGAGCATCGTTGTGGATGAACATTTCGATTGGGGCAATGACGCCGCGCCTGATACTCCACTTTCCGACTCCGTTATTTACGAAATCAGTGTTCGCGGCTTCTCACAAAGCAACACCCTGCTGCCAGAGCACCTCCGGGGGACTTACGCCGGCCTCGGGTCAGAACCAAGCATCAAGTACCTGAAAATGTTGGGCGTCACGGCCGTTGAGCTGCTGCCGGTTCATCACTTCATTGACGAAGGTCATCTTGTAGACCGCGGGCTACGCGACTACTGGGGTTACAACACGCTCAGCTATTTCGCTCCCATGGCTCGCTTCTCTTCGTCCGGCACCACTGGACAGCAGGTCCGCGAGTTCAAGGAAATGGTGAAGAGCCTTCACTCGGCGGGTATCGAAGTCATCATGGACGTGGTGTACAACCACACCTGCGAAGGCAACCAGATGGGCCCGGTGCTGTCGATGAAGGGCGTCGACAACTCAATCTACTATCGCCACGTGCCGGAAGATCCCCGCTTCTATATGGATTACACGGGCACGGGCAATACGCTGAATGTCAGCCATCCCCAGGTTCTGAAGCTGGTCATGGACTCGCTACGCTACTGGGTCACGGAGATGCACGTGGACGGGTTTCGCTTTGACCTGGCCAGCACCCTGGCGCGCGATGAAGAAGGTGTACAGAAACTGTCCAGCTTCTTCAACGTCATTCATCAGGATCCAATTCTGCAGGACGTGAAGCTGATTGCCGAGCCCTGGGATGTAGGTGCGGGTGGCTATCAGGTGGGCAACTTCCCGGTGCTGTGGGCAGAGTGGAATGGCAAGTATCGCGACACCGTTCGTCGCTTTTGGAAGGGCGAGGAGGGCCTGCTTTCTGACTTCGCTTACCGCATTACCGGATCCAGCGATCTGTATCAGAACGATGGCCGCAAGCCGAATGCGTCGATCAACTTCATTACGGCGCACGACGGTTTCACGCTGTGCGACCTGGTCAGCTACAACGAGAAACACAACGAGAACAACGGCGACAACAACACGGACGGCGCAGACAACAACGATAGCTGGAACATGGGCGCGGAAGGCCCGACAGATGACCCGGCCATCAACGAGCTGCGAGAACGGCAGACGCGTAACTTTCTCACCACTCTCATTCTTTCGCAGGGTGTACCCATGCTGTGCGGCGGTGACGAAGTGGCTCGTTCGCAGCGGGGCAACAACAACGGTTACTGCCAGGACAATGAAATTACCTGGTACGACTGGAACCTTGACGCCCCTCGCCAGCGCCTTATGGAGTTCACAGGCAAGCTGATCAGCTTACGCTGCAAGCACCCCAACCTGCGTCGCCGCAAGTTCTTCCAGGACCGCACAATTCGCGGCTCTGTCGTGCGCGACATCACCTGGTACGGCGCCGACGGAAATGAGTTTCCCGAGAGCGACTGGAATGCCGGATGGAAGAACTCACTGGCTTTCCTCCTGAATGGCAACACGCTCGGCGTAACCAACGATGATGGGCAACCGGTAAAAGACGACAGCTTTCTGCTGATGGTAAACGCCGCGCCGGAGGGCGTTGAGTTTACGCTTCCACCTTCACCCGTCGGAACGCAATGGCGCCAGGTGCTGGACACGCAGAACATCGATGATCCATTCGCCGAGCAGGAAATTGGCGATACGGTCATTGTGGGCGGTCGGTCGATGCGGGTGTTCCGCGACGGCAAAGCGTAAGCCGCTCCAAGTCGTACCTAAGCCGCGGAGTTGGCCCTGTAGGGCTGGCTCTGCGGCTTTTCCACGTGCAGTGACAATCTTCAGGCAAGTAGATTTGTCCTTTGAAACAGGGACATGATGCAGCACTCAGTGTGTGCTCACTCGGTGTGCGCTCAGCCACGCACGAAGAACCTCGTATGCTGTTGCTCATGTACGAGACAGATATCGCAGTCATTCGCCGTCAGGAAGACGAACTCCAGCTTCCCAGGTTTTCAAAGCAGGTCGTGTGGGAGATCGGCTTGCTGGCTCGCAACCTTGCCGGGGAGCGGGGCCACGCGATCGGCATTGAAATCGTTGCGACGGGTGTGCCGGTGTTCACCACAGCTTTTGATGGCACATCGGTCGGCACCATGCGGTGGCTGCGGCGCAAAGCGGCCACGGTGGCGCACTTCGATCGCAGCAGCTATGGCATCTGGCTGCAGTTGCAGAGCAAGGGCCAGACCCTTGCCGTGCGTCACGCTTTGCCCGACGCTGAGTTCGCCGCCGACGGTGGCGGGTTCCCTCTGAGGGTGGTGAGTGCAGGGCTGGTGGGTAGCCTTACCATCTCCGGCTTGGACCAGCGCAGCGACCATGAGTTTGCGGTGGAGGTGCTTTGCCGGTACCTGGGACAGGATTACGCCTCTCTGGCACAGCCAGCCCAGCCAGCGCAAGGATGACAAAGTAAGAGTCCGGTCCCTATGCTTTGAGGATGGGTTCCACGCTTTACGCAATTGCACCGCTGCCGCCTTCGTCCCACGCCTACCCGGTTGACAGCTTTCCTGAAGCGGCAGCGCTCGAAGCGGAACTTCGCCGCGTGACCACGGGCGAGGTACGGTTCGAGCGCGGCACCCGGGCTATTTATGCAACGGATGCTTCGAACTACCGCCATACCCCAATCGGAGTGGTGCTGCCGCGTACGCGTGAGGATGTGATCCGGGCGGTTGAAGTCTGCCGGCAGTTCGGCGCACCGTTACTGTCGCGCGGCGCTGGAACGTCGCTGGCGGGGCAGTGCTGCAATGTGGCGGTGATCCTGGACTTTTCCATGTACCTGAACCAGGTGCTGGAGATCAACCCGGCAGAGCGCTGGGTGCGTGTGGAACCGGGCATCGTGCTGGACGAATTGCAGCGGCAGGTGAAGCAGCATGGACTGTTCTTCGCGCCTGACCCGGCGACGCATTCCCACTGCACGCTGGGCGGCATGCTGGGCAATAACTCGTGCGGGTCGCACGCCCTGATCGGCGGCAAAACGGACGACAACACGCTGGAACTCGAAGTGCTGCTGTACGACGGCACCATCCTGACGGTGGGACCGACGAGTGACGACGAGTTGCAGAGCATCCTCGCCGAGGGCGGCCGACGTGGTGAGATCTACGCAGGGCTGCTGCAACTGCGAGACGAGTACGCAGCGCTGGTGCGCGAGCGCTTTCCGGACATTCCGCGCCGTGTCTCGGGCTACAACCTGGACGACCTGCTGCCAGAGGGCGGTTTCGACGTGGCGCGCTCGTTGGTCGGGTCTGAGGCTACGTGTGTCGTGATCCTGTCTGCGAAGCTGCGACTGATTGAAAATCCGAGCTGCCGCACGCTGGTGGTGGTGGGCTACCCGGATATCTTCCAGGCGGCAGATGCGGTGCCGTCCATTTTGCGACACAAACCCATTGCCATTGAAGGTTTCAACCGGACCCTGGTGCAGCAGATGCAGGCCAAGGCCATGCTGGCGAACAACATCGCGCTGCTGCCGGGCGGCGATGGCTGGCTGTTTGTGGAGTTCGGTGCGCACTCAGACGAGGAGTCTCGCGCACAAGCGCATGGCTTTGCTGCGTCGCTGCCAGAAGGCATTCAGCCGCAGGTGATTGAGCCGGTCGCCGACCAGAAGAAGCTATGGGAAGTGCGCGAAAATGCGCTGGGAGCCACCGCGATTGTGCCCGGCGAGGCTCATCGCTGGGAAGGCTGGGAGGACCACGCCGTTGCACCCGAGCGGCTGGGGGCGTACCTTCGCGACTTTCAGGCGCTGCTGGATGAGTTTGGTTACAACACCGCCTACTATGGCCACTTCGGCCAGGGTTGCGTGCATGTTCGCATGAACTTCGATCTGCAGACGGAAGCAGGCATTCGCCACTTTCGGGCATTTCTCGACCGCGCGGCGGACCTGACGGTGTCCCATGGTGGATCACTCTCCGGCGAGCATGGCGACGGGCAGGCGCGCGGCGCGTTGCTGGAACGCATGTTTGGGCCGGAGCTGATGGGCGCGTTCGAGCGCTTTAAGGACCTGTGGGATCCCGCGGGAAAGATGAATCCGGGCAAGCTGATTCGCGCCGGGCAGCCACATGCCGATCTGCGCTACGGTGCCGATTACGCCCCGGCAGAGCCGCACACGCACTTTGCTTACCGTGCTGACGGCGGGTCGTTTGCCCACGCGGCCGAACGTTGCGTGGGCGTCGGCAAGTGCCGCAAAGAGGGCAGCGGCACCATGTGCCCCAGCTACATGGCCACGCGAGACGAGCGGCACAGCACCCGTGGCCGCGCGCATGCGCTGTTTGAGATGCTGCAGGGCGAGGCGGTAGGGCACCGGCCCGCTGGCTCATCGGAAGAAGAGATGTGGAATGACTGCGACGTCAAGGAGACGCTGGACCTGTGCCTGTCGTGCAAGGCGTGCAAGTCTGAATGTCCGGTATCCGTCGACATGGCGACCTACAAATCGGAGTTCATGGCGCACTTCTACGAGCGCAACCGGCGTCCGCTGAATGCGTATGCGTTTGGTTACATCGATCAGCTTGCGCGATTGGGTGCAAAGGCTTCGCCGGAACTGCTGAATCTCTGCTTGAAGATTCCAGGCGTGGCTGCGCTCGGCAAGCTGCTGCTGGGCGTGGCTGCACCCAGAACAATTCCTGAGTTTGCGCCTGCTTCCTTCATCGGAAAGTTCAAAGGGGAAAGAGGACAGAACGGCCAGGCCGAGGTGCTGCTGTGGCCGGACACATTCAGCAACTACTTCGACCCGCAGGCTGCCTCGGCAGCGGCGCGTGTATTAACTGCGGCGGGGTTCAAGGTTCGCATTCCGAACGGCCATGTGTGCTGCGGTCGTCCGCTGTACGACTTTGGCTTTCTGGATGAGGCGAAGCGTTACATGCTGCGGAACGTGGATCGGATCGGTGCAGAGATCGATGCAGGCCTGCCGATTGTGGTGCTGGAGCCGAGTTGTGCGTCTGTCTTTCGCGATGACGCACCGGACCTGCTGCCGGACAACGAGCGGGTGCAACGGCTTGGCAAACAGACCTACCTGTTGTCGGAGTTCCTTGAGAAGTTCGCACCCGAATGGAAGCCCGCGCGTTGGCCGGTGGAAACGATTGTGCAGGGCCACTGCCACCACAAAGCTCTCTTCAAGATGACGGCGGAAGAGGCCGTGCTGCGCCGCATGGGTGCAAGTGTGACCGTGCTGGACGCGGGGTGCTGTGGCATGGCGGGTCCGTTTGGCTTCGAGGCCGACAAGTTTGAGGTTTCGCAGACGCTGGCCAACCGGATGCTGGTGCCTGCTGTGAACGCTGCGCCCATGCAAGCGGCCATCCTGGCAGATGGCTTTTCCTGCCGCGAGGCGATCAAGCAGAATACGAGTCGACAGGGCATCCACCTGGCCGAGTTGCTGGACCTTGCAAGCAGACCGGATCGTGACAGCGCTCCGCCTGAGGTGCTGGCGCGCGCGCCGCTGGAACAGATGCGGGTCCGATCTCGCAGGCGGTTGGTAGCGGGGGCGTTTGCCGTGCTTGGAGTAGCGGTTGTATATGGCTGGTTGAAGGTCGGCCAGCGACGTTGAGGACGTGTCGACTGGTTGACGATCGACTGTGCGGCTGTGTAACGTCTGCACGACACGCTTGCGAGGCTTCCTCTCGCAGCTAACCTCAAATAGTATTCAGGACGGTCCCTTGGCCTATCGCATCGCTTCCCGTGTTTCTTCCTTCACCTGCCTTGCCGCTATGGCGGTCATGACGTGTGCTGCTACTGCCCAGCAGGCTGCTTCGCCGTCGCTGATGTCCGTCGACGACATTCGCGCGAATACCGTTCCTGGCCCGCCGCGCCCGCAGAGCGTAAAGGATGGCGTGCAGATTGAGAAGCCTCAACTGGATGACTACGTGGCCATGCTGGACAGCCTGCCGCAGACCGCACCGGCCAAGCCGAAGAAAGCGCGTCGCATCCTGGTGCTGGCGCACGCTGCCGGGTTCTACCACTCGTCCATCCCGCTGGCTGCGTATACCGTGAAGGCACTGGGCGAGAAGACTGGCGCCTACGCCTCCGACATCACCTTTGACCCGGCAGACATCAACACGGCCAATCTTGAGAAGTACGACGCGATCTTTCTTTCCAGCACCACGCTGGGCTTTCTGGACGATCCCAAGGACAGCGCGGCCACGGAGGCACGCAAATCGGCACTGCTCAACTTCGTCCGCAGCGGCAAGGGACTGGCTGGTATCCACGCTGCAGGTGATGCGTACCACACCGTTCCTGCGCGTGGGTCCAGCGACAAGCCTGTTCCGACCTGGCCGGAATTCGACATCATGATCGGCGGCTTCTTCAAGTTCCACTGGCTGTATCCGCAGCCCATCACCGTAAAGATCGACGACGCAAAGAGCCCGCTGACTGCCATGTTCCACGGCAAGGAATTCACAATCCACGACGAGATCTACACCTTCGATCAGGACTCGTTCTCACGCAAGCGTGTCCACGTGCTGACAAGCCTGGACTACGCAAAGATGTCCGACGCCGACAAGGCTAAGGAACCTGCCGCAACCAAGCGGACCGATGGCGATTATGGCCTGAGCTGGGTTCGGCACGAGGGCAAAGGCCGCGTCTTCTACGAGGCGCTGGGCCACAGTGAGCACGTGTATGCCATGACACCGATCATGGATCACCTGTTGGCGGGTATTCAGTACGCGCTGGGTGACCTGGCCGCGGATGACAGCCCAAGCGTGAAATAAAGCGTGAAGTAGGTCTCGCTGCACAGACGGGGGAGGCGGGCTTAGGTCCGCCTTTTCTTGTGCCGTGATCCTGAGCGTCGCGGAAGTCCCCGCTGCTCTCTGTGCCGGGCCTCAGTTGTCGGAACTTTTTCGCTAGAAACTTTTCGAACGCTGTGCGAGTCTCAGATCCTCGGGGATCCTTCGGCCGCTGCGCTCGGTCAGGATGACGGCGAGACCTACAGCTTCGCCAGGTATGCCAGTATCTCTGGGTTGGTCCACTGTTGCGGGCCTACGAACTTGCGCTCAATGACACCGCTACGGTTCAGAACAAACGTCTCTGGCACGCGAACAGAGCCGAACTTGAGGTTCGCCCCCTGTGAACCGTCGCGCACGCTCAGCAGGTTGATCTCGTACTGCTTCAGAAAGGCTGCGTAGGCTGCCGGATCGTCGTCAATGGAGACTGCGAGCACCTGTACGTCGGGGCGCATCTTTTGCAACTCCTGCAGGCTGGGCAGTTCGTCGATGCAGGGCGCGCACCACGTGGCCCAGAAGTTCAGGATGACAAGTTTGCCCCGAAACTGGCTCAAGCGGATGGTCTGCGGGCCGTTGTGCACCGT
This sequence comes from Janthinobacterium lividum, assembly GCA_050954525.1. Taxonomy (GTDB): domain Bacteria; phylum Acidobacteriota; class Terriglobia; order Terriglobales; family Acidobacteriaceae; genus Terriglobus. The sequence goes on from JBPBPZ010000045.1 coordinate 13,474, forward strand.
GAAGTCCGGTGCGCTATGCGCAATCTGTTCAGGGTGGTCGCCGCGGTTGCAGCCAGCAAGCAGCGTAGCAATCAAACACATGGCAGGGACGCGAAGCATTGCGGCGAATCTCACGCTTCCTATAATACGAAGCTGTATGGCACAGCAGGAAATCCCCGACTCGAATCTCCCTGAACAGATCTCCAGCCCGGAGTTCACCTTGCGGCTGGACGGAAGTGTCGCTGCGGGAACCGGCCAGCGCACTTCGCCTGCTGTTGCGCCACAGACAGAAGAACTGTCGACCCACGAACTCACCATCCTGATCCCGGCTCGGAATGAAGCAGAGAACCTGCCTGGGTGTCTCGAATCGCTGCTGGGGCAGTCGGAACCGGGATTCCTGCTGGGTGATCAGTGGCACATCGTCGTGATCGACGACGACTCGACCGACGACACGTATGCTATCGCCGAACAGTTTGCAGTGGCCCATGCCGGGCTGAGCGTGCTGCGGGCAAAACAGCTCACACCGCGACGCAATGGTTTCACAGGCAAAAACGCCGCGTGCTGGCTCGGTGCTTCGCAACCAGTGGCGCAAACGGCGAAATGGTTGTTGTTTACGGATGCGGACACGCTGCACGAACCTGGATCGACGCACCGCGCGATTGTGGAGGCAGAGCGACACGAGCTTGGCTTGCTGTCTTACTCGCCTCGGCAAATTACAACTGGTCTGGTTCAGCGGGGATTGCTGCCGCTGGTATTTTCAGAATTGGCGAGCACGTATCCGCCCAAGCGTGTGTCCGATCCGTCGGACCCTGTGGCTGCCGCGAACGGACAATTCCTTCTGGTGCAACGACAGGCCTACGCAGACGTGGGCGGCCATCAAGCCGTGGCATCTGCCGTGCTTGAAGATGTGGCGCTGGCACGACTACTGAAGCGGAGACACGCCATCCGCCTGCGCTACGCGCCGGACGCGGTCAGCACGCGCATGTATCGCGGCGTGGGCGACATGGTGGAGGGCTGGACGAAGAACCTGGCGCTGCTGTTCGGCAACCCGCTGTTTTTGGCTGCCGGTACCCTGCTGAACTTTGTCTTGCTGCTGGGTCTGCCGCTGCTACCGGGCTTTATGCCGAGCCTGCAGTTCTGGCAGATGGTCGCAATTGGCGTGCTGTGGCTGCGGGTCGTGCTGCGTTACTTCAGCCGGGTTGGACGGTCCCATGCGCCCCTGGGCGACCGGATGCTTTCCGTGCTGGCGTTGCCGCTGTTCGCGTTTCTGCTGGTGCGGTCGTGGCAGCGGGTGAAGGTCGCGAAGTCGGTGACGTGGAAGGGTAGGGAGTACCACACTTGAAGCAGGACGTTCCGCGACGTTCGCAGCGCTGGTCTCATCCAATTAACGATGATCTTTCTGACCCGCAAGGCTGAGTTCTCGTCCGCGCATTTCTATCGCAACACTGCCTGGAGCGACGAGAAGAATCGCGAAGTGTTCGGCAAGTGCGCCAACCCGCATGGGCATGGCCACAACTACACGTTGGAAGTGACGGTGGCGGGTGAGGTGGACCCGCTGACCGGCTTTGTGGTGGACCTGAAGCTGCTGAAAGACATTCTGGAGCGGGAAGTGGTCAACGTGTATGACCATCGCCACCTGAACCACGAGGTGCCGGAGTTTGCCACGGCCAATCCCACCACTGAGAACATCGCCGTCGCCATCTGGAAGCGGCTGCATGGCAAGGTGCCGAATGCGCGCCTGCACCGCGTGCGTGTGTACGAGATGGCCGACCTGTTCGCTGATTACTACGGTGAAATGACCGATTCCAGCGACTCCGATGCCAGTCAGTTGCAGGCGGAGATGTTCGCGTGAGTATGGCAGCGGGTACGCCCATGGTGCATTTCAGCCGCAGGTACCGGATCTCCATGTCGCACCGGCTGCACGCGCCCGGCATGACGGAGGATCAGAACCGCGAGACCTATGGCAAGTGCAACAATCCTTATGGTCACGGCCACAACTACTTTGTGGAGATTACGGTCGCCGGTCCCGTCCATCCGGCCACGGGCTTCGTCGTGGACCTGCCGGGCCTGGACGCCCTGGCACAAAGGGAACTGCTGGACCGCTTCGACGGCAGCCATCTGAATGCCGACAGCACTTTCTCCGCAGAGTTTGTGCCGTCTACCGAGAACTTTGCCATGGAAGTGGAGCGCATGTTCCGTGTTGCTGTGCCGTTGTTAGACCCTGCCGGTAAGCTGCGTCTGCAGAATGTGCGTGTAGAGGAAACGGCCAATAACAGCTTTGATCTGCCTTCGTCGCCAAGGTCTGAAAGGCAGGGCGCACACCAGCAGGCGCCGTTGCCCACTGCATAGAAAATCATTTTGGAAGCGAGAGAGATGAACGACAGCCGTCTAGAGACACACGCCGCCCTGCTGGAACCTTTGCCTGCTCTGCAGGACGCTTCGACAGAGGAAATCTACCGTGAGCTTCTGCGGCGCGTGGGCGAGGACCCGTCTCGCGATGGCCTGCTGAAGACGCCGGAACGCATGGAGCGGTCTATGGCCTACCTGACGCGGGGCTACGAGCAGAGCCCGACGGAGATTCTGCGCGGCGCGCTGTTCGATGTGGATTATGACGAGATGGTCATCGTGCGCGATATCGAGTTCTACTCGCTTTGCGAGCACCACATGCTGCCGTTTTTTGGCAAGGCGCACATCGCTTACATACCGAAGGGCAAGGTGATTGGACTGAGCAAGGTGGCGCGACTGGTCGATGTGTTTGCGCGGCGGCTGCAGGTGCAGGAGCGAATGACTCGGCAGGTGGCGGATGCGATTGTGGAGGCGATTCGGCCGCGGGGTGTCGCCGTGATTCTTGAGGCACAGCACCTGTGCATGATGATGCGAGGCGTTGAAAAGCAGAGCAGCATGACCACCACGTCCGCCATGCTGGGTGCGTTCCGCGAGCAGGCCCAGACCCGCAATGAGTTCCTTTCGCTCGTGCGGCGTCCTTCTGCCATGTAGGTCTTCGCGTGTGTGGTCTGCGTGCTTTGCGCCGGTGACTTTCGCAAGACGCGACGCTGCACTTCAATGATGTTGTAATCAGAAGCGCAGATGAATGGTCTCCTGGTTTTTGATAAGCCCCCCGGTCTTACCTCTCACGATGTTGTTTCCCTGGTTCGCCGAGCCACTGGCGAGCGTTCCGTCGGCCACCTGGGCACGCTCGATCCCATGGCGACCGGCGTGCTGCCGCTGCTGTTAGGCAAGTGGACGCGGCTGGCGCAGTTCTTCAATGCTGCGGAGAAGCAGTACGAAGGCACCATCCGCTTTGGCTGGGCAACAGACACCTACGACGCTGAAGGACAACCAGCAGGCGAACCCCGGCCGCTGGAAGCTTCTTTGGAAGATTTGCGAGCGATGAGCGCCGTCTTCCACGGCACCATCGACCAGGTGCCGCCGATCTTTTCCGCAAAGAAAATTGGTGGTGTACCCGCGTACAAGCTGGCGCGCGCCGGCAAGGATGTGCCGGTGAAGCCCGCACGCATCACCATTCACAACTTTGCATTGACCGGTCTGGATGAAGAAACAGCAGGGTTCACCATGCACGTGTCAGCGGGTGGTTACGTGCGTTCTGTCGCGCACGAGTTGGGGGCACTGGCTGGCTGCGGTGCGCACCTGGCGTCGTTACGGCGCGTGCAGGCCGGGCCATTCGGCATCAACCAGGCCGTAAACCGCGAGCAACTGATTGAAGCCGCAAATGCCGGCACAGTAGAAAGCCTGCTTCTGCATCCGCGATCCGTGTTGGGTGAAATGCCTGCCGTTCTGGCGGACGAGCAGGCGCAAGCCAGGCTGCGCAACGGCATGGCCGTCAACCTGCCAGAGTTCTCACAGGCACCGCTGGTCCGGATCTTCGCAGGGCAAAGAGAGTTGCTGGGTGTAGGGCGTCGCATCGCCGGCACGCTCATCCAGCCGCACGTGAATCTGGCGTAGAACTGCCACAGGCCACCTCCTGATGAGGCCCGCTGCCTCCGAGACAGCGGATCATCGGTGCGCCCTGGAGTTTCTTCCGTGCCGAGTAAAAGTTCGTTCTCGATGCCGATCCAAGACTTTCCACATAGCTTGGTCGCCCACGCTGCGCAAATGCTCTGATGCAGCCGATCGCCTGGTCCGATAAGTGTTCCTGAATGCCTGCAGGAGAGTTCCATGCTGTCTCGGCGACGCATCGTCCAGCGATTCCGGCCCTAACATCGCTGCGCTTCTTTGCTGCGCTGTGGGTTGTTCTTTTCCATGTCCGTGAAGTGGGCCTTTTTAGGGGAGGCATTGCCCCGTATGCTGCGGTGGTGAAACTGGGCTACCTTGGCGTCAGCTTCTTCTTCGTCCTTTCAGGTTTTATCCTTGTGTACGTTTACGCCGGGCGTGAGATTCAGAAGGCACGTTTCTGGCAGGCACGCCTGGCGCGTGTGTATCCCGCTTATCTGTTTTCTCTACTGGTAATGGCACCCAGTATTCCGGCTTTCGTGCCCCTGCTCCGGGCGATGCATGGGTCTCTCGTGATAGCGGTCACATCTTTCCCGATGCTGCTCGAAGCATGGTTTCCTCGCGACCTTCTGTTTTGGAATGTTGTGGCCTGGAGCCTCTCGGTTGAGGCATTCTTCTACTTCCTGTTCCCGTTCGCTCAGCGCCTACTGGAACGCACAAACAGTTTAGGTCTGCGTTTTTGGCTGGTAGGTTCCTGGGCCAGCAGTCTTGCCATCACATTCGCCTACGTCGCACTCAAGCCAGATGGCGTGGAGTGGCCGACGAGCAAAGACACGACGCTGTTCTGGCTCGCCGTCATCAAGTTCAATCCGGTGGTCCGTTTGCCTGAGTTTTTGCTTGGCATGGGCGTGGGTGCAAAGTTCCTGAGGGACCGGGAGCGGCCGCGAAGTTGGCCTATCGCGGTTGGTTTTATCCTTCTACTGCTAGGCACGATTTTTCAGCAGAGGATCCCCTACGCAATGATGCACTCCGGGCTGCCAGGCCCGGCATTTGGGCTGCTGATCTACGGCTTCGCGACACTGCCCGCTTCATTCCGCTTTTTGCATTCCAAGTTTGATTTTGCTCGGCAATGCGAGCTACAGCCTATACCTGCTTCACTGGTTTCCGCTTGCCATCATGACGTTTGTTCTGCACGAAGATCGCTCGCCGCACATACTGCTTGTGGTCAGCGCCTATGTTCTCGTCATGGTGCTGGTGTCCATAGCTGTTTATCTCAGCATTGAAAACCCATTGAGAAAATGCCTGAGCCGATCAAAGTCGTCGCCTCTTCGTGCCAGCATGACCCGTATGAGCCATCAGAATCAGCGATTCAACCGGTCTGACTCTACCGTTTCGTGAGGCTGCATCGCCGGACGGGCAAGTTCAACTAAATTCCTGCTTCAAACCTTCTGGTGTGTTGACTCTGGCTTACCTTACTTCTTTAAAAGGGGACGAAGTAACGTGAGTACGTTCTTTGCGACCTGTTTACAGCCCTGCGCCGTTGGGTGCACGCCGTCCTGCTGGATGCTGCCGGGAACGCCCCAGACGTCCTGCAGCATGAAGGGCAGCAGCGGCACGGTGTACTTCTTGGCGAGCACGGTGTAGGTCTCGTTGAACTGGCGAATGTACGGCGCACTGTATTGAGGCGGCAGGGTAATGCCCGCCATGGCGACGTGGGTTCCGCTGTGTGTAAGGCGATTCAGAATGCTGTCAAGATTGGACCGCGAACTGGCCACGGGGACACCGCGCAGGCCGTCGTTGCCGCCAAACTCTACTACCACGATGGCGGGCTTTAAGGCCAGGACGCGGTCGACCCGCGCAAGGCCGTCCTTGGTGGTTTCGCCGCTGATGCCGAGGTTTACAACACGGTAGTGGTAGCCTGCTGCGTCCAGGTCTCGCTGCAGATCGGCAGGGTAGCTGCTTTCTTCTTCCACGCCGTAACCAGCAGTAAGGCTATCGCCAAAGCAGGCGATGATGGGGCGGGAGTCGTTCACCGTGGAAGCGCTTGCGTTTACTGTCTCAGAACGATCCAGACGCGCCGTCGTGGGTAAGCCAGAAGTTTCAATGTCTGTATTCATGTACTCGTTGGAAGCTTTGCACCCTGTAAGTGCGGTTGCGGTAAACAGTGGCAGCAGGGCGGCTGCACACACCCATCGCTGTATCATCGATTTGTTTGCTAAAAGCCTGTCTTTTGTGTCTGACATGCTGTGATCAATCCTTTGTAACGCCTGGAAGTGAGCGCATTTGTGAGTACCGTTGTCCCGGTCACCTCCCCCGCAGGAAAAGACAGCCCGGGGATTCGCGTTGCAGGTTTGACGAAGTCGATCCGCAATGGTGCTCGTACGGTCGACATCCTGCGGGGCATCTCATTTGATGTACGGGCAGGTGAGTTCGTCGCCATTGTGGGTTCATCCGGCTCTGGCAAGAGCACGCTACTGGGCTTGCTGGCAGGGTTGGACACACCTACGTCGGGCAACGTAACGCTGCAGAACACCGCAATCAGCTACCTGCCAGAAGACCGATTGGCAGAGGTGCGGGGCAAGCTGATCGGTTTTGTATTCCAAAGCTACCAGCTCATCCCTACGCTGACCGCGCTGGAAAACGTGCTTCTGCCGCACGAACTAAATGCGCCTTCCAGCGAGCAGAAGGCAGGCGTGCAGCGCGCCAAGGACCTGCTGGCTGCCGTAGGTCTGGTGGACCGTGCCGACCACTACCCGGTGCAGCTTTCTGGCGGGGAGCAGCAGCGCGTCGCCTTGGCGCGTGCCTTCATCCTGCGACCGCCCATTGTTCTGGCCGACGAACCGACCGGCAACCTGGACACACGCAATGGAGAGCAGGTGATGAACCTGCTGCTGGACCTGAACCGCCGCGAGGGAACCACACTGGTGCTGGTGACGCACGATCCTGCAGTAGCTGCCCATGCAGGCCGTGTGCTGACCATGCGCGACGGCGAAGTGATCTCGGACGTGCAGCAGACTTCAACAATGGACCCGGCCTAGTATGGCGGCGCTCTCCTGGACCACTGCGGCACGCATTGCTTCGCGTGAACTGCGTTCCTCCCGCGCAAAGTTTTTCTTCGTCATCCTGTCAGTCGCTATCGGTGTGGCTGCACTGACCGGGGTGCGTGGTTTTTCTTCGGCGTTTCGGCAGACGCTGCTTGTGCGCGCGCGGTCCATCCTGGCAGCCGATCTGGCGGCACGAATGTTCCAGCAGCCAAACGCCCGTCAATTAGAGCAGCTGCAGGGCTTGTCCTCAAGCGGCGTGCGCGTAACGCCGGTCACCGAGATGGCGGGCATGGCGACTGCTTATAACTCGCTGGACCCCTTGCTGGTAGCGATTAAGGCAGTTGACCCCGGCCAGTACCCGTATTACGGCAAGGTGGATCTGCAGCCTGACATGCCGCTGGCTCAGGCTGTGGGCGGTACGAACGTGGCAGTCGGCGAAGACCTGCTGATCCGACTGCACTTGCACCTGGGTGACCGTCTGCAGTTGGGCGATGCCGTCCTGCACATTGCGGCAGTGGCGCTCAGCGAGCCAGACCGGCTGTCCGGTTCATTTGCTGCCGGCCCACGCATCCTGATGACGCAGGACCAGCTTGATACGACGCACCTACTGGCACCGGGTTCGCGAGCAGGGCAGCGTTACCTATTCAAGCTGCCGCAACGTGACGACCGCGCCGTAGCCGCACTGAAAGCGCAGCTTGAGGCAGTGTTGCCCCAGGCGCAGGTCACGGACTATCGCGAGACGAACCCGGCTATCACCATGGCTCTGGACCGTGCGACGGGCGTGCTGTCGCTGGTGTCACTGGTCGCCCTGGTGCTGGGTGCGGTGGGGGTCGCCATGGCCATGCGCACCCATCTTCTGCAGCGCCTTGACTCCATTGCGATCATGAAGTCGCTTGGCGCTCGCTCGTCACACATTCTGCGCATTTACCTGTTGCAGACCCTGCTGCTTGGCCTGGTGGGTGGAGTGGTGGGTGTCGCGCTTGGTGTCGGGGTACAGCTTGTTCTGCCACTTCTGTTGGCAAAGCTGCTGGGCATTACGCCTGAGCTGCACATAGCTGCTTCGGCGATTTTTGCAGGTCTGGCGACGGGCCTGCTGACTACCGTGCTGTTCACCATGCCTCCCTTGCTGGACATTCGCAATGTAAGGCCGATCCTGATTCTTCGGCGAAGTGTGGAAGAAGATGAATCCGGCAATACGCTTGTGGCTTGGTGGGGAAAGCTCCGGCGCTCGGGCGCGCAGATCGCTGCTGGCCTCATCATCGCAGCAGGGATTACGTTAATTGCCACCACCTTGTCAGACTCAAAGGAAGTCGGGCGCATCTTCACGCTTGGACTCGCCGGTGTGCTGCTGGTGCTGCTGCTGACCTCGTTCGGTGTGCTGGCGGCGCTGCGGGTGTTTCTGCGTGGAACGCGTGCTTCCCTGACGCCCGTGGTGCGACATGGCCTTGCGAATCTTTATCGCCCAGGAAATCCATCAGCGGCATTGTTGGCTGCAGTGGGTCTCGGTGTCATGCAGATTGCCAGCGTCTTCTTTCTGAGCCATGCACTCATCAGTGAACTGAAGCTTTCCACGCAGCCTACGTTGCCGAACGTCTTCCTGATCGATATCGCACCGGCAGAGATTGATGGTGTCAGGGCCTTGTTGAAGGCGCAAACCTCGGTGCGCGGCACACCGGAGATGCTGCCTGTCATAGCATCCCGCATTCTGCGGGTCGATGGTGTGGCGGCTGCCGACCTGAAGCTACAAAACTTTCCGAAGCGCATGCTGCAATCCATCTCTCTGACGTGGACGGAGGATCTGCCGCCAGGAACCAAGGTGCTGCAGGGTCACTTCTGGTCCGCCGGTGAGACGCACGCACAGGTAGCAATCGGCCAGCGAATGGCTGAGCGACTGCATGTTCACGTTGGTTCACGCATCCTGTTTTCCGCAGCCGGCGATCCGGATCACCCGGTCGATGCGGAGGTGTCGGCGATCATCCGCTCGGACGGGCAGCATGCTGCCTCACGGGCAGAGTTCCTGTTGCCGAAAAGAACATTAGAGCAGCTTCCCACCGTCTGGTACGGCGGCGTTCATGCCGATCCTGCACATGTGGGAGAACTGCAGCGGGCGCTTTATGCGAAGTATCCGACCGTCACAGTGATCAATGTGGCACAGGCGATGGAAACGCTGCGTGGCGTGCTGCTGCAAGTGTCGCTGGTAGTGCAGTTCCTGGCAGGCTTCTCTATCTTTGCAGGCCTTGTGATACTCGCATCTGCCATTGCGGGTACGCGATACCGTCGCATTCGCGAAGTCGTCGTGCTCAAGACGCTCGGTGCAACGCGGTCACGCATTGCTGCAATCTTCTCCATCGAATTTGCTACGCTTGGCCTGGTCGCGGGTCTAGTGGGCTTGCTGTTTGCGAATCTAACGGCGCGCGTTGTGCTCCGCAAGCTTGATCTGGATTACCACTTCATGCAAGTCGCGAACATGCTGGCGCTGCTTGGCGTCGCTGCGCTGACTGTGCTGACAGGTTGGATTGCAAGCTTCCGAGTGCTTGGACAGAAGCCGCTGGAAGTGCTCCGGGAAGAGTAGGGAACACGCTGCGCGTGTGGTTGCCCCCCAGGGATTCGAACCCCGATTGATCGGTTCAGAGCCGACTGTCCTACCATTGAACGAGGGGGCAACAAGCAAAACTATTGCATCGCAAGAGCGCTTGCGCGTCTCGATTGCTTTTACAACTGTACTGTCGCTGTCGCTCAGAGTCAACCACGGCTCGAGTGTGAACAAGCCTGGTGATCAGCGTCGAGCCTTTCTCCACCGAGTGCGCGGTAAGCGCCCGTGGCTGCCAGGCGACCCTTGCAACCGGTTAGAAAATCGTCTACAAAGAAGGTACCGCCCGTAACCGGGACCAACAAAGCAGCTTTAGGATGCGAAATCCTGGAGTAGCAAAGTCCCTCATCTGCAGTTCTTTGATGTTACATTTCTGCCGGATTAATCTTACTTAAGACAAGCCTAGCTTGTATCTGTCTGCTGATATTTGCCTTAGGCTAAGGGCGCAGCACTGAACCATTTTGCATCTCTACACGACGAGATTGTTTCTCCTTGGACGCCGATACCTTGCTCGTACGATGTAATCGCATCGCGGGCTGATCTGACTATCTAAGGAATGAAATTTATGCGCTCTACTCTGTGGACACTTCGCACTCGCTTGCTTACGAATGCCTGCTTTTTGCTGTTTGCGTTAGTGCTCGTCATTCAGAGCTCTGCTCAAGGTAGCTGCCCGGGCGGCACGGGCACCTGTTCCGATCGATTTACAGGTCCAGCCGCGACGACTCTCTCTTCCTATAACTCCGCGTGGGTAAAGATCAAAGGCAGTTCTGACGCTTACACTACGGGCGTAGGCACGGTCGCGATCCCCGGATCGACTTTTGCTTACTACGGTTATGCAACTTCGTCATCTGACGCGTCGCAGATTACTGTCCAACCTTCGAACACGACCAATTCTTATGCACGGGAAGCCTGCGTGCGCCTGACCGCAGGACTGGGCGGGTACTGCGTTGGGTTTGGTGGCGTGTCTGGCGGCACCTACTCCAACTGCTATATCGAGAAGACCGGGCAGTATCTGGGCAGTGGAAACTGCGGAACGATTTCAGCCACGGTAAGCCACACGCTCGCCCTTGTTGTTTCGAACAAAAGCCCACTCACGCTAGATGTGTATCTGGATGGTGTTCGCACAGCTTCTGTGTCCGACGGAGGGCAGGCACTTACCGCGCAGAAGTCCGGCTTTGGTCTCACCGGCGATGGAGTTGCGGCGAACAGCCAGGCGACAGCATGGCAGGATTTCCAAGGATTGTCGCTTTCGACGTTCTTCTCACCAGCGGTCCCAGCAGCGACGCCATATGCATGCTCGACCGGAAGCGGTAGTTGCTATGACACCTTCGCGGGCACGAACGGCACAAGTCTGCCCAAGTACAATGCAATGTGGGTCAAAGCGAAAGGCACGTCGGACGCATACGTTACCGGATCGAATACGGTCCAGATGCCAGGCACATCCTATGCGTACTACTACTACAACGCCTCATCATCTGACACGTCGCAGATCCTTGTACCTCCATCCACTGGAAACCAGGCCTACGCAAGAGAAGCGTGCGTGCGGGTCACACCGAATGTTGGAGGGTACTGCCTGGCATTTGGCGGTGTAAGTAACGGAACTTACAACAACTGCTACGTCGAGAAAGGTGGCCAGTACCTTGGGGCCGGTAGTTGCGGAACACCTTCTGCTACGGTCTCGCATACGCTTGCGGTAGTTGCTGTGGGAACAGCACCTGTGACGCTGCAGATCTATCTGGACGGAGTCGCCATGCATTCCGTGGTGGATACGATCGGAACCTACCGAGTCGCGAGATCCGGGTTCGCGGTGACCGGGAGTGGTAACCCCGCAGACAGCACAACCGGCACGTGGCGCGATTACCGTGAAGTAACAACTGCTGACGCGCCCACGTTTTTACCTGCGGCAGGTTCCTTTTCATCTGCCCAGACTGTGGCGTTGTTATCTACAAGTCCGGCGGCGGTTCTGCATTACACCCTTGATGGATCTACACCCACCGCGATCTCTCCCGTTTATTCAAACCTGATCAGTGTCAGCACTTCAAAGACGCTCAAAGCGATCGCTATGGTGAACGGACAGACAACGAGTGCGGTGTCAACGGCTACCTATCTGATTAATCCGCCTCCGGCAGCGGCACCGGTCTTCACCGTACCGTCTCCTTATACTGGGTATTCAACCCTTGTGGGTATCACGAGTAACATGGCTGGCGCGCGGATCGTGTACTGTCTCGATGTTTCAAATACCTGCGTTCCCAGCGTTCCTTACACCGGCCTAATAAGCTTTGCAACCACCGGCTATATTCGGGCGCAGACTCTTCTTGCCGGGTACAGTCCTTCAGCAATCACATCATGGCAGGGAACGTGGAGCACGGTGCAAATCACTGCGTCCGCGTGCCCTGAAGGCACACAGTACACGACGTATCCAGGCTGCACGATTACGGTGGCTGGCGGTCTGCCACCTTATATCTTTAGCTGGTCGAAGACGAACGGCGACGGCATGGTGGAAGGTCTAACGCTCAATCCACTCACGGGCAAAATCACCGGCACCGTCTACGGACAGGGTGCGTACTCTGTCGCAATAACTGTTACCGACGGAACACAGAGCACTGTTACAAAGACAGTAAGAATGCCAATGCGCGGCGATAACACCCTGGCTGGTTGTTCGCTGTTCCCGGCAGACAGCGTCTGGCACATGAATGTGGCGAACTTACCGGTGGACACATCAGCAGCAGCAGCTATGTATCCCGGCTACGCGGCTCAGGCACTGCACCTTGTCTTTGGCAGCGAGATAAGTGACGGTGGCATACCTTTCTTGCGGGTACCTTACAACCAGCAGAATGTACCTGTTACTACGACCCAGTACCAGAGCTATTTCACATCGGCTCCAATTCCAAGCTACGCACCCATCGAAGGAACGATTAATGGTGGTGCGGATGGACACGTCTCGGTTGTCCAAACCGGAGGTGCAGGGAACCACTGCAAACTGTGGGAGATGTACCAGGGCGCTCCGACCAGCAACGGCTGGACAGATTCCAGCAATGCCTACTGGGACCTTGAATCCTACGACATGCTGCCCCAGGATAACGGCTCAACGGATGCTGCGGGTCTGCCGATCGCGCCACTGCTCTGGAACTATGACGAGGTTGCAGGCGGATGCGCAAAAGGTGCGGAGTGTGGGGTTGTGAAGCACCCAGCGAGACTCACCCTGAACCACACCTTGAACTATCACGTGTGGCCAGCTACCGCACAGAGCGGCAATGGCTACTGCATCGGTGGATACCAGGACAGCAATCGGCTACTCTCTCAGACTCAGCCTCCAATCTATTGCTCTGGTGGCAGCCCCATGGGTGAAATTTACCGGTTGAAGAGTTCTGCAACCAGCCCGGCAGCCTGTGTAGGACACCCTCAGGCACAGGTCCTGATTACCGCCATGAAGAATTACGGCTTGATGATCACGGATAACGGAACAACGGGTGGGGTTGTCGCCACTGCAGATTCCCGCTGGGATGACACGGACCTGTCATGCCTGACCAATATCAAGCTGACTGACTTCGAACCCGTGAACGTGTCGAGCAAGATGATTGACCTCAACAGCTCTCGAGTCCGTCCCTGATACTTAGCAGCCACTAACTTGCGGACAGCTACTTTACAGTAGCTGTCCGCAACCACGTGAAGCTGCCGCTGGAAGACGGCGCAACGCCGTGCAGTCGCCTGGTATGCACCACGACATTGTCAGGAGACCAGAGCACAAGCGTGGGCTCATCCGCTGCAAGAGCCGCTTGCAGTTTGAAGTAAGTTTCTCTTCGCGCGGCTTGCTCAATCTGCGTAGAACCTTGAGCAATCAACGCGTCCGCAGCTGAGTTGCTGTACTTTCCGCGATTACTACCTTTCGGTGGCATCATGGCCGAGCTGTAAGCGTATCGGAAGATATCCGGGTCTTCATTCGAACCTACCCAGCGCAGTATATACATCTGGAACGCGCCTTTCGTCACATCCGAGTAGAACGTGCCAAACTCATTTTGCCTCAGCCGCAAATCGATGCCGGCCTCACGTACTTGCTGCTGGATCACCGCAGCTACAAGGCGCATGGTGTCGTCGGTTGAACTTTTGAGCGTGAGTTGTAAGCGCACGCCGTCAGGGCCGGCAGGGAAGCCGGCTGCATCCAGCAGGCTCTTCGCGCGTGAGACGTCATGGCTGTACTGAGTGGTGCCATTCGTCGGAGCCAAGGCTGCCCAGTGCCCCTGCGGTAGAAGCGTGTTGGCGATCTCTGCCTTCCCGTGCAGAAGCGCTTTGATCATGGCTGGTCGGTCTACCGCGTAGGCGAATGCCTGCCGAACACGCGCATCTCTCAGCACAGGATCCGTCACGTTGAATGTGATGTAGTTCACGATGGAACCAGGCCTGGTTTCCACGACCAGATTTGGATCGGTGGACAAGGACGCGATCATGTCTGCCGTAAGTGCATTGGAAGCCGCATCCGCTGAACCTTTCTGCAGTTCAAGCGCACGCGTAATGGCGTCCGGAACGATGGCAAAGCGGAGCCGCGGGATCGAAGGCGCACCTCCCCAGTAATCCGGATTGCGTTCCAGAACCACTTCCTGATCCTGTGATTCACGGACAAAGCGGAATGGCCCGGAACCAACTGGATGTTCTCCCATCTGTTTGCCCGCGCCATTCTCAACTACGGCGCTTAGCTCGTCACTCATGTTGAACAGGAGGCTGGCGTCGGGCCGTTTCAGATGCACGATGCACGTGTGGGAATCCGCGACTTCGACATGATCCACGCTGGCGAAGTTGCCGTTCTTTGCGGTGGTAATTGCACCGTTGTGCATGCTATCGATGGACCACGCAACATCTGCGGCATCCAGCAGCTTGCCATCGTGAAAGTGAACGCCGTCACGGATGTGCAGTACAAGCGTAAGTGGGTCGCGCCACTGCCATGAAGTTGCAATCGCAGGCTGCAGGTTATAGTGCTCATCCTTGCGAACGACAGAATCAAAAATGAGCGCGCCAACGTGTTCGGATTGTGCGTCAGAACCAATGCGAATATCCAGGTTGGTCGGCGAGCTTTCAATGTCGATGACCACGGTGTTCGCATCGGGCCGCTCTCGACAGGCTGTAAGCCCAAGTGAGCCTGCGAGTAGAACACCGGCACAGTAGCGCTTCATGGCAGGGTCACCTTGCCAAGCAGCATGGGTTTCGAGGCACCCGTGGCAGCCGGCACATTGCCGGGTAAATTGTGCCATCGCAGCCACGCCAGCAACGCAAATGCCATGGCTTCCTTTGCTTGCGTGGGAACGCCATGCGCATCGCTGGCGCTAACCGTAGTGCCCAGTGGCTCCAGGCCCTCGCGGAGCCTCCGCATAAGTGTCAGGTTTTTCGCACCGCCACCCGCAACGATGTAGTCGGTAGCGTCTGCCAGCGGTGCACGTTGCCCAAGGAATGGCCATACAAAGCTGCTGTAGGCGCGAAGGATGCTTTCTGACGTGAGTGCGGTTGCGGTCGCCACAACGTCTGCATCGGTCGCCCCGGCTTTTTTGCAGTCCGCTAGAAAGTGTGCGATGTACGCACCACCAAACTGCTCGCGTCCGCAGGATTTTGGCGGAGGAGCGGCAAAGTACGGCAGGCGCAAAGCAGCATCGAGCACGCTCTGCAGAACCTTTCCGCGTTGTGCGGTGGCACCATTCCGGTCGTAGGCCTTCCCATAGAGCACCTGCATGCAGCCATCGATCAGGACCGACGCCGGTCCAGAGTCGAAAGCCAATACACCGCCAGACGCCGCAGGCAGAGCAGACAGGTTTGCGATGCCACCAAGATTCTGCAGTACCCGGTTGCGACGGGCGTGCGCAAAGAACATGCGATCAAAGATGGGCACCAGGGGTGCTCCATGGCCGCCCGCAACCATGTCTGAGGGACGAAAGTCGCTGACGACCGGCATGGCTGCGCGTGCCGCAGTTTCGCTGGCTTCACCAATCTGCCAGGTGCAACGCAGGGGAGCGCCCAGGAACTTTTCCGGCAGTCCCTGGTGGAAGATCGTCTGCCCGTGCACTCCGGCCAGCGTGGCCCGCACGCCAAGTTCTTCCTGCGCCTTTGCAATGCAGTCGCCGTAGTGCTGTCCCAGTCGCCAGTGAAGCCGGGCAAGGTCAGCAGTGCTGATCGCGGGTGCATCCATGGCGGCCAAGACTGCACTTCGAAGCGCCTTCGGATAGGGGAACTCGACATGACCAAGCAGCTTGATGGTTAGCGTTGGAAGGGTCGCTGACTGTTTGGCGGGAGGTGCACCAGGTGCTTGCCGACGCGGTGCAATGCGGACCAGCGCGACGTCTACTCCATCGGCCGATGTGCCGCTCATGACGCCGGCAACAATCATGGCTTTCGTGGTCTGCGGGTAAGACTTCACTCGGCAATCTCTCGCTTCAGTTCGGCCAGCAACTGCAAGGCTTCCATGGGTGTCATGCGGTCCACGTCCAACTCGCGCACACGGTCCACAACGCGCTGTGAAAGAGGAGTAAAGATCGTCATCTGCATGGGGGCCGGAGCGATCTGTGCGGCCTGTGTCGCGGCTGCGGTGGAAGCACTTTCCGCTCTTTCGTGCATCTTCAACACGGCGCGGGCGCGGGCAATCACCTCGCGTGGAACGCCGGCCAGCCTGGCTACCTCAATGCCGTAGCTGCGATCCGCAGCGCCACACTCAACCTGGTGCAAGAACACGATGCCACCAGCACTTTCTCGGCAGGCGACGCGCAGGTTCTTGAGCCGCTCCAGCTTGCTCTCCAGCAGCGTCAGTTCATGATAGTGAGTCGCGAAAAGCGTGCGCGCGCCGATGCGGTCGTGCAGATGCTCGACTGCGGCCCAGGCCAGCGATAGGCCGTCGTACGTGGCGGTGCCGCGTCCCATTTCATCCAGCAGCACGATTGATTTCGCCGTGGCCGAGTTCAGGATCGCGGCAGTCTCCGTCATTTCCACCATGAAGGTGGAACGTCCACGCGCCACATTGTCACTGGCACCGATGCGGGTAAAAATGCGGTCTGCCAGACCGAGTTTCATGGCGACGGCGGGTACAAACGAACCGCTTTGCGCCAGGATGACGAGAAGCGCGGCCATGCGCAGGTAGGTCGACTTACCGCCCATGTTCGGGCCGGTGATCAGGGCCAGTGAAGGTCCGGCTGTGCCATCAAGAAAGCCTGAATTGGGGACGAACCGCCCCGCGCCGCTCTCTTCAAGCCGAAGCTCGACTACGGGGTGCCTGGCTTCCGCAAACTCCAGCAGCGAGCCCTCCGACAGGATTTCGGGCCGGTTCCATCCCCGCAGCGCCGCGATGTGCGCAAAGTTGGCGAGCAGGTCGATCTCTGCAAGGCGTCGCGCCGTGTCGCGCATGCGCGTGGCCGCAAGCAGCACCTCCCGACGAAGGTCGGTAAAGATGCGGCGCTCGATCTCGCCGATGCGCTCCTGCGCAGAGAGGATTTTGCGCTCGTAGTCTTTCAGTTCCGGAGTCGTAAAGCGCTCCGCGTTGACCAGGGTCTGCTTGCGTTCGTAATCGTCCGGTACGTTCGCCAGGTTGGCGCGGGTGATCTCAAGGTAGTAGCCGAAAACGCTGTTGAAGCGCACCTTGAGGCTGCCTATGCCGGTGCGCGTGCGCTCACGTTCTTCAATGGCGGCGATGGAAGCGCGCCCGCTGCGGCTCAGTCCCCGCAGTTCGTCCAGTTCGCCGTCGATACCTTCGGCAATCGCATCGCCGTCGCCGAGCCGGAGCGGCGGCTCCTCGACCAGCACGGATGCAATGCGTGCGCAAACCTCGGGGAGCGTGTCGAAACCGTCACGAAGTGTCTGCCACCGGCCTGCGTGTAGCTCTGCCAGCGCCTCCTGAACGGGAGGCAGGGCAGCAAGGGTGCGGCCAAGCGCGACTACTTCGCGTGGACCGGACGAGTCCAGGGCCAGCCGGGCCAGCAGGCGTTCAAGGTCGAGCACGTTCTCTAACGAGCGGCGCAGACGTTCGCGCGCTGGCAGGGATGTTACGGCTTCGGCCACCGCATCGTGACGTTGCGCTATCTCATGCGCATCGATGGAAGGTCGTAGCAGAACGGAACGCAGCAGGCGTTTGCCCATGGGGGTGCGGCAGGCGTCCAGGGCGTAGCAGAGCGTGGTCTGGCTGCTCTCACCAGAGAACAGGGGCTCCACCAGTTCCAGGTTGCGAACGCTGACGGCGTCTAGTTCCAGGCAAGTAGACCGCTCGTAAAAGCGGGGTGTTTCCAGGTGCCCCAGGTCGTTGTGCTTGGTGGCACGCAGATAGTGCAAAAGCGCCCCTGCAGCGCTTGCAGCGGCAACGTGCTGCGTCAGGCCAAAGCCGTCCAGCGAGTGCGCGCGAAAGTGGTTCTGCAGCAGGGGCATCGCGTAGTCAGGCGAGAAAGCCCAGTCCTCAACCGGCGTCCTTGTCTTGACGGAGGCCAGCAGGTCATCGCCGGGCTCGCTGCCATCTAGTTCCACCTGCGAACTGCCAAGATGGAGACCGCTGGGCAGCAGGACCTCGCGTGGGCGGTTGCGGGCTACTTCTTCTGCGGCTTCGCGGACAGCAGCCAGGCCGCGAAACTCTGTCGTGCGGAACTCACCGGTGGAGAGGTCAAGCAGCGCAACGCCTGCCGACTTGCGATCTGGCGACACAGCCATAGCGGCTAGAAAGGTATTTTCGCCCGCACCCGCATTGGGATCGAGCGCGGTACCCGGCGTCAGAACGCGTGTTACCTCGCGCCGAACGATGGTCTTGGTCAGCTTGGGATCTTCCATCTGCTCGCAGATGGCAATGCGGAAACCTCGACGCAGCAGCTTTTGCAGGTAGCCTTCCGCTGCGTGGTACGGAACGCCGCACATGGGTACGGCACGCTCGCGGTCGCGCGCGGTCAGGGTTAGTTGAAGTTCGCGCGAAGCGGTGACGGCATCATCAAAGAAAAGTTCATAAAAATCTCCCATGCGGAAGAACAGCAGCGCATCCGGGTGGGCAGCCTTGGCAGCAGCAAACTGCCGCATCATGGGCGACAGCGGGGCAGGTGCCGGTGCCTGCCTGGGCGTGGCTGCTTCGTGTTCCGGGTTGAGAGTTTCCGTCTCCATACGCAATAACGCCAGCATACCGTCTGTCGGCATGCTGGCGTTTTGGAGCGTTGCGCGCTACTGACTAGGCGCGCGTGTCTGCGTCGGAACCGTGCTGCTTCACCAGCTTGTTGTACAGCCCCAGGATCAGGAAAGGAGCAACCCACTGGCCAACGAACAGGGCCGCGTGATCCTTCTTGGTGGCCTTGAACACCAGCGAGGCCGTGATCGATGCGATTGCAGCAGACAGGAAAATGCCGCTGGGAACCTTGGAGGTGTAGCTCTCGATGTAGGCCGTGGTGGCCCCTTCCTTCGCTTCACCTGCGTGTACGCGCTTGTCGCCATCGAACTCGAATGCCATGTGTTCTCTCCTTAGCCTGGGTGTAAAACCCGGTCAATGCTTGGGATGCAGACAAGGCGCAAGATACCGCTTCTTTCTGCTGGCATTTTCGATGGTGCGGAAGGGCAGTGCTGTCGTTTGCTGCTGTGCGCACTCCATGTAGAGTCCAGCGTGCTTCGCGGGAATCGTATACTTGGGTGTTGGACGGGGCGCTCCTTTCTGATCCGGTTATGCCGCTATGTCTATCTTCTGGCTCAAAGTCGCGGTGATCCTGTACGGTCTGGCCTCGCTGGCCGTGCTGCCGGCGGTGCTGTACGACCGGCCGCGCTGGAGATTGCTGGCTATCCCGGCTGCTGTGGCTGCGCTGCTGTTTCACTTTGTGTCGGTTGCGGAGATGTTGAACGCCGCGCACCGCTTCATACCCGTAAGCGCGAGTGAGGTGCAGGCGGTACTGGCGCTGTTGTTGGCAGCAGCTTTCCTGGCCGTCTATGCACGCTATCGCACGCTGACTGTGGGCGTTGTGCTGTTGCCAGCGGTGTTTTTGCTGGGCCTGATGCCCGCGTTTGCACCGGGCCGGCGGCAGCTGAGCGAACCGTTGTTGCACTCCGCATGGCTTTGGCTGCATATCGGCCTGCTGCTGGCGGCTTATGCTGCTCTGTGCGTCAGCGTTCTGGCCAGCGTCTTGTACCTGATCCAGGAAAACCGGCTCAAGGCTCGTACGTCTGTCGGCATGCTTTCCAGGCTGCCACCGCTTGAGACCACTGACCAGATCGCCTTGAAATCGCTGCTGATTGGCTTGCCCTGCATGACGGCGGGTCTGCTGATCGGTTCCGCGCTGGCGCAGGTGACGTATGGCGCCTCCTACTTCCGCGATCCCAAGGTGCTGCTGTCATTCGCCATGTGGGTGGCGTATGTGGCCATGATCGCGATACGACGATCCAGCGGATTACGAGGCCGACGCGCTGTCTGGCTGTCATCTTTCGTTTTCTTCATCATGCTGGCAGTGTGGTCGGCAGACCAGGTCTCTTCGGTGCACCAGTTTGCGGGGCGCCCTTGAGCCTGTCTCTGCTTGGCGTAAACCACAATAGTGCACCCATCGATGTGCGCGAGCGCCTGGCTATTCCGCAGGGTCGCCTGGCCGAAGCGACCCGTCTGCTGGTGCATCATCCGGGCGTGCGTGAGGGCTTGATCCTGTCCACTTGCAATCGGGTCGAGCTTTTGACGGAACACGACAACCCCAGTGACCTGCGCCAATTCCTGTCGGATTACTTCGCAGTCCCTTCTGACATGCTGGACCCGCACCTGTACGAGTTCCGCGGACAGGACGCGGTACGCCACCTGTTTCGTGTGGCCGCATCGCTGGACAGCATGGTGGTTGGCGAACCTCAAATCCTTGGACAGGTGAAGGAAAGTTACACCGTTGCACGCGAGGTTGGCGGCGTTTCCACCACGCTGGAGCGGCTGCTGCAATCGACTTTTTCCGTCGCCAAGAAGGTCAGGACAGAGACGGAGATCGGTTCGTCCACGGTATCAATCGCATCGGTTGCAGCAGACCTGGCCAAGCAGATCTTCGGCTCACTCAAGGGCAAGCAGGTTCTGCTGGTAGGCGCTGGAAAGATGAGTGAACTGGCCGCGCGTCACCTGATCGCGCAAGGTGCGAACTCGCTGCTTGTGGCGAATCGCACACCGGAACGCGCGCAGCGACTGGCAGAACAGTTCCATGGTCTGGCGGTCCCGTTTGCAGATCTCCAGCATCATGCACCCAAGGCTGACATTATTGTCACGGGCACAGGCGCTCGTGAGCACCTGTTTGACGTCGCCAAGGCGCAAGCGATCCTGCAAAAACGCCGCGGGCGGCCCGTGTTTTTTATCGACATTGCCGTTCCGCGCGACGTGGATCCCGCTGTGAACCGCGTGGATGGTGCCTTTGTGTACTCTATCGACGACCTGCAGCAAGTCGCCGCCAACAACATGTCCGCACGCGCCGAAGAGGCAGCCGCGGCAGAGCGGATCGTATCCGCCGAGGTGGACCGCTTTCAGCAGCGCATGCAATCGCTGGACGCGGTGCCGGTCATCCTCTCTTTGCAGCAGCACGCTGAGCAGTTGCGGCTTGCGGAACTGGAACGTGCGCGCGGACGGCTGGCCGACCTAACCCCGCAGCAGCAGGAAGCCGTCGACGCGCTCACGCGTTCGTTGATGAACAAGTTTCTGCACGCGCCGATGACAGGTATGCGCCAGAGTGCGAACGAAGGCGACACAACGACGCTGGCTGTGCTGCAGCGCCTGTTTGCACGCGATCGTTCCTAGACTTCTTTCATCGTGATGCTGTGTTGCTTTGGTTGAGCAGTTTTTCGACCAAGGTAGTCACTTCCGTCTTCAGCTGAACATGGGCTGCACCCGTCGCCGGGCCAGAAAAGCCTGCGTGGATCTCTTTCACGAGGCCGTCGCGGCCGACGAAAAACGACGTGGGCCAGCTGTTCAAGTTGTTACCCTGCGGTAGCTGCTCGTTCAGGTTATCCGGGGTGCCCATTAGCAGAACAGGGTAGGGAATCCGGTACTTTGTGACAAATGCGCGCAGGCGCTCGGGATTCTTAAGCTGGTCTTCTTCTTCAAACGACAGGTCGACCACTTCCAGGCCGCGGCTGTGAAACTTGTTGTAAAGCTCAACAAGGAACGGAGCTTCATCGTGGCAGTTCGGGCACCAACTGCCGCCGATTGCTACGATTACGACCTTGCCGCGGAACTGATCATCCGTGCTGCTGATGGTGGTACCGGCAAGGTTTGGACCGGAGAAGTGCAGCGGCTCCGCCGGATTCTTCAGAGAGGTCTGTTCGGTGCTGGAGGTGGGCGGAGCGAGTTGTTGTTTGCGTGCCTGGTCGGGTCGCCGAGCAAGGTTGGACTCTCGCGGGTCGCGCAGGTTGGTGACCTGTAGCGTTCCGTCGCCATTTGGTTTCAGAGCGTAGACCGTCGCGCCGGAATCGGCAAACCGGCTCACGCGATACTCGCCTGCTGCTTCATCAAAGCGGCCGTACAGCGCTCCGCTGTCGCCATCCACGTGCTGGATCACGGCACGGACCTCACCATTTCCCGCAAAGGGTTCCACCCGCATGGTCCATGCCGATTCACCCTTGGATGACTTGCCCGCGATCTCCCAATCGCCGTTGATGGTGCCGCTCTTCCCGTTCGCGGCTGCGGCGAAGGTGGTGCGGGGCTTGCCGTCGCGGTCGGTGTGCAGCGTTACCGGCCAGGACTTCATGCGCGCTCCACTGAAGGTGGCCTGCAGTGTGTCGCCGTGGATGTCGCCTTCCAAGGTGCGTGCGAATGATTTGAAGTGCAGCACCAGGTGGGTGCCGGTCAGCGTGCCATCGCTTGAAGGCGCGCTTTCGGACCCATTCAGAAAGGTGCCCGTAACGGTGCCGTTCTTTGATGGCGCGGACAGATCAAGCTCCACCGGCACGGTGGCCGTGACTTTCGATGCAGTGGGCGAATCGTTGTTCAGGATGGTTGCCGTCCCAGTCCAGTGGCGAGCGGGTTGCTGTGCAGCCGCGTTCATGGCAGGTAAGAGCGCGAGCGAAAGCAGAGGTGTCAAAAGGTAGCGGGGAGTCATGGCTTGTCCTAGAAAATAGATGCGCAGAGCGGTCAGGAAGCGTCAAACCGCAGGGCAAGCGCAGCCACCCTGCATGCAGACGGCGTAGCAGGAGGCGGACATAATGACACGGGTCAGACCTGGTGCACGCTTAGGTACAGCAGCAGCAACAACAGGTTTGAGCGGAGAGCATCACAGGCAGAATGTATCGTGTGGATGAACGCAGGTCAAGCATCGCCTTGTCTAGCGGTTGTCCGGCAGTAACGGGCTCACAGAAAGCAGATTGCCCAGCGTGCCACGTTCCTCATCGGAAAACTGCTGCCGGTAACCATAGGAATTAAGCGTGGCATAGCGTTCCTGAGGAGGCATTGCGCGCAGTTCCCGGAACGACCGCGCTACCAGGCGGCGCCTATCCTGCGGCAGTGCTCCCAGTTGCCCCATAGCATTGCGCACCTCACCACGCTGCTGTGGTGTCATGCGTTCGATGGCCTCATTCCGCGAGATAACGCGTTCGCGCTGCTGCTCCGGCATGCTGTTCAGGTGGTCGAGCCGCTGCATCATGCGCTGCTGCGTCTGCGCCGGCAGTTGGTTAAAACCCGGCTCGCCCGCCAGCGCACGTTGCTGCTGCTTCGCAGACAGGCTGCCGTGCTGCTGCATCCACTGTCCGAGGTGTTCGCCACGCGGGCCAGAAGTCGCAGACCGAGGTGCCGCCTGCAGCGGGCGAGAAGGCGGTGGAGGCATGCGAACCACGGGTGCGGGCTGAGTTGGGTTTTGAGAAGGGCCAGCCAGGGCGGACGGAGACCAGGCGCACAGCAGCAACGCGCCGAAGCGGAGGAACTGGCCGCGAGTTGTGGCGGGCATCTTCATGGCAGTAAGGACGGGCAACCAGCCCAAAGCAAAGCAGTGAAACCTAAGCAAATTTCCATCAGCATAAATGCAGATGCGCTACCGCGCACGCACTAGCTGCTTGGAGAAGTATCGTCGTCGTCCAGCAACTGGTCCATCTGCTGAATTGTTTGTTCATTGCTGTCAAGCACCTGCAGATCCTGCACGGTAGCGGACATGGCTGGCTGCTGCGAGGCATGCAGGTGCGTCATTTGCCAGTAGCTGCCGCCGCCTGCCATCACCAGCAGTGCCATGGCTCCTACCATCAACGGCTTCATGGCTGATTCATGCGTAAACAGTACGCGGTCACGAAGACGCGCAAACAAACCTTCCGGGGCGCGTCTTTGCTCCTCGCGAAAACGAGCCATCATCCGCGCGTCAAACCACGGCGACGGCTCGGGTGCCTTCCAGTCATCCAGTAGCAGCATCATCTGCTGCATGGCCTGCTCGTCTGTAACCTCGGACGTCTTTTTCGCAGTGAAGAACATAGCAAACCTTCCTTACACTTTCTAAACGAATTCCTTGAGCCGCTCGCGCAAGGTCTGGTACGCGCGAAACAGCAGACTCTTTGTGGCAGATTCGCTTAGCTTCAAAACTGCCCCAATTGCCTTGTAGTCCAGATCCTGGTACTTGTGCATCAACACTGCAATGCGTTGACGCTCTGGCAGTGCCATCACGTGTTGCTTGATCGCGTTCATGCGCTCCTGCCGTAGCAAATCCGCTTCCACGGTCGGCGTCGCATCGGCAACATCGTGCAGGCTGCCAGTCTCTGGATCGGGTTCATCCAGTAGCACCTTCGGGGCAGTACGCTCATTCTTGGTGTCGCGGGCGTAGTTGACCGCAAGGTTGGTGGCAATGCGGTACAGCCACGTGCTGAACTTTGCCTCTGCGCGGTACGTTTCCCGCGATCGGTACACGCGCAAGAAAACTTCCTGCGCCATCTCTTCCGCGACTGCCTGGTTATGCACCATGCGAAACATGAAGTGAACAATCTGGCGGCGGTACTTGTTCATCAGGAAATCGAAACATTCCAGCTCGCCGGCCTTCAAACGCAGCATCATCTCTGCATCACCGGTGTCTGCCGGTTTGGCTGCTGTGTCCTGCAGTTCCGAAGTTAACCCGGTGCCTCGGCCAAACGCCGCCGATTCTGATTCCTGCTCGCCCATGAGGTCGGGATGTAGCGCCAGGGTGGCCATATCATCTCCGACACGGTCGCCGTCGGAATGTTGCGTGCCGCCAGACGAATCCGGCTCATCTGCCGCACTCTCGTCCATTTCGTTCAGGTCTTCCTGGTCCTCAGTGCCGTCAAAGGTGGATGCAGGTGCCGCGGGACGGGGCGCACGTCGGTTGTTCTCGGGTTGTGAACCGTTCTGGACCATACATCGCCTGTTCTGATGGTAGCTGTCTTCGCAGTTCGCGGGTAAGTTCCTTTCGAAGGCAGCTTGGTCGGGCTTCAAAACGAACCGCCAGAAGTGCCGGTAAGGGAACCGGCAGGCAAGGCGTGTTATTCTCAACTTCGCAAGCGCGGTCGCGCCGGGCGCATAACTCAGCGGTAGAGTGCCACCTTCACACGGTGGAAGTCGTAGGTTCGAATCCTGCTGTGCCCACCATCAAATGAACAATTTATAGTGTTCGATTACCTGGCGTCTCGCTGGATGGTTGTGCACCTGCTTGCCAGCAGGTCGTGCTTGCAGGCTAGTGCTCTATCAGCCAATCTTCTGAGGGTGAGCATGCCTGTCACTTCATTGTGCGCAGAGGCGGAAGTCTGCGTCGGATGCTGATGGTGGGAGAGTTCCTTGGCTCCATGTTTCCGATGGCGCTGAACCCATTTGGAGCACCAGCTCGCCGCCGTTCGCGATCTCTGCGTGGTGGAACCACGCCCGGTTCAGCGGTTTGCCATTCAGCGTCGCGGATTGGATGTAGCGGTTCAGGCCGTCGGCACCCGCGCCGTTCGCCACGAGGTGCAGGCTTTTGCCAGGACTCACCGCAATGGTCGCTTCGGGGATCGCAGGTGTTCCCAGCAGGTACACGTCCTGTCCTGCAACTGGATACAGCCCGAGTGTGTTGAAGATGAGCCAGCTCGACATAGCTCCTGAGTCATCATTGCCGGGGATCCCCGCACGGGTATCGGTGAAGTACTTCTCGAGCGTCAACCGGAGCACATCCGCTGTGCGGTCTGGACGCCCTGCCCACAGGTAGAGCATGGGCAACATAAAGCCAGGTTCGTTGGCTACGTCGTAGTGGCCGTGCGTAAAAATGTAATCGAGCCGCCGGGTAAACTCCTTCGGACCTCCGGCAAGTTCCACAACCCGCCGGGTGTCCTGCGGGGCGTACAGTGAATACGTCCACTCATCGCCCTCATAAAAGAAGGTCCACCATGAGCCGCGCGTAATGGTGTTCGGCTTTCCCCAAGAGCCGTCCGCATTACGTGGGCGAAGGAAGCCGCTAAAGCCAGGTACGCTTCGCTTGGCGCGCTCATTTACATCCGCACCCTGCACCAGCTCCGCGTCCCACAGGTGTTCGAAGTTGTGCGACCGGGCCAGGTACTTTTTCGCAATCTCCGGCTGTCCCAGTCCGCAGGCGACCTCGGCTATGGAGAAATCGTCGTTGGAGTATTCCACGGTGCGTGAACCTGCTCGCTCATCGGCCGTTGTGACGTAGCCAAGGCGGTTGTAGTCTGCAAGGTCGCCGCGGCCTTCCTTCTGAGCGTCAGCAGGCGGCACTTCTGCGTTATGGATCATGGCCTGAAGCGCCAGCTTGTAATCGATTCCGGGCAGGTGCTTTACAAATGCGTCGGCTACCATCACGTCGGTATTACTGCCGCCCTGGGTTCGCCCCGTGGTGTTGCCGCTACGCGCGTCGGGCATGTAGCCCTCGTGCTGGTAGATGTTCAAAAGCGAACGCACAAGGTCGCGTTCACGGTCCGGTGCGATCAGGGTAAGCAGGGGAGCGGACGTACGGAAGGTGTCCCACACCGCGTAGAAATCGTCGTAGTACGGCTCGCTGGATTGCCACAGCGGGTTCTCGCCGGTCCGGTCCACCGGCATCAGCATGGTGTGGTACAGCCCGGTATAAATCTGCCGCATTTGCGGCGCTGTTGCGCCTTTTAGCTGCACTGTGCGCAACTGCTTTTCCCAATCGGCAAGAACATTGCGGCGTGCGGTATCCAGGTCGAAGCCCGGCATTTCTGACGCGAGGTTGCTGCGTGCCTGATCGACACTTACAAACGAGATGCCCACCTTGACATGGACTGCCTGGTGGGCTCGCGTACTGAAGTCAAGAATGGCGCCCAGCGGTGTTTCGGTTGTCACGGTCGCGTCTTTACTGTCGGTGACCGAACTGCCAGTCCACGTATGGGAAGCGCGCACCGGAGCGTCGGTCTGCAGGTCGAAGTAGACGCGGTACTCTCCACCGCGGTTCCAGCCGCCGCTGTAGCGTCCGAAGCCGGTCACCTCATGCGGAGAGACCACGTGGACTTCGCCGCCAACGAAATGCTGATCTTCCCAGCCCACGCGATTGCCGCGGCTCAGGCAGTGTTCAATGTCCAGCGTAAGGTGCGCATCCTGCGTAGCAGGAAAGGTATAGCGATGGATGCCTGTGCGGCGCGTTGACGAGACTTCTGCGCGCACACCGTACCGTGAGAGCCTGGCCGCGTAGTAGCCGGGTGACGCCTGTTCCGCAGTGCGTGGCGATCCAAGGTGGCCCAGCGTCACTGGACCTGTTACCGGCTGCACAAGAATGTTGCCGTACTTGCCCTGCGCTCCGCTCAGGTGCGTGTGTGAGAAGCCAAGGATGACGCCGTCGCTGCTGTAGCCGAAACCTGAAGGGCGATGATCGAAGCTTTCCATGTCGGGTCCAAGTTTGACCATGCCGAAAGGCACGGCAGAGCCGACAAAGGTATTGCCACCCCAATCCACACCAATGAAAGGATCGACATACGATGTCAGCGCAACAGCAGGCCCTTGCGCGGCCAGTGGAAGCGTAGCGCTGAAAGAAGCCACGCAGCCAGACCGCACGTTTGATGGAACCTGGACAGGATCATGAACACTCCATGGGCGGCCTTGAACGGTGGGGTACGCCGCGACAGATCATACTGCATTCTCTTGCCTGGCTCTGTGAAGACTGCTTCCCAAGTCAGTTCGGGCCTGAGGGGGCACGCTTGCTGTTTCTACTCACCTGATCTGCAATCCAGTGTTCGTCCTGGCGTGCAACGGTGCGCCTAAGTCCCAGCTGAGCGTTTGACCCGGTCGGCAAACCCGCCACTTTGTCACTCTGGCGATTATCCTCCTGGCTCCGGGCAGTGCGTTGCTTCGAAGGGAATCCTGAATGCATCAGACTACGAATAAATCATGCGATCAGGAGATCACGTTTTGTCATGCATCCGTCCGGTGCAGGTGCGCGCCGGCTTCCGTGCAGCCTTGGGGTTCAGCAGCGCCGTACTTGGTCTGGCGATGTTCCAGGCTGGTGCCAGGGCCCAGACGCCGACGCAGAGTGTTTCTGGACCCACGCGTACGACACCGATCCCGCTTTCTGGACGTGAGCCAACGAGTAACCCGGTGTCTGTGGATCAACGGACGATGCCCGGCAGCACAGGCAACAGCATTAACCTGCTTGACAGCACGGTCACGGTGCAGGGTCCTTACCTTGGCAGCGTGACGGCAGGCGTCTCCATACCCGGTGTGTTGCCGCTTCACCTGAACGATGCGTTGAAGATGGGCTTACGCGCGAACCTTGGCGCGATCAGCCAGAGCGCAGCTATCACACAGGCGCAGGGGCAGCGACTGGTCGCGCGCAGCGCCTTGTTGCCAAATCTGAACATCGGCGCGACTGAATACTTTGCAAAAGAGAACCTTCGCACTGCCGGCCTGAAGACCAGCCTTGTTCCCGCAGCCAGCGTGTATAACTACGACGATCTGCGCGGTGTGCTGCAGCAGTCCATTGTGGATCTGGTAAGCATTCACCAGTTCCATGCCGCCACCGAGGCATTGAAAAGCAGCCTTGCCAGCGCGAAGAACTCCCGCGACCTGATCGTTTTGGCGGTCGGTGGAACCTACTTGCAGCTGACCGCAACGGCTGCGCGTATCCAGGCCAGCAAGGCACAGGTGCTGGCGGCACGCGCAATTTACGAGCGTGCACGCGATCAGTTCGAAGCCGGACTGGCGGCACGCTTGGACGCCACCCGCGCCGAAGTGCAGATGCAGGAAGAAGAGCAGCGTACCGTATCGCTGGAGGCGGATCTTGCAACGCAGCAACTTCGGTTTGCACGTTTGATCGGCC
>JBPBPZ010000050.1:0-42192 GCA_050954525.1 Janthinobacterium lividum
TCAAGCTGTTTGCCGACAAAGCGAAGATCGATCTGAAGCTCGCCTTTGAGGACCTGCCGGAGCCGCACCAAAAGCTGCTGCTATACGGTCCGCCGCGCAACGAGGCGGGACGCACCGGATTTCATGGCATCTTCGGCTATCTGCGCGACACCATGGAGGAGTCCAAGAGCGAGGCCTTCCGCGAGTTCTACATGCAGTACATGTCCGCGACCGATTGCCCTGCGTGCGGTGGCAAGCGCCTGCGGCCAGAGTCGCTGGCTGTCAAGGTCGACGGCAGATCGATCAGCGACTTCACTTCGCTCTCGCTCGACGAAGCCGTGACAGCGGCGCAGACCTTCCAGTTCACCGGTCGTGAACGGCTGATTGCGGATCGTCTACAAAAGGAAGTGATTGAGCGGCTGGAGTTCCTGAATGCCGTCGGGCTGACCTACCTGTCGCTGAACCGCAGTGCGGCCACTTTGAGCGGTGGCGAAGGCCAGCGTATCCGACTGGCCACGCAGATCGGCTCGCGTCTGCGCGGCGTGCTGTACGTGCTGGACGAACCATCCATTGGGCTGCACCAGCGCGACAACCAGAAGCTGATTGCCGCCATGGAAAACCTGCGCGACCTGGGCAACACCGTCCTGGTTGTCGAACACGATGAAGACACCATTCGCAAGGCCGACTACGTGCTGGACCTGGGACCAGGAGCGGGCAAAAACGGCGGCGCACTCATCGCCGCGGGCACTCCGGAAGAAGTCGCAGCAGTGCCGGAGTCGCTGACCGGCCAATACATCTCCGGCAAGATCGACATCCGCAGCAACGACGCGCCACGCGCCCTTTCTGGTAAGGAACTGGTGGTTGAGGGGGCGAAAAGCCACAACCTGAAGAATGTCACCGCACACTTCCCGCTGAGCGTCATGACGGTGATCACCGGTGTCAGCGGCAGCGGTAAAAGCACGCTGGTCAACGACATCCTGTATCGCTCGCTCGCAAAAAGTCTCTACCGCAGCAAGGATGAACCGGGCGCGCACAAAGCGGTCACTGGCATCGAGCAACTCGATAAGGCTGTACAGATCGACCAGTCCCCTATCGGCCGCACACCGCGTTCCAACCCCGCGACGTACACCGGCGTGTTTACCGCGATCCGCGAGTACTTCGCCATGCTGCCAGAGTCGCGCGAGCGTGGCTACAAGTCCGGCCGCTTCTCGTTCAATGTGCAAGGTGGCCGCTGCGAAGCTTGCCAAGGTGACGGCCAGCGCCGCATCGAAATGAACTTTCTGCCGGACGTGTACGTCCTGTGCGACGTCTGCAATGGTCGCCGCTACAACCAGGAAACACTGGCCGTAAAGCTGAATGGCTACAGCATCGCCGACGTGCTCGACTTGCCCATTGCCGACGCACTAGCCGTGCTGGGCGACTTGCCTAACATCAAGCAAAAGCTGCAGACGCTGGTCGATGTTGGCCTTGGCTACATCCACCTGGGCCAGTCGGCCACGACGCTCAGCGGCGGCGAAGCGCAGCGCATGAAGCTGGCCAAGGAACTGAGCAAACGTCAGACGGGCCGCACCCTTTACCTGCTGGACGAGCCCACGACCGGCCTGCACTTCGACGACGTGCGGAAGCTGCTGGAAGTGCTGCAGCGGCTGGTCGGCCTGGGTAATTCCGTGCTGATCATCGAACACAACTTGGACGTCATTCGCAACGCCGACTGGATCATCGACATGGGTCCGGAGGGCGGCAAGGGCGGCGGAACCGTCGTTGCAGAGGGCACACCGGAGCAAGTGGCGAAAGTCGCGGCTTCGCACACGGGTTCCTTTCTCGCCAAGCTGTACGCTGAGCGTCCCGGCAGCGAGCGCGGGCCCGCACCTGCTTATGTGGCGCCAGTTGCCGTTAAGACAGAAGTGGCCAACGCAACCAAGTTCGCACCCAGTGTCGAGGAGCGCACCGCCCGCCGCAAAGCCGCGGCAAAGAAGTCCGCCGAGAAGAGCAAGGCGAAAAAGGCCGCAGGGGTTCAACCCGTATGAGCGACGAGTTTCGGCCCGAGGATTACATTCCCCAACCGCGCACCAGACCGGCCTTAATTGATCCTGCAGAGGAGCGGGCGGAACCACACAGCAGCATTCGGCAGCCACACTTGGGCTACATGCTGCTGTTACTTGCGGTGGGTTTCGTCGCGCTAATCCTGGTCGGCCTGGCGGTCACTGCGGCGGGCGTGTCTCTGCATCTGCTGCCGCGCAACCCGGCGGAACTTACCCGGGGCTTTCCCAAAACCAACATCCTGATTGAAGGCCTCACCTTTGGCCTGACACTGCTGTTCGCAGGACTTGTGTTTCCCCGCATGTGGCATCGAGGCTTTGGCGATACCATTCAGTGGAACCGGCACACTGCGGCCCGCTATGCTGCATGGCTTGCTGGCGGCGGCGTGCTTCTAAGCATCGTCGCGCAGTTGCTGGAAAGCCGTCTTAGTCTGCAGAAGAAGATGCCGATCGATGACTTCTTCCAGCATCCGGCGGATGTCTGGATGGTCGCCCTGTTTGGCACGCTGATCGCTCCTGTATGCGAGGAGATCTTTTTTCGTGGATTCCTGCTGCGGGGCCTGGCGATCCTTTGGGACTGGACGGTTCAAAAGGTGAGTCCGTCCGACACCAATCTTCCAGACAGCACGATCGAGGGGACACCTGCAAACTTCAGGGCAGGTATTAGCCGCAATGCGTGGATCGTGGCAGGCGTGATCAGCAGCGGCCTGTTCGCGGCCATGCACGCGAAGCAACTCGGTTTTGCATGGAGCGCAGTTGCGGTGCTGTGGCTCGTCGGCGGCGTACTCACCACGGTACGTGTCCGGCTGAACTCCGTTGCAGCAAGCACGGTGGTTCACGCTGTCTACAACGGCTGGATCTTTGTCATCATTTTCTTCGTGACCGATGGCTTCCGGCACCTGGACAAGATCGGCACGCATTAGGGCTGTCCTCCTGTCAGGTACAGCGACCGGCGCAAGGTCTGTCGTGGTGATAGTGAGAAGCGGCCGAACATGGTGTCATCTTGACCGATCGAAGAATCCCGAGATTTACATCTCAGCACAGCAGCGTAAACCTTCTTCGCGAGTAACTTGAAGCCGCTTCGCCTGCCGGGAACACTTCGCTTCACTCAGGATGACTGCGCTGAGAAATCGTCCACTCCACGAACCTGCATACAATCAGACCCATGGATTTGAACACTGCACTCGCAGCAGACCGCTCTGCCTTGCTGTCGCTGATCGCGAAACTCTCCTTCCGCCTCGGCGACTTTACGCTGGCATCTGGCGCAAAGAGCGACTACTACATCGACTGCCGCACCACTACGCTCGATGCCGAGGGCGGACGACTGAGCGGCCTGACATTCGCGGAGCTGATCCGGCAACACGCCCCGCAGGCGGTCGCCGTAGGTGGGTTGACCATGGGTGCCGACCCGCTCGTGTCCAACACTGCGTCGGCCAGCGCGTGGTGGCAGCTTGCACATTCTGAAGCGTCCGCAGTGCATGGCTTCCTGGTGCGCAAAGCGATGAAGACCCACGGGACCGGACGCCAGATTGAGGGCTACGTGAGAGAAGGTGCAGAAGTCGTCGTTGTGGATGATGTCTGCACCACGGGCGGCTCCACCATTACGGCCATTGAAGCAGTGCAGGTTGCCGGTATGAGGGTGGCTGCGGTGCTTTGCCTTGTGGATCGCGAACAGGGTGGCGCTGCGAATATCCAGGCAGTCATCGGGGATGCGCCGTTCGTCTCCGTCTTTACAGCTACGGACGTGCGTGCTGAAAAGCTGCGGCAGGGTTAGTCCCCTGCCTCGCTGACGGTCACTCCCTGCTTCGTGAACATAACCTTGCAGGCTCCGCACTGTGGGCACTGGCGGCCTTTTCGGTTCAGCACCTGCGATGTCAGGAAGACCTTGCTGCAGGCGTAACACGTCACAGCTGCATTGTTGCCGTACCAGTCTTCGTTTGGTCCAAGGTTGCTTTTATCCAGAAGTCGCATCTGTAGAGTGTAACGAGCGGGGCTGCACTCTTCGCTTTTTGATCGCCTACAATCAAGGCATGTCGCGCCGTTCCACCTCCGACCCTGTGATCGTCCAAACAGCAACCAGTCTGCGTCGCGAGATCAGTGCTCGCAACCTGGCCCTCGCAGGTGATGCTGACCACGAGGTTACGTACGGCAGTGTGGCATCGGTCCTCTACCGCGAAGACGAAGATGGCGCGCACGGCAACTTTTACCCCGCCGCCTATCGAAGAATCCTCACGAAGCCGGATTGGGCGCGGCGCTTGGACAAGGTCTACACCGCGTCGAGCCGCATTGTGCGCGGATACGAGCGCCAGCGGAGCGAACTGGATTGCGCCATCAGTTCCGATGCCCTGCTGATGAACATCTTCTGCGCGCCCGGCACGGTGCGCTCCGCCCGACTCTGTTCCCTGTTGGGGATCGAACCAGGTCTACAGCCAGAGTTCGGTGTGCGTGTTCGCACGCCACTGCGAGGAGACCTGGATGACCGCACCGAAGTAGACATGCAACTTGGCGACCTGCTGGTGGAAGCCAAGCTGGGAGAGTCAGGCTTCCAGACCGCACGGGCAGACCTGCTGGCCCGTTATCACGAATTTGAGGCGGTCTTCGACACCGAGCACCTGCCCCGTGTGCGCGGCCAATTCCGTTCGTACCAGTTGCTGCGTGGCGTGATGGCTGCCGTTCACCACCAGGCGCGCTTTGCTGTATTCTGCGATGCCCGCAGGCCAGATCTGCGGGAAGACTGGTTTCAGGTTCTGGCGTGTGTACAGTCTGCCGATTTGCGCAGCCGTATGCTGCTCATCACCTGGCAGGAGATTGCCGCGTGCCTTTCCCGTCCGCTGCAGCAATTCCTTGGCGAAAAGTATGGCGTCTTCAAAGCGGACTCCTCACTGCGCTGACTTCGGCCTCCCCCGCAGTAAACTGGTAGGCGATGATTCCTACACTTGAATGGACTGACGAAGGCGTTCGCTTCCTCGATCAGACTAAGCTGCCGCTCGAACAGACGTATGTACTCGCCACCAGCTACCAGGATGTCGCCACCGTCATCCGCGACATGATCGTGCGCGGTGCACCGGCCATTGGCGTCTCTGCCGGCATGGGCATGGCGCTCGGCATCCAAACCTCACCCGCCCTGTCGATTGCCGATCTGACCAAAGACGTCGACGTGATGGCAGACGTTCTGGCACGCACGCGGCCCACCGCGGTCAACCTGTTCTGGGGCATCGAACGCATCCGGAGCCTGTTTCTGAAGCTGGTGAAGGAGCAACCTGCCGAACGCGGCGAAGCCGATCAGATTTCCGCCATCCGCGCCGAAGTAGTCGCCGAAGCCAGGCGCATGTATGACGAGGACATCGCTACCTGCCGCACCATGGGCCAGGTTGGCGAGCACCTATTGCCTCGTGAAGGCACCGTGCTAACGCACTGCAATGCGGGTGCGCTGTGTGCAGCAGGCTATGGCACAGCGCTGGGCGTCATCCGCGCAGCCGTCGAGGCAGGAGCAAAGATCGACGTGCTCGCTGACGAGACGCGGCCTTATCTGCAGGGAGCGCGGCTAACAGCTTGGGAGCTGATGCAGGACAACATCCCCACCACCGTTCTGTGCGACAACATGAGTGGCTATCTCATGGGCAAGGGACGCGTGCAGGCCGTCATCGTTGGCGCGGATCGCATTGCGGCCAATGGTGACGTAGCGAATAAGATCGGCACCTACACCGTCGCGATTCTTGCGAAGGAGCATGGCATCCCTTTCTACGTGGCCGCCCCGTGGGCGACCATCGACATGGCAACCGCCTCGGGCGAGGACATTCCAATCGAGCAGCGCAGCGCCTACGAGGTAACGCACTCGAATGGCAAACAGATGACGCCGGACGGTGTTGGGATTGAGAATCCGGCGTTCGATGTGACGCCCGCAAAGTACGTCACCGCCATCATTACCGAGCGTGGCCTGCTGCGCGCACCCTACACGGAAAGCATGCGCGCCATGCAAGCCGGACCAGATGTCGTCGCAGCCTAGTTCCCCTCTGCGAGCGATCGTTGACTGGCGTCAACGGTCGCTCGTGCGTGCCAATGCTCTAGTCTTTGCTAGCCTTCTGTTCGCGTTCCGCCTTTCGGATTTCCCAAACAATCGCGCTTCGTTCTGGCTCGTGCTGCCCCTTCTGCTGGCTGTGGTCGGTACGCTCGACACGCTGCGCTGCATGCGATCGCGCTGGAACTGGTACCACGGCGGCGTAATTCTTTGCGCTTACATGGACTTGATGGTGGTTTGCCTGATCCTGTTCTTTCTGATTTACCCACTCTGGTTGTAAGCTTGACCACGCTACGGGAGAGACCATGTTCAAAGGCTTTCGGGACTTCATTCTGCGCGGCAACGTGGTCGACCTGGCCGTCGCGGTCATCATCGGTGCTGCATTTGGAAGCATCACTGCTTCTGTCACCTCCGATGTCATCACACCATTCATTGCCGCACTTGTGGGCGCACCGGACTTCTCAAGCATGGTCATCCACATGCCTGTTTTGCATACGGTAACGCCGCCCAGCCCGCTGCCTGCAAACTACATCCCGCCGGGCGAGATCCACATAGGCAAGTTCTTGAATTCCGTGATCAACTTCCTGATCAACGCTGCCGCTATCTATTTTCTGATTGTGCTGCCCATGAAGAGCCTGATGTCACGCTTTGAGAAGCCTGCTGAGCCCAGCACACGCGTGTGCCCGCAGTGCATCTCCGACGTGCCTGTGGCCGCCGTTCGCTGCAAGTTCTGCACGGAACCGCTCCCCGCTATCTAAACATCTTGGCTGTAAAGCACAAGGGCCGCACAGTGATCTGTGCGGCCCTTTTATATATCTCCACTTCATTAATTTCGCAGTGCGAGCTGTTCCGTCATGATCTGCATTAATTCCGGCTTCTTCAGGCCGTGGACTTCTTCGTTGTACTTGTCCACCTTGCTGGACCAGTTCATCGAGCAGAACTTCGGACCGCACATGCTGCAGAAGGCAGCTTCCTTGTAGTAGTCATCGGGCAGCGTTTCGTCGTGCATGCCGCGTGCCGTCTCCGGGTCGAGCGACAGGTCGAACTGCGCGTCCCAGTCAAAAGTATAGCGAGCGTGGCTGATGGCATCATCACGATCGCGTGCACCGGGCCGATGCCGTGCAATGTCTGCCGCGTGCGCCGCAATCTTGTACGCGATGATGCCGTCTTTGACATCCTTCTCGTTCGGCAGGCCGAGGTGTTCTTTCGGGGTGACGTAGCAGAGCATCGCCGCGCCGTGCCAGCCGATCATGGCTGCGCCAATCGCCGACGTAATGTGATCGTAGCCAGGCGCGATGTCAGTAACCAACGGTCCAAGCACATAGAACGGAGCACCGTCGCACAGTTCGACTTCCTTCTCGACCTGCTCCTTGATCTTGTCCATGGGCACGTGGCCCGGGCCTTCGATCATCACTTGCACATCGTCTTTCCACGCCTGCCGGGTCAGTTCGCCCAGCGTCTTCAGTTCGGCAAACTGCGCTTCGTCCGAAGCATCGGCCACGCAGCCGGGCCGAAGGCCGTCGCCCAGCGAGTAGCTCACGTCGTACTTCGCCATGATCTTGGTGATGCGGTCGAAGTTTTCGTACAGGAAGTTCTGCTTGTGATTTGCGGTCATCCACTGCGCCAGAATCGCGCCACCGCGGCTCACAATGCCGGTGATGCGCTTCGACACCATGGGCACGTACTGGATCAGCACGCCCGCGTGGATGGTGAAGTAGTCGACACCCTGCTGCGCCTGCTCTTCGATCACTTCAAGATAGAGATCGATGTTCAGATCTTCCACACGCTTCACGCGCGACAGCGCCTCGTACAGCGGCACCGTACCAATAGGCACAGGCGAGTGGCGCAGGATCGCCTCACGAATCATGGGTATGTCGCCGCCGGTGGAGAGGTCCATGACCGTGTCCGCGCCATAATGCACGGCAGTGTGCAGCTTGCGCAGTTCTTCATCCACGTTGCTGCTCAGGGCGCTATTGCCGATGTTCGCGTTGATCTTGCAGAGCGAACCGACACCGATGGCCATGGGTTCAAGCTCGGGATGGCAGATGTTCGCGGGGATGATCATCGTTCCCTTGGCGATCTCTGACCGGACGAACTCCGCCTCAATCTTTTCCTTGTGCGCGACGTACGCCATCTCTTCGGTGATCAGGCCCTTGCGCGCAAAGTGCATCTGGCTCATGTTGGTGTCGCCAGTGCGTGCGGCCTCTTCGCGCCGCTTCACAATCCACTCCGCGCGCGGATTTGGCACGGCGTAGCCGTTGCCGTTAGAGGCCTGTCCGTTGCCGTTGCTACCCGCGAATGTGCTCATGCCGTATGCGATCTCCTGCTCAGTAGTACTAGGCGAAGTATACGCGTGCAGCCTGGGCGCTTTGCGCGCCTTGCCTGGTGAAGGTGCGGCTTTCACTGGTAACCTGATCTAAGTTGTGGGCGTACAGTTAAGCGCCTCTGCCGCCCTCAAAGCTTCCCCACCTCGTGCTCGCTCGGTGGGAGAACCTGGAGAAGTGTCACTTCGGTAGCCCAAACACCATGACGCTTCCGGCATAGTCCGGTAGGTAGACCTGTGCATTCCAAACCACGGGCTGCATGAACTTGTTGAAGACGTAAATGTCGCTCTTCCACAGTGTAGGCAGGCTCGGCTGCGCGTCTTCCAGGTGCGTCAGGTCATACGCGGCAAGAAAGCCCTGGGTGACCGTTCGGTTCGCATCGCCAATGGGGAAGCTGGACCACGCGATGCCATTTGCGCCTGCGTTGCTGCTGACCGAGGTGAAGCAACCGGGCATGCCGCTTTGCGCGCCCGCGCTGGCCATTTCTGCGCCACGGGCGATGTACGTGAGCGAACCGTCGGCATTCAGCAGCGAGAACTGCAGCGGCGAATTCTCTGCGCAGAAACCTAGATAAGTTTTGCCACTGGGGGCGTCGTAGCGCACAATGGGCGCGTGCTGGTGCCGAGTTTTGCCGCCCGGCATGCGGTTCAATGCCGGTGCATCCGTCGGGCACAAATCCATCTGCAGATCCCAGCCTGCTGCAAACTGCTTTACTTTTGCGCAGTTTGCTTTCTCGTTTCGGAAGTCAGCGGGCTTTGTGTCTGGAAACTGCCGCGTGTCGGCCACGTAGGTAATGCCGTCTTTGCCCGCACTGACATACAGGTGTTTATCCGGCAGCAGCAGGCCGGTAAGGTGCGCGTCCTGGTCACCCCACACCGCGGAGCAATCCTCATTCATGGGCATGGACGCGCCGGGCACTTTGCTTACCGCATCGGTGCTGGGTGCGCTGTCGCCGGCGACCTTGCTTGCGGGGTACACCTGCTGGCATGTCCGCTGGTCGTCGCTGAAAGGTGCCCAGGCATGCAGGAACTGAAGCTTGGCCGGCGCCGTCGCGCTTGCCGGTGTCAGCGACATCTGCACCATGGCCTCGCCAAACTTCGTCACGCCATCGAATGGACCATTGCCGAAACCGTAGTACATCAACCCGGTCGCGGGGTCTTCCGTTGGGCCCTGGCCACTTTCCCAACCGCCGGCCTTGGTCGAGCGACAGAGCTTGAACGTGTTGTCGAACGTGTCGAAGGCGCAGACCCAACCGGTTGCCTGCAGGCCGTTCTCGCTGTAGCTGCCGGCGATCATCACGGCGTACTTGACGCCGTTCAGCTTCCATCCCAGAAGGGCGGCACGCTGCTTGCGTGGTGCATCGGCGTAGTTCATGCCGCCGTCGCTGCCTGCTGCCAACACGCTCGCCAGCACAGCGCCGGTGCGCGTATCCAGTTTAAACATGCGCTGTGTGGTGGAGTCGAAGGACCCACTGCCATCCGCACTGCAGGTGGCCACCTGATACAGCTTGCCCGTGTCCGTGTCGAGCCATCCCGTGGACATCATGCCCATGTGGTCGTTGATATGCCACATGTCATTCCGCGACGCTCCTACCGCCGATGGTGGGTCCCATCCAACAGGCGTGCACAGTTGGGGCGTCTGCCAGATGCCGGCGCCGTCTGACGCGCGAACGGCGCGAACCACGTTGGCCATGGAGGGCAGGAACATGACGCCATCCGCAGAAATTAACGGCTGGGCTTCCATGCCGCGGGCGTCCCCGATGACGGGGATGGACGTCAGCTTTACCAGGCCCCGCGCGCGAACCGTGCTGGGCGTAAGCATGGTTTCCGCGGTGTTGGCGCTTGAACGTGCGTTGTCGTAGCTCTTGGTAGTGATGGCGGGTGCCTGCGCCAGTACGGAGGGCAAGGCAGCGAGCAGAAGCGTTCCAATCCATTTCATGGCCGGGTACCTCACAATGATCGTGAATGGTTTCATATCGATGCCGCCAACGAACTTCGCCAGCTGCAAAGCGGGCTGCAGGCAGCGCGAGTAGAAGCAAGCTTAGTCGGTCCCGGTTCTTTCCCGCGTGGAAAAAGTCACCTAAGCGGCTGCGGTTCCCTGCAACGCGAAAGCGTACAGGAGGCGTAAACTAATCCTGTATGGACGCGAATGGTTCTTCCTCCAAAAAGATTATCGTTGCGACGGTTGTCATCATCGCGGCGGTGCTGTACCTGGCGATCAGCGGCGCACGCGACAGCAAGAGCTATTACTGCACCATCGCCGAACTACAGAACATGGGCGGCAAAGCCTACTCCCGCAACCTGCGCGTTGCAGGCAACGTGAAGCCTGGATCGATCCAGCGCGTCGGCACCCACGCCAATT
Organism: Janthinobacterium lividum; assembly: GCA_050954525.1. Taxonomy (GTDB): domain Bacteria; phylum Acidobacteriota; class Terriglobia; order Terriglobales; family Acidobacteriaceae; genus Terriglobus. The sequence continues at coordinate 10,722 of JBPBPZ010000050.1, forward strand.
TCATCCTTCTGGAATTGGGTAAGGAACTACCCGTGAAGTATGACGGTGCCGAGCCACCGCCCGACACCTTCAAGGATGACGCACAAGCCCTGGCCATGGGCCATCTAGGCCGCGACGGCATCTTTCAGGCGAACCAGCTGCAGGCGAAGTGCGCCAGCAAGTACGCCCCAGCAAAGAACGGCGCCAAGCCCGTAGCGGCGACGACCGCTACTGTGTTGCCCGCCAGCCGTTAAGAGGTCCTATACTCGCAAGCATGCCGCACCCTTCCACTGAAGTTGCGACGCAGGTGAGTGGGGTATCCAAGCTCTACGGCAGCTTTGCCGCGCTCAAGCGCGTCTCGTGTCAGTTCCCTGCCGGTGGCTTTCACGTCCTTCTGGGGCCAAATGGTGCAGGCAAATCCACCCTGCTGCGTGTCATCGCCGGCCTTGTAACGCCATCCGCTGGAAATGTGCAGGTGCTCGGCGGCGACCCCTACGCCAGACGTGCGCGCATGGCGTACATGAGCCACGCTCCCATGCTGTATGACGAACTTTCTGCCATGGAAAATCTTCGTTACTTCTCTCGGCTGCAACACCCAGGTGCTACCTGCGACTGTGCCGGATCGCCCGAGATGGCCCTGCGCGCCGTTGGTCTGGATCCGGCGATTACTCGACCGGTTTCACAGTTCTCGCAAGGTATGCGGCAGCGGGTCTCCATGGCGCGTGCGCTGGTGGGCGACCCTGAACTGCTGCTGCTGGACGAGCCCTTCAGCAACATGGACGTCGTGGGCGCGCGTGAACTGGTGCACTTGCTGCTCGACTTTCGCACGTGGCCGCTGCCGGGCACACAGGCACAGCGTACCGTCATCCTGACCACGCACCAGTACGACCTGGTGCAGGATGTAGCGGACACCGTCGTGCACATGCGCTCCGGGTCGGTGGTTGCGCCCGAGGCAGCCGCCGCGTGAAGACCAATGCGGCGCGGTTGCTCGACACCTTAGGCATTCCCTATGAAGCCCGAACGTATGTAGTTGATCCAGACGACCTGAGCGCAGGCAACGTCGCGGGAAAGATCGGCCTGCCATTGGAGCAGGTGTTCAAGACACTGCTCTGCCGGCTGCAAGAGGGTGAGTATGTCTTTGCCGTGGTGCCCGGCGACGCCGAGCTGGACCTGAAAAAGCTGGCAGTGGCTGCTGGGTCCAGGAAAGCCGAACTTGCCTCGCTGAAGGATGTGGAGCCGCTGACCGGCTATGTTCGCGGTGGCGTCACGGTCATGGGCGCAAAGAAAAGCTTCGCGGCCTTTGCCGACGAATCCATTGAGTTGTTCGACCGGATCAGCGTTTCTGCCGGGATGCGCGGCTTGCAGTTGCTACTAGCTCCCGCGGATTACCTAAAGGCATCGCAGGCGACCGTCGCGGATCTGACCAGAGTTCCCATCACGTCGGTGCCACTATGAACGCCTACCTGCGAACCGTTTGGCTGCACCTGCGCAAGGATCTTCAACTGGAGTGGCGCAGCCGTGACGCCATCGCAGGCATGCTGTTTTTTACGCTGCTGGTCGTAGTCGTGTTTGCCATGGCTTTCGATCCAACTGGCTTCCCTACACTGGCGCGACAAATGAGCGGCGGCCTACTGTGGGTGGGTCTGCTGTTCGCGGCAACAACAGCCCTGAACATCAGTTGGGAGCGTGAGCGTCGGAACCAGGTGCTGGACGCCCACCGCATGTCCAGCAGCGCGCCCAGTGCCTTGTTTCTCGGCAAGGCGCTGGCAAATCTGGTGTTTGTCACGTGTGTTGAAGCTGTGCTGGCACCGGTGTTTACCGTGTTCTATAACCTTCATCCGCTCGGCGAGACGAAGTGGCTGCTGCTGATTCTGCCGCTGGGCACATGGGCCATCGTGGTGAATGGGACCTTTTTTGCCGCACTCGGCCTACGCAGCCGCAATCGCGAGTTGATGCTTCCGGCAATCCTGTTCCCCATATCGATCCCGGCGCTGCTGGGAGTGGTGCAGGCGACAACGGGTGTCATTACCGGCGACTTTGAGCCGCAGTTATGGATTCGCATGCTCTTCGGCTTCGACGTGATTTTTACGACCGCGTGCATCCTGCTGTTCGGTACGGTGCTGAACGCCGAATAACGACCACTGCGCCGGAGCAATCGGGATAGACTGATCAGGACCATGAAGCGTCTTTTCTGGATACTGTGCGGCTTCAGCGTGGCCCTTCTGCTTGTTGGCTTCTACGAGGCAGTGTTTGTCGCCCCGGTAGAAGCTACCATGGGCCAGATCTACCGCATTTTCTACTGGCATGTACCGATCAACATCTCTGCAGAGGTGTTTCCGTACGTGAACATGGTCGCGTCCATCGCATTCCTGTACTACCGACGAACAAAACCCGAGGTTGCGGCCAAGCTGGATGCAGTCGCCATGGCAACTGCAGAAGTGACCGTGCTGTACGTCGGCCTGGGCCTAATTACCGGCATGCTTTGGGGCAGGCCCGTCTGGGGTATCTGGTGGGCGTGGGACGCGCGGCTGACCAGCTACCTAATGCTGTTTCTGCTGTACGTCAGCTACCTGCTGGTGCGCCGCTTTTCTGAGAGCAGCCAGAGCGCCGTCGTAGCCGCGGTGCTCAGCATCTTTGCCGGGATCGACGTACCCATCGTGTTCATGTCCATTCGATGGTGGCGCACACAGCACCCTGCACCGGTACTTACTGGCGACGGATCGCTGGACCCTTCCATGTGGCCCGCGTTCCTGTTGAACATGGCCGCCTGGTTTTTCTGGGGCTGCACCCTGGTATGGGCTCGTTACGCAACGGTGCGCCGTGAACAGGCTGTCGCAGAGCAGACTGCTCTGCAGGCCCTGGAGGCCTAAATGCAAACAACACTGAACAGCATCCCCTTCCTTTGGGCCGCCTACATCATCGTTTTTGTCGCACAGGCGGGGTACGCCGCTTGGCTGGGCGTTCGCTGGACACGGAATCGGCCCTGAGCAGCATGGAACGACCGCGCGCCGTCGCTGCAGTTTGTCTGCTTCCGCTGCTGCTGGCAGGCGGTTGCCACCGCATGCGCTTCCCGCAAGTGGCCGAGAACTACCGCGAATATGCCTACGTCACCAACGGCGGAGCAGGCACGGTAAGCGTCCTTGACCTGGTGAACTTCCGGCCCGACCGTACCCTTCGCGTGGGCGATAATCCCACAGGCGTCGCGGTGAACCCGGTGCGTAACGAAGCGTATGTTGTGAATACGGCGAGCGGCACTGTCAGTGTGATCGACACCGCCACCAACACGGTTACCGCCACCATGCAGGTTCACAAGACGCCTTCCAGCATCAGCGTCGACAGCAAGGGCGAACGCGCATACGTCGCCAACTCCGGCTCAAACACAGTCAGCGTTCTGGATCTGCAGGCACACCGCGAAGTCTCCACTATCGGCACCGGCGAACAGCCGGGACTAGCTAAGATTGCACCGGATGGCCGCTCCCTCGTCGTCTCAAATCGCGGCAGCGGAAGCGTCTCGATCTATGAGATCGAAGCGGCAGCAAAGCCCCGCTTTCGAGCCACGTTCGACGGCTGTTCCGGCGCGACGGACATCGCCATTCTCGGTGATTCGTCCAAGGCTTTCGTCGCCTGTTCTGGAGGCAGTGAGGTTCTCTCCATTAGCCTGGCCAGCGCGCCCGACTCCTGGGCAGCCAAGCAGGATCCGGCCTCGCTGCAGGACCACTTGCTGGTGCGCCTGCGCGTCGGCAAGTCTCCCGTACACCTGGCGCTGAAGCCAGACAATGGAGAGCTTTTCGTCAGCAATTTCGGCTCCGACAGTGTCAGCGAAGTTTCCACCTTCACGAACGAGGTGGGCGGCACCTATAAGATCGGCAGCCAGCCGTCGCAGGGCCTGGTCAGCGCCGACAACGGTACTTTATGGGTGTCGGACTTCGGGGCGGAATCCGTCAGCCTCTATTCCATCGATGAGGGACGCATGATGAACAGCGTCCATACGGGTCCGCAACCCGACGCCATGGCCATGTCACCGCAGCAACCCGTTTTGCTGGTCGCGAACGCCAAGAGCGGCGATGTTGCGGTCATCCGCACCCGCGATAACAACGGCCCGGAGTTGCTGACCATGCTGCCAGCGGGTGCCCAGCCAAACGCGATTGCCATCAAGGCTTTCCAAGTCCGCTAACGCACCCACCGAACTCGTCTAGGCGGGACCGACGTGCGTTGCGCCATGCAGAACTGCGACCAGCGCCGCAGCGTCGTACACGGGTGGCTGGCAGGTATGGCCGACGCATACCAGGGCCATCGCAGTGTCGCTCGCAGGCAAGTTTGGGAGTGTCTCCGCCAGAGCCTTCGGCAGGCTTTGCAGCTGCGAACGGCGGAGTCGGATCACCGTTTTGTTGACCAGGTAGGCGGTCAACGCGACTACTTCCAACTGCGCCGCCTGCTTCCCTTCACCTACGATGACCACCTGCACTGCAGGCCGTGCCAACTGCCCGAGCGCCAGGCCGAAGCTTGAGGCGTACAAACCCAGGTGTTCCACAACCCCGGCAAAACACTCCAGCGTTTCCTGCGCGTTGTCGCGGTAAACTTCGTTGTCGGTAAGCGCATGGAGCCGCAGAAGTAGCGCCGCGCCTGCAGAGTTACCGGCGGGTGTGGGCGCGTCCTGTACAGGTTTGCGGCGGGCCTGAAGTGCGCCGACCCTGTCGGCGGCACGTGGTGCTGTGTCGAAGAAACCACCGCCCCTGCCATCGTAGAAGCGAGCAAGCAAGGTGTCGCCTAGCTGCACGGCTGCCTGGTAGTAAGCCGCTTCTCCCGTAGCTTCCCAAACGTCCAGGCAGGCGTGGGCCAGAAACACATAGTCATCCAGAACGCCCTGAATGTCAGTGTTCGGCGCAGCGGGATCGGCATACGCCAACACATGCCGCACCTGCCCCTCGTGCAAAGCAGCTCCGAGCACGCGATCCAGTGACTTTTGCGCGAATGCTATCGCTGCGGGCTGCCGCAACACGCGACCGGCCTTCACGTAGGCGGAGATACACATCCCGTTCCAAGATGTGTACACCGTCCGGTCGATGACAGGGGCAGCACGCAGCAGACGCGCGGCCTGCAGCTTTGACGTTGCGCTTTGTAGAAGCCCAGCGGCGCGATCCTGTTCCACGCCAGCCCGGCTCGCCGCCTGCTCCAGCGACATGGGACGGTGCAGCACATTCCTGGATGGATCATGCTTCATGTCACCCACGGCGCCGAGATCGAAGTAAAAGTCTACGAGCTTCAGTTCCTCGGCACCCAATATGGCCGCTGCTTCCGCCTGGGTCCAGGTGAAGTAATCGCCATCGTCGTCGAGCGAAAGGTCCGCATCCTGCGAAGCATAGAAGCCTCCACGCTCACGATCCGTGAGGCAGCTGTCCATCCACCGCATGATCTCCATCGCGGTCTGGGCGCATGCCGGATCAGCAAACGTCTGGAAACCGTGCACATAGCTCCCCAGCAGTTCGGCATTGTCATACGACATCTTCTCGAAGTGGGGCACGACCCACCGCTCGTCCACAGAGTAGCGGTGAAAGCCGCCGGCAAGCTGGTCAAAGATGCCGCCGCGCGCCATCTTCTGCAGCGTGGATAAAGCTGCTTTCTGCGCATCCTCGGCGTTCGGGCCGGGGCGCGAGGCAGCGTCCAGCAGCATGTTCAGCGCGCCCGCGTGGGGAAACTTAGGCTGGGAACCGAATCCGCCGTGCAGCGGATCGTGCTGTTTGCACGCAGACTCAACCAGCCTGTCTAGAAGCCCTATGCCTGCGGCAGATTGTTCCAGGTCTCCCGGATCGCCCGTGAAGGTCTCGCTGTACTCGATGGCCTCCATCACACTGCCTGCGGATTCGTTCACGTCCTCGCGCTGGTCGCGGAACGATGCCGCCATGGTGGCAAGTACTCGACGAAAACTCGGCTGCCCATACCGCTCTTCCGGTGGGAAGTAGGTGCCCCCGAAGAACGGGCGACCATCGGGTGTAAGAAAAGCCGTAAGTGGCCAGCCACCCTGTCCGCTGATCGCCGAGACTGCCGCCTGGTAGCGCGTGTCGATGTCGGGGCGCTCGTCTCGGTCGACTTTGATCGCCACGAAGTGCTGGTTGATCAGTTCTGCGGTGTCCGCATCTTCGTAGCTCTCCCGGTCCATGACATGGCACCAGTGGCACCACACCGCGCCGATGTCCAGAAGGATCGGCTTGTCCTCAGCCGCCGCCTGCGCAAAAGCTTCGGCACTCCACGGGTGCCATTGCACAGGCTGCTGCATGGCCGAACGGAGGTACGCAGAGGAAGCACTGGCAAGACGGTTAGGAACTATGTTGGACATTCATCCAGTTTAGTAGATAGGGTCCCGCTGGATCCAAAGAGGAAGGGCTGGGCCACTTGAATTGGCCCAGCCCTTCCCTTACCTTCGTGGTTTAGCGCGGCGTTGCAGGTGTTGATGGTGTCACGATGCCAGACGGGCTGCCATTTGCCGGACGAGTTGTGTCGGGCGGCAAGGGGTCGGGTGTGCTGGTCAACGGCTTGGGTGGTGCCGGTGCCTGCGGTGCAGTCAGACCGGGAATGTTCGGTTGCGTGGTGATTTGACCGGCAGCAGCCTGTTCCAGCGACACGCCGTAGCGGTCCAGCGTGTTGGCAAGAATCTGCAGCAACGCTGCGCGATCGCGAGCATACACGGCAGTGGCCGTGATCAGGTTGTTGTCGGCAGTCGCCAGGTTGCGCTCCTGCTGCAGCACGTTCGCGGTGGTTGAAGCACCCAAACGGAAGCGCTTCTGCTCTGCATCCAGTGCCTGCGCCTGGTAATCACGCGAGGACTGTGCGGCAACAACAGAGGCACGATCGTTGGTCAACGCGAATTGCCCGTTAATGACCTGGATGCGTACCTGCGTGTACAGCTGCTGCAGCCGCATCTGCGCCTGGCGGAATTCCATCTGCGAACGAGCCTGATCGGCCTGCGCGGGGCGATTACGGATCGGGATCTGCAGGGTAGCGCCAATGCCTTTGTCCGGTGCGCTGTTGTTGAAACCATTCCCAAAAGCTGTACCGTAGCCGCCTACATTGGTCAAACCGCAGTTCGCGATGCCGGGGTTCGATGTGCAGATGGTCGATGTCGGATTGACCGTACCCGCGATACCCGTTCCGCCGTAAAAGGCGTATGCGTTCAGGATTGGCAGGAGGCCGTTCTTTTCCGCGCGGATCGTGATCTTGTTGTTGTCCATGTTAAGAGCAGCCTGTTCAATGGACGGATTATTGATGTAGGCCTGCTTGACCAGGTCCTCTACCGGCATGTCCTCTTCCTGCAGGCGTTCCAGGCTTACACGGTCAGTCGGAACAACCGGTGCAGTCGAAAGCTGCGGATCGTTCAGATCGCGCACAATCGCCTGCTTCATAAGCAGCTGCTGGTATTCAAGGTTCGATTCCGAGGTGGTCAGGGACTGGCGATCGGTCGTTACTGCCTGGTCGGAGTTGACGATATCCAGCGGTGCCAGGGTCCCAATCTCAAGCTGCCGGCGGTTGTCCGAGGCAAGCTGTGTCGATTGCTGCAAGGCACGCGTCTTGGCCTGAACGTCCTCATAGGCGCTGACCAGCGACCAATAGATGCTTTCCACCTGGGTAATCGTGTAGATCAACTGCTGCCGGAAAGCCGAATCTGCAATGCGGCGATCGTTCCTTGCCTGCAGCACGAAGCGGCCCTGAATGCTGGGTCCGAACCCTTGCAGCAACTGCTGCGTCACAGTTGCGCGGAATGCAGAGTTGAAATTCGGTCGGTAGCTGGTCAGTGTGGAGGAAGAAGATACACGTGAGTTGGTGAACGACACGTTCAATTGCGTGCCGGTGATAAAGCCTTGTTGGTAGGCGAAGTTATAAGTCCCGGTGTTGGTCACTGTGGGATTGGCGTTGAACAGGTTGGCCGTGCCCGTGCTTGTGCCGGTTCCTGTACCTGTTCCTGTCCCGGTGCCAGTCCCCGTTCCCGTTCCGGTACCTGTTCCAGTTCCGGTGCCTGTTCCCGTTCCAGTTCCGGTTCCTGTCGTGGTCGTGCCTGTTCCTGTGCTGCTGCCGCCACCCAGGCTCGATCCACCGGGCGTCGTTTGATCTTCATATTGCAGGGTTCCGGTCAGCAGTCCATCGCGGTTCAGCGGCGTAGGTCCGCCTCCATTGGTACTCAGAACGAGACCTGACGCACCGGTGCTGGTACCGCCCGATCCGGTCGTGGTACCGCCAGGGCCACCGCCACCCGTCACCGTTGAAGAAGTGCCGCCCAAGGTATTCGTAATCAGGCCGGTCGAGACGCCGCGCAGGCTGCTGCCGGATTTCGCCCGAAGAATATCGGTGTCGGCGATGTCCAGATTGACACGCGCGATCTCGATGTCGAAATTGTTCTCCAAAGCCAGCAAAACGGCATCGGAAAGGCTCAGATAGATGCGGCCTTCGCGCAGCAAATCTCCCAGTCGGGGCGTGTTGCTAAGCCTGGGAGCGGCGTAGTCCATCGGCGTATACGGCGCGATTGGGTTACGAAAGTGGCTTTTTGGCTGTGAATAGTCGCGCGACGTCTCACGCAGAAACAGTGGTCCGGGGTGCGCGGGCTCAGGTGCCTGCGGGATGCCGGGGCGACCCGTCGTGTCCACCTGCTGAGCCTGTGGAGCAGCCGGAGCCGTCGGGTTGGTTTGGGCACCGCTGACACCCGCTGCGGGTGCAGCCTGCTGCGCCACGGCAGCTTCCGTTTGAACCGAACCCATCAGCAACAGAGCGACGCTCGCTGCTCCCTGCAAACTAACTGCTTTCACGCTTTTCTCCAGCTATCAGTGTCTTGTACAGGACGCTCACCAGCCCCAACCGGACGCACTTTTTTCCGAATGGCCCGGTCCGGCCCAGTCTGATTTGAAACGCTACCCAGCCAACTGCATACGAGCGGCGCACGCCGGGCGCCTTCATTTCCGCGGAGCCTAAGTATAGCAACGCGTTCTTCGGTCCTATCTTCCCCATGGTACGGTTCAAAGAATCACGATGTTCCCCCACCCGAGCCAGGCTGCATCCACCGACCAGTGCGCGAGAACTTTCCGGCTAATCGTCGCGTACGACGGGGCCGACTTTTTCGGATGGCAGGTGCAGCCGAGATTGGCTACGGTACAGGGAGCACTGGCCGATGCTGTGCGCGCAGTCACCGGAGAAAACGTTTTGCCGCAGGGTTCCGGGCGTACCGACACCGGTGTGCACGCGGAAGGTCAGACGGTGTCGCTGACACTTAGAAGCGCCATTCCCGCGGAACGTCTACACAGTGCCTTGAACCGCAGATTACCCTCTGCGATCCGCGTAGTCTCCGTCCACGACGCGCCGGAAGGATTCCATGCCCGCGCGGATGTTCTACATAAAATTTACGAGTACCGCATCTTTGAACGCGGCGAAGTGGATCCGATCGGTCGTGTGTGCCCGCCGCATGTGGCACGGTACGCCTGGGATTGCCGCTGGGCGGTGTGCCTGGATCGAATGCAGGAAGCTGCACTCCAGGTAATAGGCACGCACGATTTCACATCGTTTGCCGCAGCAGATCCAGACCGGTCACGTCGGCTGGATGCGGCTGACACCCCTCTGGACAACGTGCGAACGATCTACCAGTCCACTTGGGAACGCAGAGAGCAGTTGCTGCGCTACAGGGTTTGCGGGAGCGGCTTCCTGCACCACATGGTCCGCAATCTGGTCGGCACCTGCGTCGAGATCGGTGCAGGCCGCATGCATGCCGGCAGCATCCCAAGCATTCTGGAAGCGCGTAACCGGCGCCGAGCCGGACCAACGGCACCGCCTCAGGGGCTGCACCTGATGCGGGTGGCCTATAAGCAGGATGGCGGGGAGATGCCGCCGACCATGTCAAACACGGGAGATGTATGAGCCTGCAAACCCGTGAAGCACTACCGCATATCCGCGTTGCACGCCTTGCCGAACAGACCGCCGTGCACCGCGCGTTTGGCTGGCTGCACCTGCAGGAGCCCCGCATCCTGGGCTGGCAGCAGGAGCTCACCCAGGTACCCGCGCCTCCCTTTGGCGAAGCCGCCCGTGCCCTGTGGTTTGCAGAACGCATGTCTGAAATTGGCCTTCAGGGGGTACACATCGACGATGCAGGCAACGCTCTCGGGTTCCTGCAGGCAGACGACGGAACCTCCCCACTGGTCCTGCTTTCCGCGCATCTTGACACGGTCTTTCCTGCCGATACCGACCTGAACATCCACCTGGACGGCACGGTACTGCGAGGTCCAGGAGCCGCTGATAATGGCGCGGGGCTGGCTGGCCTACTGGCCATCGCTGCCGCTATTTACGCGGGGGGCGTTCAAACCGGCACAAACATCCTGTTTGCTGCCAACGTGGGTGAAGAGGCAGAGGGCAATCTGCGAGGCATGCGGCACCTGTTTACCGCATCGGCGCTGACGGCGCGCATCCAGGGCAGCATTGCGCTGGAAGGCGCGGGGCTTGAGACCGTGGTGACCCGTGGCCTTGGAAGCCGCCGGTTCCGCGTGACGATCAAGGGGCCGGGCGGCCACGCGTGGACCGACGCGGCTCTGCCAAACCCAATCGTCACGCTGGCAGCCGCGATTGCTGCCCTGGTGGCGCAGCCCATTCCTGCGAAACCCCGAACCACCCTGAACGTGGGTGAGATCCGGGGAGGAACATCCGTCACATCGGTCCCGCAGTCGGCTGAGGCTACCTTCGACATCCGCTCTACGGAAGCGGACCTGATCCTGTCGCTGGAGGTGCGACTCTATCGCGCGGTAGAAGACGCGGTGCTTGCGGCAAACCGCGGCAGAAGCCAGGGTCTGCGGGCAGAGATTGTCTGCATAGGAGATCGCCCTGCTGCAGAGCTGAGTCCGAACTCACGCCTCTTGCAAACCGTCCAGGCCGTAGATCGCCACCTTCGTCTACGCACAGAGGAACGGCTCGGATCAACAGATGCCAACATTCCCTTGGCCATGGGACGGGAAGCAATTGCCATCGGAGCAGGTGGCACCGCAGGCGGCATCCACACCACGCACGAGTGGTACGACGCACGTGGCCGGGACCTTGCCTTGCGCCGTGTCCTGCTGATCCTGCTGGACCTTTGCGACGGTGCAGCGTGGAACGCCTAGAACGCCTGGACCGGTCCCAGCAATCAAGGCTGGCCTACCTCCTCTTACTGGGAACGGTCGCTGTGTGGGGCTCGACGTTTGTGGTGGTAAAGGGAGCCCTGCGCGACTGCTCGCCTTTGCTATTCAACCAGATGCGCATGGTGCTGGCGTTTGCGGCATTGGCCGTGATCAACGCACGTGCCTGGCGGCGGATGACCAAAAGCGCCGTGGCTGCCGGAGCAATCGCAGGCGTCCTGCTTGCGACCGGTTACGAGCTACAGACCACAGGTCTGGTCTACACCACGCCCGCCCACTCTGCCTTTCTGACAGGTCTGGTTGTGATTCTGGTGCCGTTGTTCAGCGTTTGGCCGCGCCTGCGAGCCGAAGGTGCGCAAGCACCCCGAGCCATCCATCTACTTGGCGCAACGGGCGCGTTCGCCGGCATCGTGCTCCTGACCACACCTGCCGGCATGCCCTTGCGAGACTTCACACGAGCCATTAATCGGGGAGATGTGCTTAGCCTGCTGTGCGCCGTGGCCTTTGCCCTGCACCTGCTTTCACTGTCGCATCTGGCACCGCGTGTGCCCACCGGCCAGCTGGCAACGCTGCAGATCGGGTTTGCAGCGTTGACCATGTCCTTGGCCACGCCGCTGCTGGAACATACACGCCTGCACTGGTCAGGGCAGTTGGTTACCGCGTTGCTGGTATGTGCCCTGCTGGCCACGGCCGCAGCATTTTCTATCCAGTCCTGGGCTCAGAAGCATCTGCAAGCCAGTCACACTGCCATGCTGCTGTCCCTTGAACCGGCCTTCGCGTTGTTGCTCTCTCTGCTTTTTTTTGGCGAACGGCTCACAGTACGGTCGGGTGTCGGGTCCTGTTTGATTCTGGGTAGCCTGCTTGCAACAGAGTTGCTGCTGAACAGAAAGATTGCGGCGCAGCCCGAAGGCAATCTCCCGTGAACAGTCCGGTGGCCTGGCGTGTGTGCGCCGAAATGCTTGAGCCGAACGGACGCATACAAATGAGGGGCAAAGGCGTCTAATTTTCTGAAGGACCTGGGACACAGGCCCGATGATGTACTGAACGAGGACACTACAACTACATGGAACCGCTCAAGTCCCTTCCCGAAAAAGTTCGCACACACCGGCTTGCGGCCAGCTTTGTGCTGCTGGGAACGCTTTCCGCCGGTGTAGTCGCCGGCTCTGTTCTGACCGGCACCGTGCATGGCGCTACCCAGCAAAAGGTGGACACATCTGACGCAGCACCGCTGCGCGTGCCGCCCATCTCGTCGCAACCCAACCAGTTCACGCAAATTGCCAAACAGGTTGGCCCGGCCGTGGTCAACATCAACACGGAATCGCTGCCCAAGCAAAGTACCAACCCGCACAAGCGTGGGACAGGACGACGCGGCCAGGGACAGGGCGATCCGGGCGACATGCAGGACTTCTTCAACCGCTTCTTTGGCGGTCAGGGCCAAGGTGGACAAGGCGGCGACGATGATGACGATGATGGTAGCGGCGGCATGGGCGGCGGAGAACGTCGCGCTCTAGGATCCGGCTTCATCGTCGATCCGCGCGGCTACATCGTGACGAACAACCACGTTGTCGACAAGGCTGACAAAATCAACGTGAAGCTGTCGACTGACAGCGAGAATGATCCTGGACGTCCAGCGCATGTGATCGGCGTGGACAAGGATACGGACATTGCCGTCATCAAGATCGATGCGCCCACGCCCTTGCCCACGGTCAAGCTGGGTAATTCTGACGGTGCGCAGGTTGGCGACTGGGTACTTGCCATTGGCAGCCCCTTCAGCCTTTCACAGACGGTAACTGCCGGCATCGTGTCCGCAAAGAACCGCGTCGATCCAAGTGGCGGCGGTAGCCAGTTCCAGAAATTCATCCAGACCGACGCAGCCATCAATCCCGGCAACTCCGGTGGTCCCCTGCTCGATATGACCGGCGCGGTCGTTGGTGTCAATACGGCGATCTACACGCAGTCCATGGGTTCAGTAGGCGTTGGCTTTGCGGTGCCTTCCAACACGGTCATCAACGTCTACAACATGCTCGTTTCACCGGAACACAAGGTGGTTCGCGGCAGCATTGGTATCAGCTTCCAGCCGCGTCTCTCATCCTCAGTCGGACGTGTGTACGGATTCGCAAATGGCGGCGTTCTGGTCGCTTCGGTCACACCGGGCTTCCCGGCAGATAAAGCGGGCATTCGGAAGCAGGATGTCATCACGGCAATCGATGGACGCCCAGTCAAGGATGGCGATGACTTGGTCACCGACATCTCTCCTCGGCGCCCAGGTTCTACCGTTCGTCTTACCTATTTGCGTGGAGGCAAGGAAAGTCAGGCGACTGTCACCATTGCTGACCGCGCGGAGATGATCGCAAAAACCGATGGAAACAGCGACGACGATGCTCCGGGTACGCCAAGTGCGCCAGACGTTGCGCAGAACAAGATCGGCGTGTCGGTCAGTGCTGTTCCCGGTGAAATTGCATCCCGCCTGAAGCTGGGCGGCGGTGTGATTGTGTCCTCAGTCAAGCCTGGGTCGTTTGCCGATGATTTGCCGCTGAGCAAGGGCGACATCATCACGGAAGTAAATCGGAAGCCGATCACGGACCTGGAGTCGTTCCGGGCTGCGATCGCTCCTCTAAAGTCGGGCGACGACGTTGTCTTCGCAGTTCGTTCGGCGCAATCGCGCACAAACTCCAACCTGCTGGGTGGACGGCTCCCGTAAACAGACGCCGTGTCGAGACCGGCAGCCAGCGATGGCTGCCGGTTCTCTTTGTGGTGGCAGCAAACCAAAGAGGCCGCAGCCTTGTGCGGCTTTCCCGAACTGTGTACTGTTTGTTAATCCGAGGTAGTCGGCCGGGCGGCTCCGCCCAGACCTTGTGAGGAGATCCTGTTGCACTCTTTCCGTCGTCTTCTTGTTGCAAGCATGATGCTGTTGGCAGCACTGCCTGTAAGCGCATCGCGCGTCCGTCGTGGACCTACCTCTGCGAAGCACAAATCTGTAAAGACGGCCAGGGCTGGCAAGGCCAGGCCGGCCGCAGCGCCGCGCCCCAGGGCAATGGACGACCAACGTGCAACGGAGATCCAAACTGCTCTGGTCAAGGCTGGCTATCTCACAGAGGTAACTGGCCATTGGGATAGCAGCAGTCAGGCCGCTATGCAGAAACTGCAGGGTGACAATGGCTGGCAGACCAAGCTCATACCAGATTCCCGTGCGCTCATTAAGCTTGGTCTTGGACCGAATGCACGCAATGAAAGGCCCTCAAGCGGACAAGTCGCAGGCGGGAATATCCAGGAAGAAGCTACCGGCAATTGATCCTGCTGTGCGGCTATTTTACTGAGGGTTCAGCAGGCATGGTGTAAATGACCTCGCCCGGCCTGGTGTAATGCAGCGCTTCACGAGCTTCGTGTTCAATGGCGTTAGGATCGCCGCTGAGTCGGTCGACATGGTTGTGCAGGCGAGTGTTTTCACCCTGCAGTTCCGTCATCTGCACACGGAGGTCGCGGACCTGATCGCGTTTGGCGCGATACGCGATCAGTCCATTTTGCCCGAAGACAACGTGGTAGCCAATCATGCCTGCGAGCACTACCGCGGAACAGGTGGCGATTCTGCGGCGCGCACCAAACACTCCGCTTCCCGCCTGATGCAGGCGGTTGACGAAGCTGGAAGAACCGGTTTTTAGAACGCCTGCCACTGCATCCAGTAGAAAACCAGAACGCAGGAAATACAAGGCCGGTACCACGGACAACACTACGAAATATGTTCAGACTGACCTAAAAGCCATCGAGCGCACACCGGGTTAGCCACTGCGTCAGGGCCATGCTGCACGTGCGGCCTCTGCAATCCGCTCCGCGTCACACAGGCCTTCTCGCTAACGACGATACAATCAGGCTGGATACTGCTTCGAAAGGCTTGTCTTGATGATGTCACCTTCCTCATCTGTTCAGATCATTACCGAAACACCCACCGCCGAATCGCGTTCAGCCGCCCTAGCGCGCCAGGCAGCGCTGGCTCTTGTTGGAAGCCTGCTGGTTGCCGTGTGCGCCCATGTGGCAATTCCTTTGCCGTTTACACCGATCCCATTTACATTGCAGCCCTTTGCCGTGCTGCTGGTTGGTATGGCACTTGGTCCGGTTGCAGGCTTTGCAGCGCTGGCAATGTACCTGTGTGAGGGTGCCGCCGGCTTGCCCGTCTTCACGCCTCTAGGCCTGCCCGGGATCGCAAGGCTGCTTGGGCCTGCCGGTGGATATCTTTGGTCCTACCCTGTGGCGGCAGCCATCGCGGGGTCGGTCTCGCGGCCGGTGAAGGGTTATAAGTTCGCGACCTATGTTGCGACAGGCGCAGCTGCCATGCTGACCGTCTACTGCTGCGGAACCGTCTGGTTCAGCCATCTGCTGCACATTTCGCTTGGTTCGGCATTCCGTGGAACCGTAGTTCCTTTCGCCGCTTCTGATGCGGTCAAGGTGCTGGTAGCTGCTGCCATGGCGTCGACCCTGAAGCTGCGCGGTGATCGCGCACAGCAGGGCTGATCCAGCCACGACCTCGCCAAGCAGGCGTCTAATCAATAGAAGCAAGCAGAAGGATCACACCGTTCATGAGCACCACAGCAGCCGAAATCCAAGAAATCAAGATCGCCCATAGCCCTGACTCTGACGACGCGTTCATGTTTTACGGCCTGGCCACCAATAAGGTCCGCGTAGCAGGCTACAAGTTCACGCATGTACTGACAGACATCGAGACGCTAAATCAGCGCGCCATCCACGATCCTTACTACGATGTGACGGCCATCTCGTTCCACGCCTACCCTTACCTGCAGGACAACTACGCTTTGATGGCCTGTGGTGGTTCAGTGGGCGAGGGCTACGGCCCGATGATCGTGTCGCCGCGTAAGTACACGCTGGATGAAGTCAAGAAACTGCGGATCGCCGTCCCTGGGACGATGACCACGGCGTACTTGACGCTAAAGCTGTTTGCGCCGGATATCGAGACGGTCACGGTGCCGTTCGACCAGATCATTCCCAAGGTTGTAGCGGGTGAGTTCGATGCAGGCTTGATCATCCACGAGGGCCAGTTGACCTATGGTGACAATGGCTTACACAAGATTCTGGACATGGGTCAGTGGTGGCGGGATGAGACTGGCGGGTTACCCTTGCCGCTGGGTGGCAATGCGATTCGACGGTCGCTCGGACCGGAAGCAATGCGCATCACGACCCAGGCTTTGCGCGACTCAATTCAGCATGCACTGGATCACCGGCCTGCAGCGCTGGACTATGCCATGCAATTTGCGCGTGACCTGGACCCATCGCTCGCCAACAAGTTCGTGGGCATGTACGTGAACGAGCGTACTTTGAACTACGGGGAAGACGGGCGTCTTGCCATTGAAAAGCTGCTTGCAATGGGCTACGAGCGCGGCGTAATCCCAATTAAAGCGAAGATCGACTTCATCGACTAAGCGTCCTTGGCTTGCGGTCTGAAACGATTACTCCTGCAGTAGATCCGCAGCGGTAGAAGGTATGCCGTCTGCGGGCAGGAAAACTCGAAAGATCGTTCGCCCTTGCACGCCCGGCGCAGCCTGACGGCTGCGTACCTGAACTGTGCCGTGATGCCGATCTACGATCTCTTTGGACACCCAAAGACCCAGGCCTGTGCCAGTGATTCCCTTTGTCGAATAGAAAGGCTCGAAGAGCCGCTTCATCGTTTCCAAACTCATTCCGCCACCGCTGTCTGCAACCGTGATGGTCAAACCATGCGCACCGCTTGTGCCATGGTGTGTACCTGCCGTCCGAATGTGCAGACATCCGCCCGCGGGCATGGCATCAATTGCATTTCCAAGCAGATTGACGATCACCTGCCGGATCTCACCTTCGAAGGCGAAGATGGAGAAGGTTTCGCGGTACCGTCGTTCAATGGCGATGCCCTGCCGCCGAATGCGCGGATCAAACAGTGCCAGTACTGTTTCTACGAGATCGCTCGTTCTGGTCGCCACGGGACGGCTTGATTGCCGGTGGAAGCGCAAGGTCTGAACCGTAATCTGCGCCACACGGTCCAACTCCTTCTGTGCGAGCTCTAGGTAAGAACGACCGTTCGGCTCAAGTGCGGTTTGTTGCACAAGGTACAAGCAGTTTGTGATTGCCGCCAGCGGGTTATTAATCTCGTGTGCAATAGAGGCCGCCAGGCGCCCGGCCACGGCCAGCTTCTCCGTTCGTCGCAGCACCTCTTCACTGCGCTTCTGATGGCTCAAATCGGCGATGAAAATAGCCAGTTCCCTATCGTCGTTGGCGGGTGTCCGCGCAAGAACCGCAAGCCCAACCAGAACATCAACAGGAACGCCATCGGCAGTGTGACATACAGCTTCAAACGGCTCTTGAGCGGCCATCTGCTCCAGGGTGGCCATGTCGGCAGCGAGGGTGCTACAAACAGACCCGAGCTTCACCTCGCCGCGCACAATCTGATCACCCCTAACCCCCAGAAGCCGTTCTGACGCTGCGTTGGCATAGGTAATCCGGCCGGACCCCTGGCTGATCAGGAGGCCCATGGGCATGGCGTCGATCAGGTGGTGAAAGCGGGATTCGCTAACCGCCAGCGCGCGTTCCGCGGCAACGCGCGAGCGGCGAGCGGCAGCTTCGCGCAGCTCGCGCTCGACCACAGGCAGCAGCCGTGCCAGGTTCTGTTTAGTGACGTAGTCATGGGCGCCCGCGCGCATGCTCTCTACCGCAGTTTCCTCGGAGATCGCGCCCGACATCATGATGAAGGGCAGGTCATGCTTGCTGGCACGTGCTACCTGCAGAGCTTCGGGACCACTGAACCTGGGCAGGTTGTAGTCGGCAATGACCAGGTCAGGCGGAACACCCGCCAGTGCAGCCTGCATTTCAAGCGCAGTCTCGACACGGGTGGTGTGCAGGTCAAAGCCACCTCGGCGCAGGTACCGCTCCAGCAAAGCTGCATCATCCTGATTGTCTTCGACCAGCAGCAGGAGCAGCTGCCGCCGCTCTAGCTCACGGGAGGGCATTCGTTAAGCACCAGCCAGTACATACCAAGCTGTCGAGTCGCTTCGGCAAAGTCATTGAAGTTCACCGGTTTACGAATGTAGCTGTTCACACCCAGCTTGTAGCTGCGTACTACGTCACGCTCTTCATCAGAAGAGGTCAAAACGACCACAGGCAGCATGCACGTCGAAGCGTCATCTCGGATACGCCGCAGTACCTCCAGGCCTTCGATCTTCGGCAGCTTCAGGTCCAACAGAACAAGTTGAGGACGGACCGGATCCGGGCCAAAAAGAGCCTCAATGGCTTCCTCACCGTCGCGTGCCACCCGAACATCGTTCGCGATGTTGCTCTTCTTCAGGGCGCGGATAGTCAATAACTCGTGGTCGGGATCGTCTTCGACAAGCAGGATCATACGGGTCGCATCGGCCATGCGGTCATCCTAGCGTAAACCAGAAGCTCGCGCCATGATCGACTGTGCTGCTGGCCCAAATGCGGCCACCATGACGTCGAACCACTCTGGCGACCGTGGCCAGGCCGATGCCTGACCCCTTGAAGTCCTTATCGCCGTGCAGACGGTTGAAGGCGTTGAACAGCTTATGTGCGTAGTGCATATCGAAACCTGCCCCATTGTCGCTGACGCGCCATGCAGAAGCTTCCGCGTCCCACCCGAACGAAATCTCTGCCACAGGCACGCGCGCCGTAAACTTCACAGCGTTTCCCAGCAGGTTTTCCAAGGCCACCTGCACCAGTTTCGGATCCGCAGTCTGTTCAGGTCCCGACGTAATGTGGAAGGACAGGTTGCGATCCTGGTTTTCTTCCTGGAGGTTCGCTGCAACACTCTCCGCCAGCTTCGCTACATTCACAGGTTCCCGTGACACCTCGGCGCGCGTGATCCGCGAGAGCTGCAGGAGCGAGTCAATCAACTGCCCCATGCGCTGCACACCGGTCCGGACTCGCTGGATATAGTCGCGACCAACGGCATCCACGGCCTCGGCGTAATCCTCCTGCAAAGCCAGGCTAAAGCCATCGATCGTGCGCAGTGGTGCGCGCAGATCATGCGAAACGGAGTAGCTGAACGCCTCCAGTTCCCGGTTGGTCGCCTCCAGTTCCGCCGTCCGCTCCCGCACGCGCCCTTCCAGCTCCGCGTTTAATATGCGGACTTCCTCCGCACTTCGCTCTGCCTGCGCTCTGGCAAGGGCGATTCGCTCCGCATCTTCCTGCGACGCCAGCCGCAACGTGCGTTCCTCCACGAAGTAAAAGGTGACAAACGCAATCATCAGAAGATCCAGAACACAGGCAAGGCCGATCGCCGAAAACACGCGCCTACCATCGCGCCTTGCTGTTTCAGCGCGATCCAGCAGCAGTCGCCTTTCTTCCATGTCCATTCGGGCGATAATCGTGCGCAGCTTTGCTGATTCGGTCGCCCCTCGCCCGGTGTTAGCGACTGCCTGGGCTGCTTCAAAACCGCCGGAGCGGCGGGTAGTAATCAGCTGGCGCAAAAGATCCATGCGCCCCACGATGATGCCCTCCGCTTCTGCGATGTTGGCCTGCTGCACCAGATTGTCTGCGCTCAAGGCTTTGAAGCGCTGCACTTCCTGCGGCAAGGCACGTTCGCTCTCCTGAAAAGTGCCAAGAACGCTTTCCTTGCCGGTGATGACGAAGCCCCGCGCCGCAGATTCCGCATTGCTGACGCTTACCATCAAGTGATCGTTTTGCCCGATGACTTCCCAGGTGTGCGACAGCCAACGCTCGCTGTCGAGCAGCGAACGGACCGCAGACACGGCAAACCAGGTGTTGAGTCCCACAATCAGCAATGCCGCGAACAGCGCCAGCGGGACCAGCGAGCGGACGGACCTGTCACTCATGAGCGATATTGTAGGGTACGTCGAGCCGGCTTCACGCCTGCCGTGCAAGGCAGTACCTACTGAAGTGAGCGAGAGATACCAATGTGAGAAGAAGCTGGGCCTGACTTAAGACAGCCACGACGTTCTATGCAACTTGGCGAACTCAGAACATCGCCTTATCGATTGCGTGGAAATTTTTTGGTTTTCTTGTAGTTAGACAAAGATGAGCCTACTATCCGCATCAGGGAAGTAGATTGTGTTGATGGTTCTCCGCTGAGACCATTGCGGCTCGCCCGCACGCTACATGGAACGAAGAGTCCGCATCCCTGAAAGGTCAATCTGTTGACCCCGGCTCTTCGTTCTACCCTGCCCGCTGACTAAACCGGTCATCATCGCCGCTATCGAGCCGCTGCCCACGGTGCTCGGGTCAACAGCTGTGTCGTTTAAGAAGCGACAGGAAGTAGAGACTAGTGTGGGAGAAGGAGCTGCAACGCATCAAAATGGTGCGGAGGGTATTCCCTGCTCATCTGCCATGTACGTTGCTGGAATCAGCACAATAGCAGCAGCAGAAACACGGTCGCGATGCGCAATCGTTTCTACCCCGAGACATAGATGACAGATAGGGAAGTTTTGGTGGACGCGGTAGGAATCGAACCTACAACCTGTCGATTAAGAGTCGAATGCTCTGCCAGTTGAGCTACGCGTCCAATTTGATCACTGCAGGTCGCTAGCAACGTCCTGAGGAAGGCTGAAAGGGTGTTTCAGCACGTGTTGCGCTTTCGCGCCACTCAGAACAATATAGCACGGGCTCGACTCTTACTAAAACGAGAACGAGACGCCAGCCTGCACGGAATGAGGCGTCTGGGCCAGGTACAGTGTTTTACCATCCTTGGACAGGAACGGTTGGTACCCTTCCGAAAGCAGGTTCTGCACATCGACAACGGCCTCCAGACCATGCGGGAGGAAATGAAGGCTCCCAAGCGACTGGTGCAACGAACAGGACAGAAACGCGCCCTCCTCGTCCATGCGGAATGCATCTACCGCTGTAAGGGTACGGTGCGGCTGCCAGCGATACGACGCCCGCAGCGAGGTGCCTGTGGCAAGTATCTTGCCATCGACAAAGGCGGTTGCTGCATAGGCCTTCGCGGGCGCTGAGCCGTCAAGCAGGTCGTTCATGGATACGGCCTTACTGGCAGCGGATGCTTTCAGTGCGCGCCCTGTCGAGAACTCAGTGCCGGCTCGAAGGCTTTTTGTCAAAGGCTGACTCAGCATGACGCGGACGCCACTCCCGCTGTAATCCCGCACTCCTACGCGGTAAGTACGTGTAGTGGGGTCGGCCACCAGGCCATCAATCTGTACGTCAGCTGGAGAAAGCATGCCGGAGCCTGAAACGAGCGGATTACGCAGTTGGTCGTGGTAGATCGAGAATTCGGCGACGCCGCCGCCCGGCAGCCTGCCCGTAGCCGACAGTGCATGATGGCTGCCGCCTTCGAGTCGAAGACGGTTTCCTTTGACGACAGCGAGGGCGACCGGAGCCTGCACCCGGTCCAGATCTTCAAGGCTTTCGGTGCCGCGTGAACGCGTCATGGTGTAAGCCAGAACGACTTCGGCCCCGGGGTGGGCGGCAACCCGCAGGAACGGCTCCACAGCGAGTACGTTGCCACCCAGATTGCTGTCGCGCACAACACTGCCTACATCGATCCGGATCAGGTCGCCGAAGTCGATGCGCTGGCCTGATCGCAACGTCATGCTTTGCAGGCCGGTGACGCCTCGGCTGTTTACAAGTTCAGGATGAGCACTGTAGCTGAGTACCGCGCGCGAAAATCCATTCAGCATGGTCTTACGTTGCAGGCCAACACTTATCTCTGCAGATGGCGCAACCGGATAAGGCGAACGCGAGCCAGAGAGATCCGCGTGCAAAACGGCGCCGCTACCGTCCTCGTTCACGCGTGTCAGCACCATCAGGTTGTGATTGCCGCCATGTGCAAATCGACCCTCATCATCGCGCAGCGTGAGGCGACCGCTGGTGGCTCCACGTCGCGCTTCCTGGCGACTGGAAGACACGCCCAGGGTGGCTTCGTCAGGGTTCGTGGAGTTAATGGAAACACTATCGTTGAAGCGCAGGATCGGACGGCTTGCGGAAGACCGTAACGTCCACTTCCAGTCATCGCCCGGCTCGGATGTTGTACGTCTCGCGACCGGTAGCCATCCTCCCGGTGCCAGGATGGTCGACAGGGTCAGATTTACGATGGTTCGGGTGCCGCCTGCAATCTGCAGGCGCTCGCGCACTGCCGGCAATAACAAGGCTGCGGTGGCGCGAATGCGGTAGCTTCCCGGCTCTAGAAGAAAGTGGTAGCCGCCGCGTGAATCGGTGATGGCTGAACCTGCGACTCTTGCATCCGGCAGCACTGCCTCCACAAGAGCGCCCATCTGTGGAATGCCGTCAGTGTCGCGAATCACTCCGCTCAGCGTGCCCACTGCAAACAGGCGGGTACCCTGCCCCAGGACGCAGACCGGCAGCGCTGACGATACCAGCGCTACCAGGAAAACGGGTTGCAAAATCGATCGATGCACCGACAGCGTAGCCTCTGATGCGTTTGGCCTTGCCCCAGCAGTCCTATTGCTACGAACCTGGGAAAACTTCTTTCGCGAAGGAGGGGCGCTCTGGTGTCACGCGCCGCTCTCTTCAGATGCTGACAGAAGGAGTCTACTCCACCGTAAAGGGTGCCATCTGCGAAATCTGTTGCTTGGAAACTCCGTCGTTAACCTTGATCGCCAGCTGATACTTTCCAGGCTGCAGACTACCCAGGGGAAGGCTCTTCTCCAGGGTTACCTGGTCCGAGTTCGGGTTCATCTTCACGGTTGACTCTGAGGAGTCCAAAACCTGTTTGTTGGTGGCCATGTCGGTCACCTGGTATTGGATCTGCGCGTTGTTCTGCTTGCTCTTATCGTCAATACCCAGGTTGTAGACCTGCATCCAGAAGTTTAGATTCGTGTTCTTTTTGAACGTAACGGGCACCTGGGGTCCAGTAGAAACGCTTGGAACCACCTTGGTGTTGCCGATGACGAAAGATCCTGCACCAATCTCCTTGGAAGGAACGCGGGCCATGCTGGACGCGAGGATCAACGAAGAAGCGGACAGGCGGTCGTCGTCGTACTTCGGAACATTGACTGAACGCCGCCAGGTACCGATGTGCTCAGGATTGTTCACATCCTTGATGACAATGTCGACCTTGTAGATACCTGGGCGAAGTGGCAGCGCTTTCCAATAAAGATTTCGCTGCGCCTGTGTCTTGGTCAGGAACTCCGACGGAACCTGGACGTTGACCGTGTCCTCAAAGGTCTGCACGATCCGGTGGTTGATGTTCGACACCTGGCCCAGGATATTGACTGTGCCGGTAGAAACCCCGTCCTTCGTGTTGAAGGTCACGTCCTGGTTGCGGATCTGCAGTGTCACGGGAACCAGAACCGTATCGTTTGTCACCTTGACGTAATCGGTCCGTACATCAAACAGGAATGGAGGTCCCTTCAGGATCTGCGAACTGGTGATGTACTGCTCCATATCCTTGAACTTGATCGGAGGTGCGGCGAGGATCTTCGCGAACAGCGCAATCCGGTCAAACTGCTTGCTCTGCTGCGAACTGGACATGGGCCCCTTGCCCAGCTGCTCCAGCCCGTTGCTCATACGGTCCTGCCGGGTCGACATGCCCATCTGCTCATACAGCGTGGCACCTGCCCCCGCGACGTACTTTAGAGCATCTTTTTCCGAGCGGTCAATCGTTAGGTGGTAGTCGTTGCACTGGCAGGTGTCGACAAATTCAAGGTCGATGTTGTCGCCGATGCCTTCCAGGTAGCGGTAGTGCCACACCTCGAACGGAAAGGTCGAGGTCTGTCCGCCGCCCTCTTCCATGGGCCGGTCATACGATCCGCCGCTGGGATGCGAGTCGATCGAATCCGGCTTGCCATAGGCGATGTAGATGTGACCGCGATCTGTTTTCCAGCCGGGTTTGCCCGCCGCGAAATGTTCATTTGCATAGGCGATGCGAGCGTAATGCTGTTCGCGGTACTCATTGTCTGGCGAATCAGGATTCGGGTTGCGCCGCAGCCAGAAGTTCTCGATGAAGTTTTCGCGCTCCTCGTCGTTCTTGAGCGATTTGAACGCTTGCAACTCCTGATCGCTGATGATCCAGACCACATCCTGCTCAAGCCACTTCTTGAACGTGCCGTCCGGCTTCAATTCCTGCTTCAGGTACCTGTTCTGCTGCACGCGTTCGCGGTCAGATAGGCGTCGCTTCAGCGGATCGGGCCGTTCCTCTGGCGGATCGGTCTTGTTGACCGTAGGCGTTGCATCCTTTGGCGTTTGCGCAGGGGCTGCCTGCGCCTGTGCAAAGAGAGACCCCATGGAAAAGGAACCCAGTGCAAGAACTGCTGCACCCATCCAACCCTGCCAAGCTGCTTTTTTCATCGCCCTGCGCACTCCCGCCGGGCCGGGGCCCGCGTAGGTCCATTGTAAATCTGAAATCTTGGCGGTGCCGACCCCGATGCATTTGGGCGGGGTAAGGTCACCTTCCACACACTGCGCCAAAATGCGCTGCTGTACTCTTGGACGATGCCGCAGCCAAACCGTCGCACGCTCCAGAACTTCGGGGTGTTTTGCACCATGGAACCAGGTCGCGACGAACCGCGTATTTGCTTGGTGTGCGTCATGATGTACAAAGAGGCCGGGGAAAACAGATGGTGAAGAAGGTATTGCTGATTGTCGCAGGCGTACTTCTGGTTGCGGCAATCATCGGTGGGGTGGTGTACCGTAGCCGCGCCAATGTGGTTGCGGTCACAACTGCGCGCGTCACCCGCGAGGACCTGACTTCTATTGTCACCGGCACCGGCCAGATCAAGCCCAAGACCTACGTCAACATCGGTGCCACGGCGTTTGGTCGGATCACGCATCTTTACGCCAAAGAAGGCGACCACGTGAAGGCCGGCCAGGTGCTTGCAACGCTTGAAAGCGTGCAGCCCTCTGCGACCGTGGCTGCACAGGCGGCGAACATCTCGTCCTCGCGAACAGACGTGAACTCATTTACCGCTGCTGAGAAGACTGCTGAAGCAAACCTGGCGCAGGCCAAGGCTGATCTGCAGCAGAAGCGGTTTGACATTGATCGCTATCAGAAGCTGTACGACGCCAAGCTGGTTTCAAAGCAGGACTATGACTCGCGAAAGGCCGCTTTTGACGTCAGCGAGGCCACTGTTCAACAGCGGGATGCAGCCCTGGCGCAAACAAAGGCGCAGACAGCGTCTGCCCGCGGCAAGGTAGACCAGGCAGTGGCTTCGCAGCGGGCGAACTTCGATGCTCTGGATAAAACAGTGTCGCGTGCGCCGTATGACGGTCTGGTGACGAACGTCCCCGTACGGGAGGGCGAAACGATGGTCACTGGCATTCAAAACGCCCAGGGATCGACCCTGATGACTGTCGCCGACATGTCTGTCATTACAGCCGAAGTGAAGGTGGACGAGACGGACGTCGTGAACGTCAAGCTTAACCAAACCGCTGACATCGTCGTCGATGCGCTGCCCGGCAAGGTTTTCAAGGGTCACGTTACCGAGGTGGGTGACCAGGCGCTATTGCGGACCACCGGCATCGCCACGTCGCAGTCGACCACCGGCACGGAAGAAGCGAAGGACTTCAAGGTTGTCATTACGCTGGACCAGGTAAGTGGCCAAAACAACGACGATCTACGACCAGGCCTATCCACGACCGCGAAGATACGGACCGCCCAGGTCAACAATGCTGTCATTCTCCCTCTGGCAGCGCTGGTCAGTCGCGATCCTGCTGTCGAATCCGCCCGAGCCAAAAACCACGGCAAAGACGCGGAAGTTTCCGCCTCGCAAGCCCCGGCCGCACGCGAACGGGACGCGAAGAAGATCCAGGGTGTATACGTTCTTCGTTCTGAGGACGGCAAACTGCGCGCGTTTTTCCAGAAGGTGCAGACTGGCATCACTGGCTCCACTGACATCCAGGTGACGGAAGGTTTGAAGCCTGGCGACGAAGTTGTGACCGGCAAGTACAAAACGCTTCGTACACTGGCAAGCGGCACGGCTGTGAAACGCGATACAAGTGTCGAAGGTGCAACGCAGGATAATGCGTAACGCTTCCCGGTAGACTGCAGGAGACTATGGCGACAGCGACTTTACCGCAGCAAGTTGAAACCGAAGCCCAGGCAGGCGACGTCATTGTGGCGAACAACCTGTGGAAGACATACGTCATGGGCGACCAGGAAGTGCATGCCCTGCGTGGCGTGAACCTCCGAATTCGAAGAAATGAGTATGTCGCCATCATGGGGCCTTCCGGTTCTGGCAAAAGCACGCTGATGAACCTGATCGGCTGCCTGGATTCGCCCTCGCAGGGAACCTACTGCCTGAACGGGCACGACGTTTCCCGCCTGAGCGACGACGAATTGGCACGGATCCGTAACAAGGAAATTGGTTTCGTCTTCCAAACCTTCAATCTGCTGGCACGCGCTACAGCCCTGCACAATGTGGAGTTGCCGCTGATCTACAACGGAACCGGCGCAACTGCTCGGATCGAGCGCGCAACCGCAGTTCTGGAGTCGGTCGGTCTGGGTACGCGCATGCATCACAAACCGAACGAGATGTCTGGCGGCCAGCGCCAGCGTGTTGCGATCGCCCGGGCCCTGGTGAATTCACCTTCGATCATTCTGGCCGATGAGCCGACCGGGAACCTCGACTCGAAGACCGGTGTCGAAATCATGGCGCTGTTTGAGGACCTGCACCGCCTTGGCAACACCATCGTGCTTGTAACCCACGAGCCGGACATCGCGGAGCACGCCCACCGCGTGGTCACTATTCGTGACGGAGTTATCGCCAGCGACAACCCCTCGCCACGCCGGCTGCAGCAGGTCTGACCCAGTTACTTACAGCTGCGGTATGCGACCGCAGGCCCTCATCGGTCGTCTAACCGAAGGTATGGGTACTTGGCGGATGAAAATTGGCGCGCTCGCGAAGTGCTGGTCGGGTTTGTTGGTGGCATCTGTTCTGGCCGCAGGCGCTGCACGCGGCCAGGCAGGCGGTGGGCGTTTTGATTTAGCCGGCCCTCGCATCGATGTTCACGTGCAGCGAGACAACAAGTCTCTGCCCATCGCCATGGTGCCGAACCTGCAGCCTGGCGACAAACTCAGCATCCATGCCGACCTGCCTACAACTCAATCCGTCAAGCTGATTTTGGTCATTGCCTTTCTGCGCGGCAGCACTAATCCACCGACAGCGAATTGGTTTACCAGGATCAATACCTGGGACAAGAAGGTTCGCGCCGAGGGTGTGACCGTGACAGTGCCTGAAGAGGCGCAGCAGGCGCTCATGTTTCTTGCGCCTGAAACCGGTGGAGACTTTTCAACGCTCCGGTCTGCGGTGACGGGTCGGCCTGGGCTGTTTGTGCGGGCCACCCAGGATTTGAACGAAGCTTCGTTTGAACAGGCCCGCATTGAGCGATATCTGCAGGCGATCCGCCGGGTTCCGCCGGGGTCGTCCGCAGAGCTTCTAGACCACTCTCACAA
The DNA here is from genome assembly GCA_050954525.1 of Janthinobacterium lividum. GTDB lineage: Bacteria > Acidobacteriota > Terriglobia > Terriglobales > Acidobacteriaceae > Terriglobus. Next base: position 38,211 of record JBPBPZ010000050.1, read on the forward strand.
GCTGGCGGCAACGCTCAACCTCAAGCCGAACGAAGATTGCTTCAAAAAAGAGCCCGATCAACAGCTTGCCTGCTTGCGGCAAACAGGCTCGCAGCTGCTGCTGGATGACGGCCATGGGCAGACACTCGCCTCCATGCTGGCTTCGGGCGATTCAGCCAACCTGATCGGTGCGGTAGCGGGTACGCCCATGGCTAATAGCGGAGGTGCGGGAGTCTACTCCGCCTACGTGGGGACCGTGATTGACGTGGTACGGCTCATGAGCGGTCTGCACACGGCACAGTTTCAGTACATCCCGGCAATCGCCTTTCCTGACGGAGAAACGCTGAACCTGCGCCTGAACACACCGCCTTCGTTCCACAATCCGAAGTCCGTCATTGTGGTGGCCTTGCCTGCCATCCAGCACTCCGTCGCGCCGCCGCTTCGCCTACAGGACCCGGCACACGTATCCTGCCTGCTGCAGCCCGCCATGGTTCTGCCGTTGGAGGGTGCTCCCCTGGTGTTTGCAACAGGGTTTGCGCACGACCTGACGCTGCACTTGAATGGCGCAACCGTGGGTGGCAAGACTGATGTCGCGCTTGTACCCGACGCGTTCGAGGGTGGCCTGGTCATAACCAGCAAGGCAGAGAGGAAGCCCCTGGCGGTCGCTGCCCCAGAGACGCGTGACGGTGCAGGAAGCCCGCTTGCCGTGGGTACGACACGAACGGATAAGCGGGTCGACGCTGCACCTGCGGAAGCAACGGCAGGCAGTTCACCACTCGTCAGCGATACCACTGGCGACGTGCAGGTTACCGGCACGCTTCACGGGTTTTGGGGCTTCGACCCGTTCGAGGGCGTCACAGTTCCCCTTCAACGCAGGTCTGGAAGCGCATGGACGGCGGCACCTCGAAGTGAACTGTACGCCGGTCGATCGAACCAGCTGGTACTTCACGCAAATGGCACGGCATGCGCCTCACAAATTGAACTTGATCTTCCCGGCAATGATGATCTGAAGCTGGAATGGAAACAGGCGTCCGAAGCGAAACACGATGCGCCCCCCGCGCTGAACGTGAAGCTGCCTCTTGAGAAGGCAGCGCCCGGCAATGTGACGCTTCTTGTGCACCAGTTCGGCACTGACGCAGTGGAAAAGGTAGCGGTCACGGCGTATTCGGATCGCACCCGGTTACAAGCGCTTCGCATCCATGCAGGAGACGCTGTGGCGACACTTTCGGGCAGCGGCCTGGGAGAGGTCAAGACCCTGAAGCTGGACAATGTGGAATATGCTCCTCTGCCCGATCAGGCTGCAGACGTCAAAGAGCTTCGCCTGACGGCAACGGGTACAGTGAAAGGCAAACTGTCGAAAGCCGGCGAAACAGGCATGGCGGAAGCAATTCTGCGGGACGGCCGGACAATCCCTGTACCCTTTTCGGTGGATGCGCCTCGGCCTTCCTTCGCGCTTCTGAACAAATCGTTTCGCGCGAACGCCCAGACCGGTCTGCCCCTGAACCTTGGCAGCAGCGAAGACCTGCCTGCGGACGCGCGCTTCACCATTGCGCTTCGATCCAGCTCACCCGCCCGTTTCCCACGCACAGAGAAGGTGGAGATCGCGCTGGCGGACGGCAGTCTGCGGACCACGCTTGGCCTGGCGGATGGTTCGCTTGTGCTGCAGGATGCACATACAGCCCTTGCATACTTGTCGCCGAAAAAAGCCTTCGGCGATTCCGCGTTCGGACCGCTGCAGATGCGTGCCGTGCTCGAAGACGGCAGCGTGGGTGACTGGATGCCCCTGGGCACGCTGGTGCGAACACCCGTAATTACCAGTGTCACCTGCGCGCGCGGAGGCGTTCCACGCGCACAGGTAGAAGTTGGCGATGCGGTCAACGCGGGCGAAACCGGCTGCACCCTTACGGGCAGCAATCTTTTCCTGATTGAGTCCGTCGCTGGCGAAAGCAACTTCACAAGTGCGGTGGCTGTACCGCTTGGGTTTGCAGGCGACACACTCTCCGTACCCAGGGCGGTTGATAATCACACGCTGTTTCTGAAGTTGCGCGACGATCCTGCGGCTTCCAGCACCATCAGTTTCGCGCCACCTGTAACAAACACAAGCAAACGGGCAACACCCTCTCCCGCACCAGCCAGCATCCCCACGCCGGCTCCGTAAGAGCCGCGAAGCTACCTACGGTCTGCATGATGAGCAAACAGAAAGGGCCACGCTGAGCGCGGCCCTTTCTGCACTTGCTTGCTGATCGCTTACATCTGCTTACTGCTTATTAGGGGAAGCGTTCAATAGGGCTTGTTGTACACGGCTATGCTTGCGGCTGAAGCTGAAGTACACAACCAAGCCGATGATCAGCCAAACGATCAGGCGGATCCAGTTGGCCGTGCCTAGCTTGTACATCATGTAGCCGTTGAACAGGACTCCCAGCGCCGGAACAATGGGGACAGGCCACACCAGCGGTGCGCGGAATGGGCGGGGACGGTCAGGGTCGGTGCGGCGCAACATTACGACCGCGACGCAAACAATCACAAAGGCCAGCAGTGTGCCGATGTTCACCATTTTGCCGATGTCATCGATGGGCGTTACTGAACCCACGATAGCCGCCAACATACCGGCAAGGATCGTTCCCTTCCAGGGTGTGCGGAAGCGAGGATGGATGTCGCCAAAGAAGCGCCGCGGCAGCAAGCCGTCCTTCGCCATGGCGTACAGCACACGCGACTGGCCAAGCAGCATGACCAGCATGACGGAGGTTAGTCCCGCCAGGGAGCCGATGGTAACAATGTTCGCAGCCCAGCCTACCTTGTACTCAAGAAACGCACGCACGATAGGTGCTTCGATGTTGATCGACTGCCAGGGCACCATGCCGGTCAATACGGCAGCCACGCCGATGTAGAGGATCGTGCAAATCGTCAGCGAAACAATGATGCCGATGGGCATATCGCGCTGCGGGTTGATGGCTTCCTGCGCCGTCGTCGATACAGCATCGAAGCCGATATACGAGAAGAAGACCAATCCTGCCGCAAGTCCGATGCCGCCTACACCAAACGGTGCGAACGTGTGCCAGTCTGTTCCCCAGTTTGCCTTGTCCACGTAACGCGAACCCAGGCCGATGACGAACAGAACTACCGTCAGCTTCAAGATGACGATGCCGGCGTTGAACTTGGCCGATTCCTGAATTCCGATGACAAGGATTGCCGTGATGAGCAGGGCAATGATGAAGGCGGGCAAGTTGAACCCGATCTCTACGCCGAAAATGTGCGGCGCGTTCAGCATGGCATGCGCTTGCGAAACCAGCGTCGCCGATGGGTGCGCCATCAATCCGCTTAGAGCATCACTGAAGGGTCTGGTGCCGGGGTGCAGATCAGGGTTATTTGCGGCAAGCGAGGCACGCGCAACCCGTTCCAGCGCAGTGCGCAGGCCGGTCCAATGATCGTAGGCCAGCCACAGGGGAAACTTCAGGCCAAAAATAGAGAGAAACTCGACGAAGTTGTTCGACCAACCCGATGACACGGTACTTGCGCCCATGGCATATTCCAACGTCAGATCCCAGCCGATGATCCATGCGAATAATTCGCCGAGCGTCGCGTAAGCGTAGGTATAGGCGGAACCCGCAAGCGGGATCATCGCGGCGAACTCTGCATAGCAGAGACCCGCAAAGGCACAACCAAGCCCCGACAGAACGAACGCCAGCATCAGCGACGGTCCGGCAGAATGCGCCCCCAGGCCGGAGAGCACGAAGATGCCCGCGCCGATTACAGCGCCAATGCCAAGCAGGGTAAGCGACACCGGGCCGAGTGAACGCACCAGGGAGTTGGAACCCTCCTCGTGCGCTTCGGACATCAGTGATTCCATGGACTTCTTGGCGAATAAATTGGCCATGCTTGGGCGGTACTCCTTTGAAACGATCACGGATGCGTGGTGCAGATCGATGGCGACTAGCTTGTGGACGAACGATCCCCGGCCTTCCCTTTCCAAAGAAAGTAGACCGGAACGCCAAGCAGCACGATT
>JBPBPZ010000030.1:0-40764 GCA_050954525.1 Janthinobacterium lividum
ATGAGCAGGGTGTTTGCGAGCCGGACACGGGAGCGCGGGACGACCAGCGAAAGGAAGAAGTCATACACTTCTTTTCCTTCCAGAATGAAGTACACCGTCAGAATGACCGCGGTCAGCAGGTCCAGCAGGTGCTCTGCCCAGGCTGGCAGCGCGCTGAAGACATAGGCTGCGACTTCACCGGCACCCGCCTGGATGCGGGTGTTCAGGTCATTCAGACCGATCTTGTCTGCCATGGGAATGCTGTGCAGCTTTGCGGTCATGGCAGGAATACGGCTGGGAATGTCAGTCAGAAAGTTGCGGAAGTCGCGCAGCACTGGCGGCAAACCGATGTAGAAGAACAGAGTCAGGCCAACGATTAACCCCACCATCAGCAGGGCGACAGACACTGTCTTTGAAAGCGTCTTACCTCGGAACCGCAGCTTGCTGATCCGAGTGACCACAGGGTTCAGAACAACAGCGAACAAACCTGAGAGATACACGATGCCAAGAACATGCCTGATCTTCCAAAAAAGCCCCAGAAGGCACAGAAGCGCAATCGTGAAAACGATGTGTTTCCGCGTGTTGCGGTAGTTCTGTGTTGGAAAAGCAGGGGCTTCCGTTGTCGTGTCCAGGGTGTTACCTCTCTAGTCTGTGTAGACCGTGTGATGCAAGCAGGGTCGAAGTGTGTTGTTGCTCCGCGTCGCTTTGTGGCGTAGCCCTATCTCGTGCGGGAATCAGGTTCAGGATGTGCGTGGCCGTGTCTTCCGGGCTTTGCCGGGAAGTTCGGACGCAGAGTTGTGCCGACCTGCGGTAAAACGGCAGACGAAGCTGGAAGCGCTCGGCTGCCGCTGTTGGATCCAGAAGCACCGGTCGGATCTCCGCACCTTCCTGCAGGACGCATCGGTCAAACAGTACATCGAAGGGTGCATCCAGAAAAACCACCATGGTGCCCTTGGTCTGCTCCAGCAAGAGACGGTTCGTGAGGATCTCTGGAGCACCGCCACCCACTGCAATGACCACATCCGTCTGGCCGAGAGCGCGGGCAAGAGCCACCGACTCACGGTTGCGGAAGGCCCCCTCGCCTTGCTCAGCGAACATTTCTGCGACCGTGCAGCCGTGCTTCTGCTGAATCACTAAATCGGTATCCACAAACTGCCAGCCAAGGCGTGCAGCCAGCAAGCGCCCCACGGTGCTTTTGCCTGCACCCATGAAACCGATCAGCACCAAACGTTCCGGTGGAGTTGCAGGTCTGGCTGCGGTTTGTGAATTGGATTGCGGGAGGGAACTCATAGATGATCACCAGTGCGTTGAGGTAGGTTCCAAATGAAAAGCCGCAATCCATTGTCAGGATTGCGGCTCAAGAGCTTCGAGATTCTGTTTTGCAGATCAGTGCAAATCAGAGGCAGGAAACGCCAGGGCCGCTACTGGATACCAGTAGCGGCAGGTAAAGCTGGCGATCTGAACAAACTGTTTCATCTCTGGTGGAAGGGTACAACGAATGCGACTTCCTGAACAAGCAATGGAGACAATGACTACTGAATCCGATCTGGAGGGTTCTGAGCGGGTGAACTTCCGATTTCTCGTTCGATCTTGGACCAGAGGTCAGAACTGGGTACTTCCATCTCAGGCTCAAGCAGCATCCGCGCGGTTTCGGCAATGTACTCGAGATCCCGGACCAGTTCCGCAGCCTGAGGACAATCGCGCAGGATGTTGATAAAACGCGGATCGGCGCTTAGCTTGCCGCCATTGGCATTCTCGAAGAGTTCGGGAAGTGCCTTCTCAAACTCTTCACAGGTCCATCGCTTTTCATCTTGATCGGACATTATTTCGACTCCTGCAATACCGCGACCTGTTCGTTCTGCCGCAGGATTTCTCGTAACTTCAGCCTTGCTTTGTGCAATTGCGACTTGCTGTTACCGGTGGAACACTCCAGCATTCCTGCAATTTCGTTGTGTTCGTAGCCCTCAACGTCATGCAACACAAACACCAGCCGATACCCCGGGGGCAGTGTGGACACAGCGCGTTCGAGCGCAACCCGATCCACCGAACCTGAGAGCCTTGGATCGCGTGATCCGAAATCCCGCTTCGGTGCATCTTCCTCGGACGGGTTGATGGTTTCTTCTAGAGAGACCAGTTGAAGGCCCTTTTTGCGCAGGTGCATCAGGACCAGATTGACGGTCAGCCGATGCAGCCACGTGGAAAATGCACTCTCCCCACGAAACGAACCTAGTTTGCGATACAGGTGAAGGAAAGCTTCCTGCGTCATATCCTCTGCTTCTGAGACATTGCCTAGCATCCGCAAACAGAGGGTGTACACGCGACGCTTGTGCAACGCATAGAGCTTTGAAAACGCGTCTGGATCTCCGTTTTTAGCGCGCTCCAGTGCATCTGCCTCACCCGCAATGGGCGGGTTCCGCTTGAAGTGACCAGCGGGTGGCGTCGAATTCGATTGTGTCATTCCGTAGCCCTGAACTTCCATCGCCGCGGCCTGGCACGTCTCCATGACGCGCCGCCCTTCCTGAAAAAGCCGCAAGCTCCCAAAAGGATACAGGAGTCACCCAGCAGTCTCGCAACCTGCTGTATGGGAAGGAAACCTGCCAGGCTAGGTTGTATAAGTCTGCAGGTTTGTGCACTGATCCCCAGCAGCAAACGATACCTGCAATCTTCAGGAACCGATGAACCGGGCATACATGGCCCGTGCACGTGCGACCTCTGTGGTCCCTTGTACGACGGTGCGACCATCCGCGAACACTGACAAGGTGTACGTGCCGTACGTGAACCGTAGCAACATGCTGTTGAAGCGCACCGTGCCGAGCGGACGAAGTTGTTCTGCCAAGCGCTCGAAGTCGACGGGGCGGCGATGCTCGTGAATTTGGACGGAGTCGCGCCCACAGAGAGTGATGTGCGGCCTGCCCTCGCCTGCCAGGTGCCGGAACTGTCGGGCACCGCACACCAGGCAACCAGCCCTGGGCGTGCTGGATGACACCTCAGAACGTTCTCCAGTCCACAGGTCCATCGACAGCAAGGTGCGCCGCATGGAGCGGCCTTGCCCCGTCAGTAATTTCAACGCTTCCGTCGTTTGCAGGGCCGCAGCTACATTCACTGCCGTATTCAGGATGCCTGCGGTGTCACAGGTCTCAACCGTGCCTCCTGGCGGTTCCGGAAACAAACAAGCAAGGCAAGCAGAACGGTCTTCGCCAATGGGCAGAATGTTCATGGTTGCGGCGTAAGACCCGATGGCCGCCGCGTAGATCCAGGGCGTTCCTGTCTCGACGCATGCGTCATTGACCAGATACCGTGTCTCGAAGTTGTCCGTGGCGTCTAGAACTACGTGACTACCCTGCAGCAGTTCCCGTGCGTTCGCAGGTGTCAGGTCGGCAATGTGAGGCTCTACCTGTACTTCACTGTTGATCTCACGCAATCTGCGGCGCGCAGCCTCGGCTTTGGGCAGGGCGTCCTGGGCATCGGCTTCGGTAAAGAGCATTTGCCGCTGCAGGTTGGATGGTTCGACAAAATCACGGTCGATGATTCTTAGGTAACCTACGCCAGCACGCGCCAGCAGGGCTGCGGAGGCCGCGCCAGTAGCACCACAGCCGACCAGTGTGACCCGAGCTAGTCCCAGTTTCTGCTGCCCGGCATCGCCTATGGGTCGAAACAATCGCTGGCGTGAATAGCGGTCATTTCGCGCACCGTCCGCTGGCACGGGCGGTGTCCTTTGTCTCGCAAGCCCGGCTGCCTCGCCGACTTGCTCTTCTTCAGTTGGGAGATTTAAGCTCACGGTCCAAGTCTAGGCTGTTGTTGCAGAAGGTTCATGGACGAACGCGGCTGCCACCTTTCGCATCCCAGCTTTCTATACGATGTGAAGGCAAGGTTCGAGCGAGGCATCCTTGTCGCCTCCGCGCGTAAAATCGTCCGGAAGCGAACAATCACAGTCCGTACAAATTGAGGGCATAAACGTTGCAGTCGCCGAGGGATTGGGTGAGAGTTGGGCCGGTGCGGCGCAGGGCGAAGCATGTCGTCGCCCCTGCGGCTGCGCTTCTCATGGTTGCGGGCCTGTCACAACTTTCTGCACAAGACACCACAAGCCAACCTTCCAGCGGCGCCTCGACGCCCGGCCAGGTGCAGCAGGGAGCACCTCCAGTTCCCCAGCCATCGACCCAATCGGGTGCAGCCACAGGTGTGTCCGGCGCGAACCAGTCCACAGAAGGCCCAAAAGATCAGCAGCAGGTGCAAGCCGCAGAAGCGACCAAAGCTGCCGAAAACGCTACCGTCGGCTTGTTTGCTTTACGTGGGCAAAAGATTAACGCTGTGCTGTTCCGGGGTGTCGAGTACAGCGAGGACGATCCGTTCAAGACGCAACTGGGTGTGGCGGCAGGGGACACTCTTGACCCTGCAAAGGTCCGTGCTGCTACACGCCGTTTGTTCCTCACGGGTCTGTATCGCGATATCCAAATCCGCAGTTTGGCAGACGCCGGTGGTGGCGTCACGCTGATCTTCGACGGCACGCCCCGCTACTTTATCGGGCGCGTTCGCATCCAGGGCGTAAAGATTGAGCGGCTCACCTCTCTGCTGGAGTACGCGACTGAGTTGCAGCCGGGCTTGCCGTTTACCAACAGTCAGGTACGGGCAGGCGCTGACGGCATTAAGCAAACCCTGGCGCAGAATGGCTACTACGCGCCCATTATTCGCTCCTCAACGGAGCACCTGCCAGACGGACGTCAGGTGGACGTGATTTATTCGGTCTACATTGGTCCCAACGCAACCGTGGGTGCGGTCAATCTGTCAGGGGATCCGGGCATCAGCGTCGACGAGTTCCGCAAGCGCGGCAAGTTGATGTCAATCAACAAGACCCTGCATTTCTTCAAGAGCAAAAACAAGATCACCCATGACACCACCAGCACGGCGCTGACCAATCTGCGCCAGTTCTACCAGAAAAATGAGCGTCTTGAAGCTGCGGTAGCGCTGGAAAAGAGCCAGTACAACGCCGAGCGAAAAGAGCTTGACTACAATTTCCGCGCCAACCAGGGTCCGCTGGTAAGTGTGAACATCACCGGAACGAAGGTCTCAAAGGCGCGGCAAAGACAGTTGCTGCCCATTTATGAAGAGAGCGCTGTCGACAACGATCTCCTCAACGAAGGCGCTCACAACATCCGCGAGTTTCTTGCCAGGCAGGGCTACTTCGACGCACGGGTCGACCCCTCAGTAGAGGGTGTGCCGGATGCGCCCACATACTCCGAAGATGGGACGCCGCTACCCCCGCCTAGCAACCTGAAAGAGACCGTCACGTTCAAGGCCGACGAGGGGCGCAGATACAAAGTCGCTGCGGTTAATATCTCTGGAAATAAGTATTTCCAGACCGACAACATCAAGGAACGCATGCAGGTGGTGAAGGCCGACGCCTTTGTGCGCAATGGTCGATTCTCACCGGTATTGCTTTCGAATGACGTTGACTCCATCACCTCGCTCTACCGGACGAACGGCTTCACCAAGGTCAAGATCACCAGTAACGAAGTGAAGGGTGATGCAGATAAAAAAATAGGCACCATCACGGTGAATATCACCATTGAAGAGGGGCCGCAGCAGAAGTTTGGAGAAGTTACTTTTTCCGGTGAAAGTGCAGCGCGCGAAGACCAGGTAAAAGCCTTGGTGACCGCAGAAAAAGGACAGCCATTCGCCCTGGCCAATGTATCGAACGACCGAGATAACATTCTCGGTTCGTATCTTTCCCGCGGGTTTGACCAGGCCAAGGTTGAAGTTCGCCAGGCAGTGCGCAAGGATGACCCGTCGGTCACGGATGTCACTTACATCATTACGGAAGGTGAGCAGGTAAGGGTTGACCGCCTGCTGATCTCGGGCGTACATCACACTCGGCAAAAGCTGATCGATGCTCAACTGCTGCTCAAAGCTCACGATCCACTGGACGAATCGGCGTTGGTCGAAATGCAGCGCCGCTACTACGATCTGGCTCTGTTTAACGAAGCCAATGTCGCTGTGCAGAACCCTGAAGGCCTTGCCGACCGCAAAAACGTCCTTGTGCAATTGAGCGAAGCAAAGCGGTGGGATGTCACCTATGGCGCGGGTTTCGAAGCACAGTTGTCGACGCCACAGCCTAACTGCAGGGCACAGCAATCGTTGGGCGGCACAGGTAGCGGCTGCTCGCAAGAGGGCAATGCAGGCGCGTCCTTCCGGGTGTCTGCCGATGTTACGCGGATCAATCTATTTGGTACGGACCAGTCGATCACCATTCACACGACGTACGGTCTGCTGGAACGTGTAGCAACAGCCACGTTGAACACCCCCAAGTTCCTGGGACGCCCTAATCTCTCAACGCAGGTCAGCGGCGGTTACAGTAACGTCCAAAACATTTCCACCTTTAAAGCCAGCACTTTGCAGGGATTATTTCGAGTTACACAGAAAATTCCTAAGGCTGACACGCTGATTTATAACTTCACTTATCGGCGCGTATCAGTCGATCAGAACAGCTTGCAGGTCACGGCCAATTTGATTCCGCTGCTATCACAGCCGGTGCGCGTGGGCGGACCCGGGATTACCTGGTTTCACGACACACGGAACCCTTCCCCGCTGGACGCGCAAAAGGGCATGTACTTCTCCGTGGACGAGTTCCTGTCGCACTCCGCATTTGGTTCACAGACAAACTTCAACAAGGTGGATACGACTTTCTCCACTTACTACACCTGGGGCAAGAAGCGTAAATACACCTTTGCAAGAAATACGCGTTTCGGCATCGAGAGTCCGAGCGGAACCAATCCCAACGCGGGCATTTCCGGATGTGAGGGTGTCCTTCTAACCACCAATGCATCCTGCGACCCTGTGCCTTTGCCTGAGCGGCTGTATGCTGGCGGCGCTACCTCTCACCGCGGCTTCGCCATTAACTCCGCAGGCCCGCGCGATCTCACAACCGGCTACCCTGTGGGTGGAACGGCAGTCCTGATTAACACACTCGAGATGCGTCTGCCGCCACCTGTTTTGCCCATCGTTGGAGACAGTGTTTCCTTCGTGGTCTTCCACGATATGGGGAATGTATTTCTTCACCCGGGCGACATGTTCCCGTCGATCGCACGCTTCAAGCAGCCCAACCAGCAGACGTGCCGCCAGGTAACTGGATTTACCACCGTGGGTACGTGCGACTTCGCTTACTTCTCGCACGCTCTTGGTCTGGGCGCACGGTACAACACCCCGGTAGGTCCTATTCGGCTAGACCTGAGTTACAACCTGAACCCGCCCATTTATCCGATCATTGACGACTACACCGCGGCCGTTCCAACGCACCACGTCGGGCAGGCAAGCCACTTCCAGTTTTTCTTCTCCATTGGTCAGAGCTTCTAATGATGCCTCTTAAGCGAACCAGCATGCGCGAAGCTGTAAAGAGATTCTCTGTTTCGTCTCTGTTGCTGTGTGCATCCCTGGCACCCATGTTGCGTGCGCAGGTGATCGCGCCGAAATCGAAAGAAGAGGGCAAACCGGCTACCCGCGAGCAGGCCAAGGCAGACGAGCACAAGCTGCCGGCAGAGCGTGGTGAAGTCGTTGACCGCATCGTGGCGACAGTGAACGGCGACCTGGTGCTCGAAAGCGATGTGGAAGAGGAAGAGCGCTTCACCAAGCTATATCCCTATGGCACTGGACAGGGAGAACCATTGCGGCAGCAGGCGATTAAGCGCCTGATCGATCGCACCTTGATCCAGCAGCAGCTTGCAGGCTTTCCCCAGACGCCAGTGACTAAGGAACAAGTCAGCCAAGACGAAGCCGACCTTCGTAAAGACTTACCAGCGTGCGCCCATGCGGATTGCACGACCGATGCAGGGTGGAAGAAGTTTCTTGCAGATGCAGGTTTTACCGAAGATGAACTGCGCGACCGCATCCGCCTGCGCAGCCAGGTACTTCACTTCATCGAACAGCGATTCCGGTCGGCTGTTCGCATCACCGACAAACAGATCGAAGAGTTCTACAACAAGAACATGCTGCCGGAGTACGCGAAGCAGAACGCAACCGCCCCGCCCCTGGACTCAGTGCGAGACCGAGTCTCGGAATTATTGTTGCAGCAGCAGGTGAGTGCTTTGCTTGATGACTGGCTGAAGTCACTGCGTGAAAGCGGGCGTGTAAGGATCATGAAATCCGGAGAAGAGGCGCCCTGATGGCTTTGCTGGACGCGAATACTCCTCAGCCCGATGCGCCGGAGCCAGCACCAGCGGCGCGCAAGAAGAGCCGTCTCCGTGTGTTTGCATGGATCTTTGGCTCGTTGCTTTTAGTGCTGGTCTTACTGGTAGGCGGGCTTGGCCTGTACACCACCACGGCAGACTTCCAAAATCGTGTCCGCAGCACGCTGGTAAACACGCTGCAGGATGCCACAGGCGGCAAGGTGGATCTTGCCAGGATCCAGTTCAACCTGCTGCATCTCGCCGTGGAAGCGGACGGCCTTGTGATTCACGGATTGGAAGGGCCAGGCGAAGCGCCTTATCTCTCCGCCGATCGCATCCTGGTTCGCATCACGCTGAAGAACCTGTTCGCGCATGCCACCAACTCCACCGGCGCCATGAAGTACATCACGCTGGCCCTGCTGCATGTGGACCAGCCCCATATCCACCTGATCATCAACAAGGACGGCACAACCAACCAGCCAGTACCGAAGACAAAGAGTACAAGCACTGAACCTGTGCTGGACACCCTACTAGACCTGCAGGCCTCGAAGGTCGAGTTGGCGAACGGACTGGCACTGCTCAACGACAAGGCCATTCCATTCGATTTGGCAGCGAATGACCTTGGCATCAATGTCCGTTACATCACGTCGCTCGACCACTACGGGATCGACGTAGGCATCAGCGACTTGCGGACCCGCATGCAGCAGATGCCGGAAGCGCAGTCGCACTTACAGTTGAAGGCAGAGGTCGGCCGCAAGCTGATCTCCGTGCAGAGCCTTACCTTCGATACCGGCAAGACATCGCACCTGGACGCAAACGCTCACATCGAAAACTTTGACGATCCAGTCTGGAATGTTGCCCTAAAAGGCAATCTGGAAGTGCCACAAATCTCGGTGCTGAGCGGCTTTCCAGGGTTGGTTGCTGGAGTTGTCGACCTTGATATCTCCGGTCATTCATGTGCAGTGACACCGCAGGTTGCACAGAAGAAGCCCGGCTTCTTCCAACGCCATAACCCAGGACACAACCCTGCCAACACAAAGGCGCTTGCGCCCAGTCCGGTGTGCGAAAAGGGATACCTGCTGGCCGGCAACGCCAAACTGCATCAGGTTGGGTATCACGATGAGTACGTGAATGTGCCGGGCGTGAATGGCGCGGCCTCAGTCCGTGTTACGCCGACAGAACTCCTGTTTAACGCGATTGCCCTGAATCTGCCTGCGGGCGGCAGCATCGCGGGCGACATGCGCGTTCACAACTGGCTGGGCGTAGTCCCACCGGAGACTCCTGCCCAGTCAGCGACCGTGCTCGCCGGTCAAAAGACCATCAATGCCACAGCGAAGATTGCACAGGCTGCTCCGCCTGCCACCGGGTCGGCCGCCATTTCGCCCGTGGAGCGAGCGCACGCCTATGTCGATGTAAGGCTGTCGAACATCTCCCTGCGCACCGTCAACGAAATTACCGAGCCGAAGAACTACCAGGACCTCGGTTTGGACACTGCGGTGAATGGACCAGTGCATGTCGAGTGGGGAGGCACAACGAATGACCTTCCAAGCTCTGTTGTCGTGAAGGCTGATCTGAAGCTGACGCCACAGGGGATTAAACGGCGTGGCAGAACACAGAACATTCCTGTCAATGGGATCGTCAAAGGAACCTATAGCGGAGCAGACGAAACCGTCCGCATCGAGCAACTGGAAGCGCATACCCCAGCGAGTACCGTGAAGGCCACCGGCATACTTGGAGTCGGCACCGGAGATCCGCTTACCCGTCTGGCGTTGAGTGTCGATTTGCGTGACTTGAGCGAATTTGACTCTGTACTTACCGCAATCGGCTACGAGAACAACGGCAAGAAGGGCAGTGCAGCCCTGCCGATTGTTCTTCACGGCGATGCGCACTTCCAGGGAACTGCCGCAGGTCCACTTAAGGGCCTGGATATTAAGGGGCATCTGCAGGCGAATCAAGTGCAGGCCCATTTGGGAACGACCGGCGATGTTGCAATTGATTCACTTGTCGCCGATGCGGAGTATGCCCCGGCAGGCGTAACAGTCGCATCGTCGACGATCCGGCGTGGCAGCGCAGTGTTGAATGTGTCAGGTGGAGTGAAGCCGCACCGTGTGGTAAAGCGCGGTGTGGTGTCATACCAGTTTGACAATGACGCCCAGGTAAACGCCAAGGTTCAGCTCGCTGATGCGCAAATCCACGATGTGCTCGAGATCGCTGGACAGGGCACCGTGCCCGTGACCGGGACGATCAACGTGAACGCGAATGCTGTCGGCACGCTTGGCAATCTGACCGGTGACGGCCTCGTCACGCTGCACAATGGCGTCGCATACGACCAGCCTTACGATGCCCTGACCGCGAACGTTTCCGTGCGCGGGCAAGAGATTACAGCGTCCAGTTTTGACCTGAAAGCGCAGGGTGTCGAAGTCTCCGGCAACGGCGGCTACAATCTTGCTTCCAAGCACTTGCGTGCGCACCTGCAAGGAAATGACATTCGGCTTTCCAACCTGCAGGCTGTGAAGAAAGCAGGTACGCCACTCGATGGCGTGCTGACCTTTAACGCGGACGCAAATGGAACCGTGGAGGAGCCAGGGCTCTCGGCGCATCTTGCTCTTGCAAACGCAACCTATAACAAGCAGGCAATCGGCGTGCTGAACGCAGATGTTCGCAGCGACCGCGATCTCGTTTTCCTGAAGGCGCATAGCGACCTTTTATCGGCAAAGCTGGACGTGACCGGGCAGGTTCAACTGACTGGCGATTACCCCATGCAGGCACATGCTGCCTTCTCGAACCTGGACGTCGCGCCGGTATTGAAGCTGACTGGTTCAACATTCGACGCCACGTCTGTTGCCGCGGGTGAACTGAATGTAAGTGGGCCGGCAAAGAAGCCTCAGATGCTGGTGGGCTCGCTAGTCATCAATCCACTTCGCGTGAAAACCCAGGGCCTCGAGTTCGCCTCGGCTGCACCGATACGCGCCACGCTGAACGCTGGAACGGCGCGCCTCGAAGACCTGCACGTCACGGGGCCCGACACGGATCTCACCGCATCTGGATCGGTGCAGGTGTTCTCCGCTGATGGCACGGCGCTTCCAGCCCAGGGCGGTAAGATCGATGCCCGCGCGGCGGGCAGTCTGGATGTGGGGCTTGCGCACCGCATCAACCCGGAGATCGTTTCGTCGGGCAAGGTAAGCTTCAACGTCACCGCAACCGGCACAACGGGTAAGCCGAACCTTGGTGGCAAGGTTACCTTCGCGAATACCAATCTTGCCTACGCTGAGATTCCTAACGGACTGTCCAACATCAACGGAACTGCCAGCTTTACGGAGGACCGACTGCAGCTCGACAACCTAACCGCGACTTCAGGCGGAGGCCGCATCAAGGTTGGCGGATTTGTGCAATACCGCGGCGGCCTGTTCGCAGATATGACGGCGACGGCGACCGCAGTGCGCATTCGTTACTATGGCGTGTCTGCCACCATGAACGGCAGTGTCCGCCTGCAGGGTTCTGGCGACGGAGCCGCACTTACCGGCAATGTTCTTATTACGCGCTTCGGCTTGGCTGAGACATTCGACTTCGCCTCTATTGCGAGTAGTGCCGGCGATGTTGCAGCTCCACCCGATCCAGATTCTTTGCTGAACAAGATCACCCTGAATGTGCGTGTGCAATCTTCACCAGCGCTCGACTTCCAGAACAGCTACGGAGCCCACGTCGCAGGCACGGTCGACATCACGGCACGCGGTACGTTGGCGGTGCCGTCCATCCTGGGAAGGGTTACGGTAACGGACGGTTCTGCAACCTTTGCTGGTACCAATTACCAGCTGCAGCGGGGCCAGATTTACTTCAACAATCCGATCCGCATCGATCCTGTGATCGATCTGGATGCAACTGCACGGGTTGAGAATTACGATGTCACCATCGGCGTGCATGGCACATCGAAGAACTTTAAGTTGACGTATCGCTCCGAACCACCGCTTTCACAGGCTGATATCTTCAACCTGCTTGCGCTTGGACGCACCCAGGAAGAGGCGCAGATCAGTACGCAACGCCTTCAGCAACAGGGCCAGGACCCAACAACCAACGCCCTGCTCGGCGGAGCCTTAAACGCGACCGTGTCCAATCGCGTCAACAAGCTTTTCGGTGGTGCGGGCAAGGTGAAAATCGATCCTGCATTTGTCGGAACTCTCGGTACTTCATCTGCGCGCATCACGGTCGAGCAGCAGTTGACACGGCAGATTACGGTGACCTTCGCCACCAATGTGAACTCCTCGGCACAGCAGCTCATCCAGCTGCAGTACCAACTGGGAGATAACAAGTCAATTGTCGCCACCCGCGATGAGAACGGTGTCTTCTCCATGGTCTATAAGATCCGCAAACGCTATCGCTGATGTCGTAGTACCGATGGAATAACCGTCATTCATCGCTGGACATCCAAGATGAAGCAGCTAATCCTGCTTGCTTATGGAGATGGAGATGAACATGCGAAAAATTCTGCGCTCTGGTCTTGCTGTATCTTCGCTTGCGGTGCTTATAGCGTGCCCGCGCATACAAGCGCAGGACAAGGCTACTGATGCACAGCTGGTCGCTGAGGCGCAGAAGTCGCTCGACAATAAGCGCTTCAGCAACATTCAAGTGTCAGTGAAGAATGGCATCGTAAATCTTGCAGGAACGGTCGATGTGTACGCCACCAAGGAAGATGCCGAACACAGGATCCACCACAAAAAAGGTGTGATTGCCGTCCACAACATGATCGAAGTACGACCGAACGGGAGTGCCGCAGAAGTCAGTGATGTCGAGTTACGCAGCAAGCTCGCAGAGAAGCTGACGTACGATCGGATCGGCTACGGCACGACGGCTTTCAACAGCTTCACCATCGGCGTCCAGAATGGTGTGGTCACACTCGGCGGAACCGCGTACGGTCCAACGGACAAAGATTCTGCCGTCTCAGTTGTGTCGCACTACCCCGGCGTCAAAGATGTCGTTGACGAAATCGAAGTCGCGCCAGTTTCGCCAAATGACGACCGCATTCGCATCGAGGCGGCTCGCGCCATCTATGGCTTTCCGTCGCTGCAACGGTATGCCATCGATCCTGCGAAGCCGATTCGTATCACGGTAGTGAACGGGAACATCACCCTGACTGGTGTCGTGGACCGGCAGGCGGACAAGGACACTGCGGGCATTCGAGCCAACGGCGTTCCCGGAGCCTTCAAGGTAACCAATAACCTCCAGGTAGCTGGTGATCAAAAGGGAAGTAACCGGTAGGCGGCTGCTCACCAGGACGGGCCATACACTTACGGTATGGCCTTTTCCTTTGCAGGCACTTTTCGCAGCACCCGCACCACGCTGGAGATGATCAAGTGGGAACACTCGATCTTTGCTTTGCCCTTTGCCCTGACCGGGGCTGTTCTCGCGGCGAATGGATGGCCTTCCTTGCGTACGTTGCTGTTGATCGTGGTTTGCATGGTGTCTCTCCGCACCGCAGCCATGGCTTTCAACCGGCTGGCAGACGCTGAAATCGACAGCCTGAATCCTCGGACGGCGCTGCGCGCGCTGCCTGCAGGCGTGCTTAGCAAACGCTTTGTAGCGGGATTTACGCTGCTTTCGATTGGCATTTTTGTACTTGCGGCCGCACGTTTAAACCACCTTACCCTGTTGCTGAGCCCTATCGCCGTCGCTGTCGTGCTGGCTTATAGCTATATGAAGCGGATTACGCGCTGGTCGCATCTGGTGTTGGGTCTTGCCCTTGGAATTGCACCTTCAGCAGCGTGGATCGCGGTGCGTGGCAGCCTTGACCCGCGCATTGTGGTGCTAACGGCGGCAGTTCTGCTTTGGGTGGCTGGTTTTGATGTGCTGTATGCCTGCCAGGATTTCGAACACGACCGAGCCCACGGATTAAACAGCGTGCCGCAGGCGTTTGGCCTGGATGGGGCTTTTCTGTTGGCCCGCGCCATGCACCTGTGCATGCTGGCCTGCATGGTGTGGCTGCTGATGATCTTTCATCTAGGAGCGATCGCTGCAGGTGGCTTACTCGCTGTCGCCTTGCTCCTGCTGTATGAGCATAGTCTGGTGAAACCAAGCGATCTGCGTCGGATGAATGCGGCCTTCTTTACGCTGAATGGGATCATTGCAGTGGTGTTCTTCTGCGCCGTTGCGTCGGATGTTTTCCTTAGACACCACGTCAGCGCATAGCAGGTACAAGTGAAAAGGCTGCCCGAAGGCAGCCTTTTCATAAGCTCTACAAGAGCGATTAGATCGAACGATCTAGATCATCTCGCTTCTCAGCTTGATGCTCCTTATAACCGTCTACCTTGGCGTTGATAGTGTCCTTGAGGTGCTCTGTCCCGCTGACGACGCGATCACGCAATGACTCGCCGGTGTGAGTTCCGTGCACGTCCGCGGTGGTGCCTGTGCTGTGAACGGCGTCCTTGGTGTTGCCCCAGGTTTCTACAGCCGCGCCTTTTAGGCGATCTTCTGCACCGGCATTTGAAAGATTCTGACTTCCAATTGCCTCGCCGACTGCTTCTTCTGCCTTGCCGAACATGTTCTGTAGCTTGCCTTTGATCTGATCCGTATCCATCTATTCCTCCATCGCACTTCATGAATCTTGCTGCAACTTACTTGCTTCGCGAAAGCAGGTCAGACCCGACGTCCGCCCAGGAGATTGAAGATAAGCGAGATGATGGCCAGCACGATCAGAATGTGGATCCAGACACCGACAGCCTGTCCGAAACCGAAAAATCCAACGGCCCACAAGATCAATAGAACCACGGTAATTGTCCAAAGCATCGACGTTCTCCAGATGCCCTGGCCAGTGGCCCGGGCGGTGATTTAGCGACCTTGATGGCCACATCAACATCAGTTGCCACCTAAACTGATGTGGTTGTACTTTGCAGCAGAAACATTGCAACTCGTGCTGCCAAGACATCTGGAGGAACCGATCATGCGCGTAGCCATCCAGGGTGAACCGGGATCTAACAGCCACCTTGCTACAAAGGCACTTCTGGGCGAACCCGACCTGTTGCCGTGTTCACTCACGGCCGAGGTGTTTGAACGGCTGGCCAGTACCAAAGAGGCTGATGCTGCCATTTTGCCCATGGAGAACAGTCTGCACGGAGCGGTTGCAGACCATTCCGACCTGCTTTTGGAGCATGGCGTCAGCATCGTGGGAGAGGTTTCACTTCGCATCCGGCACGCACTCATGGTGGCCAAAGGTGTCGAACTGCAGGACGTGCGGCAGGTCTTCTCTCACCCGGTAGCTCTGTCGCAATGTCGCAGGTTCTTTGCTACGCATACCCTGCAGTCAGTGTCGTTCTACGACACTGCCGGAGCGGTGAAGCACGTCGTGCAGGCTAACCTGCGAGACGCGGCGGCGCTTGCAGCGCCCTACGCCGCCGAGGTCTACGGAGCGGACATCCTGCTGCGTGACCTGGAAGACGATCCCCTCAATTTCACGCGATTTTTCCTGCTGACTCGACGTGAAGATGCGGAACGACTTCGACCGGCAGGTATACCGGCAAACAAGATGAGCATTGGCTTCGACTTGCCACATCAGCCTGGATCCCTGCAACAAGCGCTCGCTCTGTTAGCCGCGGAAGGCGCAGACCTGACCCGGATCGAGTCTCGCCCCGTGCCTGGAAGGCCGTGGGAGTACATGTTCTTTGTGGATATGCGGGTATCTTCGGACCCTGCTGCCGACGCAATCGTGGCAGTGCTGAAGCGGATTTGCCGCTCTGCGACGGAACTTGGCAGGTATGTGGCTGCAGAACCGGTTGAGGCAGCGGGAGACGAGTTCACACCTTCAGCAGCTGCGGGGCGGTCGTGAGGAACGCGCGGGGGTCGATAAGCGTAGTGAGTTGCTGACGGGTTGTACTGGCATGTGAAGAGTTGCATCCCGTCGCATGTTGATGCATCAGATGTGTGAAGATGTGATGGAAGGACACTCACAAAATGCCAAATGACTTCGTCAGTGTGATTCAGCCTACGGCCTCAGACCCGGACCGCAAGCGAGGCACACGTGCTTTACCCGTTTTGCCGGTACGCGATACGGTACTGTTTCCCCACGCGGTATTGCCGCTCACGGTAGGTCGCGACAGCTCCATCCAGCTGATTCAGTCTCTGGGTGAGGAGAAAACCATCCTTGTAGTGGCACAGCGCGACGCTCGGCAGGACACGCCGGACGCCAGTGAGCTGCACTCGATCGGTACGCTCGCGACCATCCACAAAGTTGTAAAGATGCCGAACCAGTCCCTGTTTGTATTCACAGAGGGCACTGAGCGCGTACGGCTGGGAGAGTTCGACCAGCGGACGCCGTTTCTGACGGCTCAGTACGAGTCGCTGTCGGCACCAGAGCCGGAAGAGTCAGCGGAACTGGAAGCCTTGCAGCGCAACGTGGTTTCGCAATTCCAGCAGATTGTTACTGCATCGCCAACCCTGTCTGACGACCTCCAGACGATTGCTCTGAATATCGAGGAGCCGGGCCGCCTTGCCGACTTTATCGGTTCGTCACTGCCATTCCTGACCACAAGCGATAAGCAGGACCTGCTGGAGACGACCGACGTGGCGACACGTTTGGAACGGTTGAACCAGCACCTGGTGAAGGAGCTTGAAGTGCAGCAGCTGCGCTCCAAGATCCAGAGCGAAGTGCAGGATGCCGTGCAGCAGTCACAGCGCGAGTACTACCTGCGCGAGCAGCAGAAGGCAATTAGCAAGGAACTGGGCGAGAGCGACGACAGCAATAAGCACATCACCGAGCTGCGCGAGAAGATCGAAGCCGCCGGTATGCCTGAGGAGACTAAAAAAGAGGCTCTGAAGGAGCTGAATCGACTGCAGCGCATGAACCCCGCGCAGCCTGATTACGGCATGGCGCGGACCTATATTGAATGGCTCGCGGTCCTGCCCTGGGCAAAAAGCTCCGGCGGCAACGTCGATATCAAAAAGGCGGCAGAGTGCCTGGATGAGGACCACTACGGCCTGCAGAAGGTCAAGGATCGCATCCTGGATTACTTGTCTGTGCGCCGTCTGAAGCCCGACATGAAGGGACCGATCCTGTGCTTTGTCGGACCTCCGGGTGTGGGCAAGACTTCGCTGGGTAAGAGCATCGCGCGGGCGCTCGGTCGCAAGTTCGCACGTATCTCACTGGGCGGCATGCATGACGAGGCCGAAATTCGCGGCCATCGCCGGACGTACATCGGTGCCATGCCTGGGCAGATCGTCCAGAACCTGAAGCGTGTCGAGACCAACGATCCCGTCTTTATGCTGGACGAAATCGACAAGCTCGGTCGTGACTTCCGCGGTGATCCGGCAAGTGCATTGCTGGAAACGCTTGATCCGGCGCAGAACGGAACCTTCCGCGACAACTACCTGGACCAGCCGTTTGACTTGTCCAAGGTACTCTTCATCTGCACGGCCAACCAGCTTGACCCAATCCCTGCGCCCCTGCTGGACCGCATGGAGATCATTGAACTGACCGGTTACACGGAAGAAGAGAAGACCAACATCGCGGAGAAGTATCTTGTGCCCCGGCAGATCAAGGAGAACGGCATCGAACCTGTTACCGCTCCCAAGGTCGAGAGCAGCGAACCTGCTGCCGACGCTGAGGCCCAGGTGCCCGAAAGCCAGCTACCGGAGCCCGTTGCGGGTGAGCCGCGCATCATCTTCCCACGCGAGTCGCTTGGCATCATAGCCCGGCATTACACGCGGGAGGCAGGTGTCCGCAAGCTGGAACAGTTGATTGGCACGGTCTGCCGCAAGCAGGCGCGCCGCATCGCTGAGGGCAAGGAAGAGCAGACGGTCGTGACCGACGAGGTGATCCACCAGTTCCTCGGCGGTTACAAGGTGCGCGTGGATACCGAGATTGCCGAGCGCACCAAGCGCAGTGGCGTCGCGGTGGGTCTGGCCTGGACTCCGGTAGGTGGCGACGTGTTGTTCATCGAAGCCAACCGCATGAAGGGCAAGGGCAACTTCCAGATCACGGGCCAGATTGGCGATGTGATGAAGGAGAGCATGCAGGCAGCGCTGACGTGGGTCCGTTCCAACGCAGCGTCCATCGGTCTGGATGAAGATGTGCTGAAGGACATCGACCTGCACCTGCACGTGCCAGCGGGAGCAATCCCGAAGGATGGTCCAAGCGCTGGCGTGACCATGGCAACCGCCATTGTCAGCCTGCTGACGGATCGCCCAGTGCGGCCGTTGTTGGCCATGACTGGCGAGATCACGCTCAGCGGCAATGTGCTGCCGGTGGGCGGCATCAAGGAGAAGTTCCTTGCGGCCAAGCGGGCTGGCGTTCGCGATGTGATCCTGCCGATCGACGTGAAGCCGAACGTGGAAGAGGACTTGACCGCCGAGCAGGTGGAAGGCGTCACCATCCACTACGCGACGCGGATTGAAGACGTGCTGGCGGTGGCCCTGCCGCACACGTTGAAAGACACGGTGCAGGACGAAGCGGTTCGCGACGAACTGACGCAGCAGGCCGCGTAAGTCTGAACATCGTCACAAATACAGAGGGCAGCCGAAAGGCTGCCTTTCTGCTTTGCTCGTCATCCTGAGCGAAGCACGCAGTGCGTAGTCGAAGGATCTGCTTTTCCTCGGAGTGGCACCGGCACAAAAGAAAGCAGGTCCTTCGACTACCCGCTGCGCTTCGCTCAGGATGACGGATTAGGGTTGCGCTTTGAAGAGATGACGGTCAGACCCCGCTTCCCAGAGCTGTTGAGTGCGGTTCTGCTTTGCTCAGAGTGGCGGCACGTCAATTTCTCCAACAGACCTACATCCATCCACCATCAATGATGTAGCTCTGATTGGTAATAGCGGAGCTGTCATCCGACGCGAGAAACAGCAGCAGCCGGGCAACTTCGTCTGGAAGGATGTGCCGCTTCAACGCCTGCCTGCTCAGCACTTCGGCTTCGTACTCGGGAGTCATCCACAGGCGTTGCTGGCGTTCCGTAAGGATGGCTCCGGGCAAAACGCTGTTCACTCGGATGTTGTCTTTGCCAAGCTCATGCGCAAGCGTTCGTGTCAGACCGACGATGGCGGCTTTCGCCGTGATGTACAAGGGCATGCCGGTGCTTGGGATCATCCAGCTGATAGAACTCATGTTCAGGATGACGCCGCGCCCGGCGCGCTGCATGGCAGGGACGACAGCCTGGGCCATGAAGAACTGGTGCCGCAGATTCACGGCAATGGAAGCATCCCACGATTCCGGTGTGACTTCTGCCAACGTGTGCCGGGCATCGTTCGCCGCGTTGTTCACCAGCACATCCACCGTGCCGAAGTGTTCTGTCACCTGTTGCACTGCAGCTTGCAGGGCCGCGATGTCGGTCAGGTCACAGTGAACGTAAAGCAAGTCAGCCTTGCCCGTCTCTCCAACGGACCGGCTCAAAGTGTGCGCAGCTTCATCCTGCACATCGAAGAAAGCGACGCTTGCACCCTGCTGTGCGAAGGCGCGCACGATGGCTTCGCCGATGCCCGAAGCACCACCGGTTACCAGCACCACGCGACCGCGCAGGCTGGGATAGGTGGCGTACGCTGATTGATCCGCCATGGCGAAGCCTAGGCAGGCAGCGCGTCCAGCGCCGCCTGTGCCTTGCTGTGCAGCGACTGTGTCTCAGCCTGCTGTTTCTTCAAGCCATCGACAACTGCAACCGGAGCCTTGGCCAGAAAACCTTCGTTCCCAAGCTGGCGGTTAGCCGCTTCCAAACCTTTTGCGAGCCTTGCAAGTTCCTTCGTTAGACGTTCGCGTTCAGCGGGAACGTCGACCTGCTTTTCGTAGATCACGGTGACATCGAAGCCCGTGCCGGAGCGTGCAGCAGGGCCGGTGAGTGGGTCGATTGCAAAATCTACATCGCTGACTCGCGCCATGCGTGCAAGCATGTCACGGTTTGCGTCGGCCAGCGCAAGCACGCGGTTGTCGCCGTGCAGAAGAATCGGTGCCGCTTCCTTCTCAGGGACGCCCAGCTCCTTGCGCAGCGCGCGCACGGTTACGATCAGGTCCTGCAGCGTGGTGATGGCTGCCGTCGCGACATCGTCGGCAGGGAAGTCGTCAGGCTGCGGGAAGCGGGTGAGCGCAATGCTCTTCGCGGGTGGTTCGCCTTCGTACAGGGCGTGCCAAAGCTCTTCCGTCAGGAACGGCATGAAGGGCGACAGCAGCCGTAGCGAGGCTTCGAATACGCCGACCAGGCCCGCGAGCGAGATGGCTGTCTCCGGGTTCTGGATGGGCGTTTCACCCTCAACTGTTTCCGGAAAGTCGAGCCGCAGCTTGACCAGCTCCAGGTACCAGTCGCAGAACTCGCCCCAGAAAAACTGGTAAATGGCGTTCGCGGCTTCGTCGAAGCGGTAGTCGTTCAAGGCGCGATCCACCTCTGCGCAAACCGCACGCAGCCGCGCGAAGATCCACCGCGTCTCGATGGGCGTGATCTCGGGCAGGGCAGACACCTGCGTGCCCGCGCCCATACGCATCTTGTAACCGGCGGCGCGTGCGCGTTCCACCTGCAGGAATAGGAAGCGCGCGGCATTCCAGATTTTGTTGGCGAAGGCGCGGTAGCCTTCCGTGCGTTGCTCGCTGAATGCGATGTCGGTGCCGGGCGAGGCCTGCGACGCCAGCGTGAAGCGAACCGCGTCCGTACCAAAGCGCTCGATGATCTCGATTGGATCGATCACGTTGCCCTTGGTCTTCGACATCTTCTGGCGGTCGGCGTCGCGCACTAGGGCGTGAATGTAGACCTCGCGGAAGGGCACAGCATCGGCCAGCGTACGCGCGCTGCCGTCAGGCATGGGCACGTCCAGCATGAAATGCGTTCCCAGCATGATCATGCGCGCCACCCAGAAGAACAGGATGTCGAAGCCGGTGACCAGCAGATCGGTTGGATAGTAAGCAGAACTATCCTTTGTCGGCTCTGGCCAGCCGAAGACGGTGAAGGGCAGCAGACCCGAGCTGAACCACGTGTCCAGCACGTCGGTTTCCTGCTGCATCTCCGCGTGGTCGCACGATCCGCAACGCTCAGGTCGGGTACGGCTGACGCAGGTGGTGCTGCACTGTGGGCAATGGTAAGCCGGGATGCGATGGCCCCACCAAAGCTGGCGGCTGATGCACCAGTCGTGGATGTTGCGCATCCACTCGAAGTAGGTTTTCGAGTAGTTCGCGGGCGTGAACTTGATGTGACCTTCTTCAACGGCGGCAATAGCCTTGTCTGCCAACGGCTGGATCTTGAGGAACCACTGCATCGAAAGCCGCGGCTCGATGACCGCTCCACTGCGCTGCGAAGTGGCGATGGACAGATTGTGATCTTTTATTTCAACCAGCAGGCCAAGCGCATCGAGATCCGCAACGATCTTCTCGCGTGCGGCGTAACGATCCATGCCGTGGTAGGGCGAACCGGCCAGGTCGATGTGCGCAGTCTCATCCATGATCGTCGGCATGGACAGGTCGTGCCGCTTGCCGATCTCGTAGTCGTTCGGGTCATGCGCAGGTGTGACCTTCACCGCACCCGTACCGAACTCAGGCTTCGCCCACTCGTCCGCAAGCAGAGGGACTTCGCGGCTCACCAGCGGCAGCAGGATCGCCTTGCCGACCATTGCCGTGTAGCGTTCGTCGGTCGGGTTCACCACCACGGCAACGTCGCCCAGCATGGTCTCGGGACGCGTCGTTGCGATGACGATGGAGCCGGAGCCGTCCGCGAACGGGTAGCGCACGTGGTACAGCTTGCCCAGGGTCTCCTTGTGTTCGACTTCGAGATCGCTCACTGCGGTCTGCTGCACGGGGTCCCAGTTGACGATGTAGCTGCCGCGATAGATGAGGCCCTGCTCGTACAGCCGCACGAACGCCTCGGTCACCGCGCCCGACAGGTTGTCGTCCATGGTGAAGTACTCGCGGCCCCAGTCCACGCTGGCACCCAGGCGGCGCATCTGCCCGGTGATTGCTCCACCGTACTGCGCCTTCCACTGCCACACACGTTCCAGAAAGGCTTCGCGGCCCACTTCCTTGCGGTTGGTGCCCTCGCTGGCCAGCTGCCTCTCGACCATCATTTGCGTGGCAATGCCGGCGTGATCCGTGCCGGGGACCCAGACGGCTTCTTCGCCGCGCATGCGATGCCAGCGCGTTAGGATGTCCATCTCCGTCTGGTTCAGCATGTGGCCCATGTGCAGGCGGCCAGTCACGTTGGGCGGCGGCAGCAACATGACAAAGGGCTTCTTCGCTTCGTCGGGTGAGGCGGTATCGAAAAGGTGCTCGCGCACCCAGAACTCCGCCCACTTCTGTTCAATGGCGGCGGGGTCGTAGGATTTGGGAAGTTCGTTGGGCATAAGAAAGGAGCGCCGGTTGTGGCGCTCCTTCAGAATACCGGATCAATGTTTGCTACTACGTTCTATAGAAGTTATGCACCGCCGCGACCTCTGAGCTCCAAACGGCTAATCTGTCGCTCTTCGCTATCGGTGTTCCGCGCAGTAGCGTAACGGCTTCGAAGAAGCCGTTACCGGGTACGCCCTCCTTCTTTGTGACTACTAAAGCAGTCCGCAGTGGACGTCCTGCTCTACTGTCTTCGTGATCAAGCTCGCCAAAGATGGCGGAGAGTGGGTGAGGTGGCCAAGGATGTAAATCTGTCGGCAGGTCTGGGTACCTGTGGACAATATCGCCGTATGTAGTAAGGTCCTGGCGACGAGCAACACTCTCAAGAAAAGCTGCGACTTCTACATACGTCGTTTTCACTTAAGCTCCTACCGGAACAGCAGTGGAGTGAATGCAATCAAGTCGTCACGCCACACCATCCAGGTGTGCATGCCGGGTGTTTCGCGCACCTGGATGTTGCCCTTGACGTTGGTTGTGACCCATGTGCCAAACGCGCGGTTTGCAGTGATGAGCGAATCTTCCGTTCCGCAGCTTTCCCAGTAGAGCTTGAACGGCTGCTGAGTCTTTGCGTTCGGCACAATCGCCTGGAAACCCTTGTCATACTCCGCGACCGTGGGTTCAGGGCTGCCCGGAGCGCGCATGGGCAGGTCAGGAGAAAAGACCGCAGAGGAGAACGCGCCCACGTACGCAAATGTTTCCGGATGGTTGAGACCGGTGTAGATGCTGTGGCCGCCACCCATAGAGAGGCCCGCGATGGCACGATGATCGCGGTCCCGCGCAATGTGGAATTGTGCTTCGGCCATGGGGATGACCTCTTGCAGCAGCTGCTTGGAGTAGAGCTGCTGGTTCTCGAAGATCAGGCCGCCGACGCGGTTCCATCCCGCCGTGACGATTTTCATTTCGCCATAGCCGAGCGGCATCACCACCACCATGGGTTGGATCTTGCCGTCGTGCAGCAAGGAATCGAGGATCAGGTTCGCCTGGCCCGCGTCCACCCAGCCGTTGGCACCGTCAGAGTAGCCGTGATTCAGGTACAGCACGGGATAGGCCTGCTTGCGCGCCCGATCGTAGCCCGGTGGCGTGTACACCCACATGTCGCGGTCGCCGGTGTCTGAGGCGTCCGGTGTCACCAGCTTGGATCGGTACAGGATGTGCTCGACCTGGCCGTGCGGAATGTTCTGTGCCTCCCATGGTGCAGGTGTCGGTGACGGTACATGGACGACCGTTGTGGGCGAGATCAGGTTGGGCCGCACCTGCGGGTTGCGTGGGTCCAGCGTGCGCTGGCCGTCCACCGCAAAGGTGTAGCCGTAGATCTGCGGCTGCATGGGCGGTGTGGTTACCTCCCAAACGCCCTCCGCACTTTTTTGCAGATCGAACGGCTTGGCATTGCCCTCGACGCTGACAGTCACATGTTGCGCGTTCGGAGCGACCAGCCGAAACGTCACTGCTCCGGACGCCGCCACTTCTGGCGAAAGGACTGGCAGGGCTGCAACCATGCCCTGTGCTGCTGCAGGGGAGACTGTCCGGGCAGGCTCCTGCGCCGATGCTGTTGCAGTAACAAACAATGCTGCGCCAAGGGCGAGCGACGTGCATGTCGATACGGTGCGTGAGTGCAATTTCGGGCTTCCTTTGTGACGTGTTCGTTTAGCGGAACAGCAGCGGAGTGAAGGCGATCAGGTCGTCCCGCCATACCATCCAGGTGTGCATACCGGGAGTGTCGCGCACCTGCACGTTGCCCTTGATGTTGGTCTTGGCCCAGGTTTCAAAGCCGTGATTCACCGTAATCAGCGCATCTTCGGTGCCGCACGAAATCCAAAGCAGCTTTACAGGTGGCTGCGTCGCGGCGTTCGGCAGCATGGCTTTGAAGGCCTTGTCGTAGGTAGCGGAGTCCACTTCTTTGCCGCGGATGTCAGCCACCGCAGACGTAATGCCGGACGAGAACATGCCCACGTAGCCGAAGACCTCCGGGTGGTTCAGGCCGGTGTACTGGCTGTGGCCGCCACCCATGGACAAGCCTGCCATGGCGCGGTGCGCCGGGTCGCGTGCAATGTTGTAGCGCGCCTCAACCATGGGCAGAATCTCGTGCAGCATCTGGTCCGAGAACAATTCCTGGCTCTTGACGCCGAGTGCCGCTGGCCGTGGGCCGACATGTTCGATCATCTCCATGGTGCCGTAGCCACGGGGCATCACGACCACAAACGGCTTGACCTTGCCGTCATGTAGAAGGGAATCAAAGATCAGGTTGGCCTGTCCCGCTTCCACCCAGCCGTTGGCCGCATCGGAGAAGCCGTGGATCAGGTACAGCACCGGGTACGCTTCCTTGCGCTTCGCGTCATAGCCGGGCGGCGTGTAGACGTACAGATCGCGGTCCGTCGTGGAGCCATCTTTGGGCGCTAGTTTCGACTGATAAATGTGGTGCGTCACTTCGCCGTGAGGGATGTCAGTGAGGTCCCAGGGTTGCGGTGTGGCTGCGGGCACATGCATCACCGTCGTGGGACTCAGCAAGTTGGGTCGAACCACCGGGTTGCGCGGATCCAGTTCGCGCTTACCGTCCACGGAAAAGCTGTAGCCGTAATATTCCGGTGGCTTTGCCTCGGTGGTGGCTTCCCAAATGCCGTCTGCATTTTTCTGCATTGCAAGCGCCTTGGCATCACCCTCCACACTGACGGTGACCTTCTGGGCGTTGGGCGCTTCAAATCGCAACGTCACGGTGCGGTCGGGGTGGACTTCTGGGGAAATGACCGTGACCGTTGACGTAGTGGGTGCGACACCGGTGGCGGCAGGTGCCGACGCGGGTGCCTGCGCCAGCACAGAGGGGCCTGCAAGCAGAAGTACGGAGAGAGTCAAAGGAAGCCGCATGGCTGCCAAGTGTAACAAGGCGGCAATGGAAATGGGCAGCCACTTGGCTGCCCATTCTTTATTCATGCTGGATGCCAAGCCTTACAGCGGGTTCAGTTTCTTCAGGCCCTTTTTCTTTTTGTGGGTGCTTGAAGACTCTTCACCCTTGTCGAACTCTGGCTTTACCTTCTTGATGTTGCCGTTCTTGTCCAGAACGGGTGCCTGGCCTCCAGGCGTTTTCTGTCCGGCAACGTCGTTCACCGCGTCCGGTGCCTCTGCGGCTCTCTCGATAGGTGGCAGGGCGGTGGTGTTCGCTGGCCCGACGGCGTTTAGCCCGTTGTTCAGCGGGGTGCTGGCCGTTGCGCCTGGCGACAGGATCGTGACGCCAACGCTGCTGCCTGCGCCACCATTGCTGAGTGGAGCTACCCCAGTCGGCGTGGCAGTGAAGCTTGTCCCAGCAGTTGCCGGCGCTGCTGCGTCGACTGCGGGAATGTCCTGCAGGCTGGGCGCAAGTCCCGCTGCCGGAGTCGTTGGTACCGCTGAAGCGTCAGCCGCCGGGGTATCCGATGTCGCATTTGCGGCTGTGGTAAGCGGCGTACGGTTTGCAGAAACGGGCTGCATGGCGGCTTTATAAGCGGACTCGCTACGCTTCGCCACTTCTGGGGCGGTGGTCGCCTTCGGGTCGGCAAGTGCAGGCTCGCCGATGCGGGCGGACTGCACCGTGTCAGGTCCGCGTAGGATAAGGCCCTTGGCGCGGTTCGTCAGCGTGTAGGTCTGGCGGCTGTCTTCCAGCGCCTGACTGGCAGCGATCTGCTCGGCTGATGGCTCGGGGATGGGAGCGCTCATTGCTTCCAGCCGATCCCGGGCGTCTTCCATGTGCGGAGACGCGGCGTACTGCGCTACCACGCGGCTGTAAGCGGCGATCGCCTGGTCATCGTAGGTCTTCAGCAGGCGGGCCTTTGCATCCTCGGGCAGCGTGATGGTCCGGATGTAGCGAGCCTGTGCGCCGTATGCGTCGCCCAGGCCGATCAAGGTCTGGTCAATGTGGCTATAGAGCGGGTACGTATCGACTACGGTCTGGTAGCGCGCAATGGCTGCGACCCAATTCTCGTGGCGGGCGTAGAAGTCGCCGATCTGGCTTTCGCGCTGCGCCAAAACTTCCTGCACTTCACGCAGCTTCTGCTTTGCTTCCGGGATCAGCTTCGAATCCGGGTACTGGTTCAGCATGTTGCGGTACTCGTCCTGCGCGTGAATCACCTTGGTATAGTCGCGGTCAGGGCGGTCCATCTGCTTGAAGTAGATGTCGCCGATGCGCATCTGGGCTTCGGCGGCTTCCGGAGCGTTCGGAAAAAAGATGATGAAGTCGTGGTACTCAGTTTCAGCCTGCGCAAGGGCCGCGCTGCCACCTTCGCGGTACCAGCTGTCGGCAAAGGCGAGCTTGGACCGCATCTGGTATTCAGAGTCGGGGTAGGTAGAGAGCAGGGTCTGCAGGTCAAGCCGGGCAACTTCGTAGCGACCCTTGTTGATGGCGATCTGTGCCTTGTCGTACAACTGCTTGTCCGGCTGCGCGGATTTCACATTGCCCAGAGGATTCAGCTTCATCTGGCGCTTCTGCGTCTTAGCATCCTTGATGGTGTCCTTGGACTGCACCACCTTGTCGTCCGCAGTTTTACGGGCACGACCGCGCTTTGGCGTGGTGTTGCTAATGACCGCCGTGGGGACGGAGTCGCCGCTGGCAGCGGTCGTTCCGGGCGGCTGGTCCGAAGTGGTGGCCGGTGTTTGGGAACTTTGCGGCGCCTGGGCGAAGGCTGTGGATGCTGCAAGACTGCCCGCCAGAAGAACGACGGCGACGCCGCGGCGCGTGAAAAAGGAACGCTGCGCAACGGCCGACCGGAAGAAGAAAGACACCATGCTTCGAAACCTCTGTCCTGGGAGACCCGATTGCAGGATCTGACCCCGAAAGACTTGCTATCTATTCTAAGCCGCAGCACGGGCGCTGTTTGTGCCGGTGGACGGTACTTTCTTGGACGGGAATGCTGCCGGGAAGTCGCTAAACGCGAACTTCTGTCGCGGCACGCGCCACCTGAAGGAAATCTTGGGCGTTTGCTGCCGTTTTTGCGGCCTGCCCCGGCCCCGCGAAGATAGCAGACCCGGCCACCAGCAGGTCGGCACCCGCGCGAACCGCATCAGCAACCGTGTTGTGGGCGATGCCTCCGTCTACCTCAATGCGGAAATCGAGGTTGAGTTCGGTTCGCAGGCTGCGCAGGTGCTCCACCTTCGCTAAACAGCGCGGAATAAAACTTTGACCGCCGAAGCCGGGATTCACCGTCATGACCAGCACATGGTGCACCAGCGGCAGCACTTCGATCAAGGTTTCTACCGGCGTGGCAGGATTGATGACTACCGCAGGCTGCATACCGTGTTCGCGAATGGAGGTGAGTGTGCGATGGAGGTGACGGCAGACCTCCTGATGCACCAGCAACCAGTCGGCACCGGCTTTTGCGAAATCCGCGATGTACCGGTCTGGATCCTCGATCATCAGGTGGACGTCCAACGGCAGCTTTGTCGCCCTGCGTACGGCGGCAACTACCGGCGGGCCAAATGTGATGTTCGGTACAAAATGGCCGTCCATCACATCCACGTGGCACACGGTTCCGCCACCACGTTCTGCCGTGGCGATCTCGTCCGCAAGGTGGTTAAAGTCGGCGGCCAGAATGGAAAAAGCGAGGTCAATCATCAGGGGCAGTCTATCAAGCCGGTGGCGCTACCATGATGCTGGAGACATACACTTGCCTGCTGAAGCACTTGCGCTGCCCGCCGGAAACTTCCGCGCGTACCTGTTCGACCTGGATGGAACCGTAGCCGACACCATGCCGCAACACTATCGCGCGTGGACCGCGGCACTGGCTGCCCATGGAGCGGCCCTTTCGGAGGATCAGTTTTATAAGTGGGGTGGTGTGCCTCCGCTGCGGGTCGCCGAACAGCTGCGGGAGAGCTTTGGCTACACGTTCGACCCAGAGGCACTGGTCGCGGACAAGGAAGCGCGATTCCTGGCGGGTGTCGCGGACGTGAAGCCAATTGCCTCGGTGCTGGCGCATATCGTTGAGGCGCACGGGCGGATCCCGCTGGCCATCGTCTCCGGCTCACCCCGCGATAACGTCGAGCGGACACTGGCCGCGCTGGGTCTGGCAGACCGTTTTGCCGTCACCGTATGCGCGGAAGATTACCTGCAAGGCAAGCCACACCCGGAACCGTTTTTGACCGCGGCAGCCCTGCTTGGCGTCTCGCCGGAAGATTGCCTGGTGTTTGAGGATGCCGATGCCGGCATTGCCGCCGCAGAGGCAGCAGGCATGCAGTGGGTGCGCGTGCCGCAAACGACTCTGGCCGAATAGCGTTGATCAGCGCCCACGCCGCTGCATACGAGACCACGCCAGCACGCCAAATCCGTAGCCGAGCACAGGGCAGATCACTGCGGTCAACAGCAGCCAAAGTGGCAGGCCCTGCAACGATGCACCATGGGCATGCAATCGCACCACGTGCAGCACGTTGAACAGGACAAAGAGGCTGCCGCCGTAACCCAGTACGCCAAAGCGCAGAACGAAGCGGCGTCGCGGCGTCACAAGGAACTCTCAATGGAGGCTTGCCTGGCGTCGGTGTCTGGCACGGCCGCAGGGCTTGCGGGTGCGTCTTCCGGTGTTGGTGGCGCAGCCAGCTTCGCCGCAGCTCGCACCATGCGCCGAACGGGCCACGCGTCCCCATCGTGAAAGAAGGCAGTGCCAGAGCGCTGCTTCTCTGGCCGGTAGTACCACCGCCGCAACAGCGCAAGATGATCGCCCAGGGTGTTCGTGTCCGGGCTGCCGCTGCCGTCCTGGAGGCGCGCAATGGCAGCCAGCATGCGTTCCTCCGGGCTGGCCTCCATCACTACATCATTGCCGATTGGCTCTGATGTGCTTTCACCCGGTAGTGGCACAGCGGCCAGCATCATGGGCTGCGCAAACAGCGACGAGCCCACCTGGGTCTGCTCCTTTGCCAGGCGCACGCCCAGCAGCGAGACGACCTCGGGCCCCCTCAGGCACCCATCAGCAAACACAAACACCTGCACCTCGGGGTGATCTGCCTGGCCGCCTGTGTGCGGCAGCAGCAATACCAGCCGCAACTCGTCCAGCGGGCGCACCAGGTCATCTGCCAGGGCAGCAACACTCTTCGCTTTCAGGATGCGTGCGTGCGCGGCGGCAGCTTCTTCGAACAACATGTCTGCCGATGCACGATCCCGCTCCCTTTCGAGATCGGCAGCCAGGGATGCTCCGCCCGTCTTCAGGAACTGCAGAGTGCGCTCTGCCTCCGCGAGGTACTCGCCGTCGGTGCAGCGCGCCTGGCATGGAGCCATGCACTTACGCATCTCGCCGTAGATGCAGCCAGGATCGTCCGGTGAAGGGGACAGTTCCATAAAGCAGCGTCGAATGACGAAAAGCTCTTCCACGGCTTCGCGGTAGCGCTCTGCTGATAAGCGGGAGGCGAACGGTCCAAAGGTAGTGTGCAGAGAACGCCGACGAAGATGGTTCGTGACGTAGATCCTCGGGAAGCGGTTCTCGACGGCATAGCGCACCGTGAACGGAGGCGACAGTCGCATGCGCTTTTGTGCGCCTTCCGCACCAAACACCAGCGTGTTGGCGCGGTGCAGCAGAAGCAGCGCCTGCAATTCAGAATGGGTGGTGCGCCACGCAATGCGGGCCACACGGGTGCGCAGGTTCAGCCGTTTGGTCTGGCCCTCCATGGGCTCCAGAAGGCGCTGCAGGCGGCGGCGCAGGTTCGCGGACTGCATCAAAAAAGGCCTGTCCGTCGACGCGTGGCCGAACAGCGCAACCACACCCGCCGCCGTGGGCACGGCTCGCAACACCTCAGCCGCGGCGTCCGTATGGAAGGTGATCTCGTGCTCAAAGATGG
Organism: Janthinobacterium lividum; assembly: GCA_050954525.1. Lineage (GTDB taxonomy): Bacteria > Acidobacteriota > Terriglobia > Terriglobales > Acidobacteriaceae > Terriglobus. Next base: position 30,244 of record JBPBPZ010000030.1, read on the forward strand.
GTTGGGCCGGCACGGGTTGATTTTACCGGCCCCGGCAGATGAGGATGATGCTGACGCATCTGCGCTGGAGAACACTCACCATGAAGCTCGGCATCATCAACAGCGCCTTTGACCAGGCTGGCGTCGACACGGTTACCGGCCTGGAACACATTGCGCGCATCGGCTTCGATTCGGTCGACCTCCACACGGAAGCCACCACGCTCTCGGCTGCGGAGATCCGCGCCATTGGCAACACCTGCGAACGCCTCGGCCTGCCTGTGATCTCGTTGCCTGTGGTAGCGGTTGGCCTCATCGATCCCGGCGCGCCTGTGCGTACGTTCCACATCGAGCGAACAAAGCGCTTCATCGATCTAGCGGCTGACCTGCGCGCCCGGAACATCCTGCTGGTGCTGGGCGAGTACATCTGGCAGCGCGAGATTATTCCCGCCGAGGAGCAGTGGAAGTGGGCGCTCGAAGGCTGCCGGATCCTTGGCGACTACGCCGGCGAAAAGGGAATTGACCTTGCCCTGGAACTGGAACCCTTCCGCCTGAGCCTGCTGAACAACACGGCTGAAATGGTGCGTTTTCTGCAGGATTGCGCGCACCCCCACGTCAAGGCAAACATCGACATTAGTCATCTTGTGCTTTCCGACTGCGGCCCCGAGACCCTGGCGGAGTTGCAAGGGATGGCGACCCATGTTCACATCAGCGACTGTGACGGCAAGGTGCATGGTGACTTGCCGCCTGGTCGTGGTGTGGTGAAGTTCAGCCCGTACCTGCAGGCCGTGAAGGAACTGAACATCGACGGTGCGATTTCAATCGAACTGGAATACGCGCCCGACCCCACCCGGATCGTCGAGTGGGTAGAAGAGGCGTATCGCGAGACGGATCGCCTGATGCGGTTGACCGGACTTCGTGGCTGATCAGGCGACGGACGTGTGAACGCGGCTTTCCGACAGGTCCAGTTCGCGCTGCAAGGTCCGCAGCACTTCGTCGTCGATATGCTGCTCATCCCGCAGGCGCAACAGGGTCGCACGTTCAATCTCCAGCACATCCAGAATGGCCTGGTGTCGTTGCTTTCGGCTGATGTTGACGCGCGGCGCATGGTTCCTGGCTGCTGGTATCGATTCCAGACGTCCGCGGTAGATTGCGGTCAGTTCATTCAGCATGTCCGTGTCATAGGTGTCGGGGCGTTGACGACGCTGCTCCAGATAGGCAAGCGCTTCGCGAAGCATCGTTCGCCGTGCCTCCTGCTCCTCAAAATGCAGGCTTGATTGTCCCGCCAGGCCCAGTTTGCGGATCAGCAACGGCAGGCTAAGCCCCTGCACCACAAGCGTGGAAAGGATCAGGCAGAAGGCAAGAAAGATGATCAGGCTGCGTTGGCGAAAAGGCCCGTCCGCCGTGGTGAGCGGCAGCGACACGGCGGCGGCAAGGGACAGCACGCCGCGCATTCCGCCCCAGCCCACCACCGCAAGCTGACGCTTTCCCCGGACAGACTGCGTTGGCCCTTTTGAAAGCCATCGTCCTGTCCATCCGCTTAGCAGCGCGTCCAGAAAAACCCACGCGACCCGAAGCCCGATCATGGACAGGCTGAAGCCCACTCCGTACAGCACCAGGATCCGCAGCGGTATCCCGCGGATTTCTGCCAGCACAAACGGCAGTTGCAAACCGAGCAGAAGGAACACGATGCCGTTCAGCACAAACGTAAGCGCATCCCACACCGCTGTGGACTGCAGCCTTACGGCCGCGGACATAAAGTTGACGCTTTGCCGGCTCATATACATACCGCAGGCAATGACCGCCATGGCACCGGACACGTGGACACGTTCACCCAGAACGTAGGCGGCATAGGGAACAAGCACGCTGAGTACGATCTCAATGGGGCCGTCGTCGATGAACTCTTCGATCTTTGCAACAACCACGCCCACCAGCAAGCCGATCAGCACGCCCCCGACTGTGAGGAAGATAAAACGACCTATGCCTTCCACGAAGGTCGGCGTTCTGCCTGTGAGCAAAATCGTCACACCGAATTGCAGTGCCAGCAGGCCGGTGGCATCGTTCACCAGGCTTTCTGCTTCCAGCAGGGCAACCACCGAGTGTGGCAGACCCATGCGGCTGGCAATCGAGGTTGCAGCGATGGCGTCGGTCGCGGCAACTACCGCGCCCAATAGCAGGCCAGCCTTCCAGTCGAAGCCCGGCAGAAAGTCCCTGGCGAAGAACGTCAGCAACAGCACTGTCGCCAGCACCAGCCCAAATGCCAGCATGGCGATGTTTTTGAAGTTGCGCTGAAACTCTCGCCACGAAAGTGTCCATGCCGCGGAGTAAAGCAGCGGCGGCAAAAACACGAGGAACACCGTGTCCGGTGGTAAGGCGAAGCGTGGCATGCGCGGCAAAAGGCTAAGGCCGATACCGGAGACCACCAGAAGGATCGGATACGGCACCTTCAGCACGCGTGCCAGGCTGCCGAAGATGGCGACCGCCAGCAGCATCAGCAGCAGCAATCCACCGGTACCGCCTGTGCTCAGCTCAACCATGCTCGCCCTTTCCAGTGCCTGCGACCCTTTCTGTTAACTGTCTCATCTGTACTCACGTGTACTCAGCACCTGCAATGCTGTTGCCGCGGTGAAGTCCGCGCTTCAGCACGCTTTGACACTGTGCCGTGGCGTGTGGCCGAATAGCAGCCATCCACCAAGTTTGGTGCAGGAGCCACAAAGCATGCGCATGACCGCAGGTCTGTTTCGGAGCACAGTGGTCGGAGCTCTGGGCGGACTGCTCTTCGGCTTCGACACGGTAGTCATCGCCGGCACCACGGGCCAGCTGACCCAGGTCTTCCATCTGTCGCCGCGTAGTCTTGGCCTCACGGTCTCCATCGCTCTTTGGGGAACTGTGGTTGGCTGCATCATGGCCGGTCCTCTAGGGCAGCGCATGGGTGGCCGAAACGCCCTACGAATCATGGCCATTTTGTACGTCATCTCTGCGCTTGGCTGCGCTTTTGCTCCCACCTGGGGCGTGCTGATGCTGTTCCGCTTTATTGGTGGACTCGGCATTGGCGGATCGTCCGTGCTTGGACCGGTGTACATTGCAGAGCTTGCGCCGGCGGCGTGGCGTGGCCGTCTGGTAGGAACCTTTCAGGCCAACGTGGTGCTGGGCATCTTGGTGGCTTACTGCTCCAACTGGTACATCGCGACACTCCATCTGGGAGCTTTGGAATGGCGCTGGCAACTTGGCATCGCGCTGCTTCCCGCGCTGTTGTTCCTGGTCCTGCTGTACACCATTCCGCAGAGTTCACGTTTTCTGGTCACGCGCAACAGCCTGCAGGACGCATTGAGTGTTCTGCGGCAGATGGGTGCTGACGAACCCGAGGCTGACCTGGAAACAATCCGTCGTTCGTTGCATCGGGAAAAGGACGAAGCCGCGGCACCACTGTTTACCCGGTCGCTGCGGCTGCCTATTTTCCTGGCGATCAGTATTGGTTTTTTCAATCAGGTGTCTGGCATCAATGCGATTCTTTACTACGCAAACGATATCTTTGCCGCGGCCGGACTCTCGCGGCTTTCGACCTTTTCGCAATCCATCGACATCGGGCTCGCGAACATGGTTGGAACGGTGTTCGGGATGCTGCTAATCGACCGGCTAGGGCGCAAAACCTTGCTGTTGATCGGTGCGGTGGCCACTTTCGCGTGTCTTTTTGCGACGGCAACGTTGTTCCACACAGGTGCGCATCCTGAGTACATTGTCTGGTTGCTGGTCATCTTTATCGGCTTCTTCGGTATGTCACAAGGAGCTGTCATCTGGGTCTACATCTCTGAAATCTTTCCCACACAGGTCCGCTCCAAAGGGCAGAGCCTGGGAGGCAGCGCGCATTGGATTATGGACGCGCTGGTCGCCCTGCTGTTCCCGCTGATGGTGGCGCGGTTCTCGCGGGCGGCACCGTTCTACTTTTTCGCTGGCATGACGGCTCTGCAGTTTGTGGTGGTCCTGCTTATCTACCCCGAAACGAAAGGCCGCACGTTGGAACAGCTGCAGACAGAACTGGGCCGCTAGGATCGGTGACGTCGGCTATAGTTGCTGTGCCGGACTAAACCACCCGACAGCCGCCTGTGTGGGGACGCCGGCCGCTGAACACGAGATCCAGATCTGCGGCGGAGTCTTAGCCAGGCAACTAAGGTCTGGCCGCCGCCTCGCAGGCCCCGAACCTGTGCGCACCTTGAAAGGGAATCGATTATGAGCATTACCGGAGCCATGTTGATCGGCGCGTCTGAGATCCACGGAACTCAGGGCGAAGCCCGCGCTGTGAACCCTTCATCCGGCGAGCAGTTGGGCCCAATTTTCGGTGGCGGCACGAATGCCGATGTGGACCGCGCCTGCACACTCGCCGCCACTGCCTTCGACGGCTTCCGAAATGCAAGTCTCGAGGCGCGGGCGAACCTGCTGGAAGCCATTGCACAGGGCCTGATGGATCTTGGCGACGAGTTGGTGGACCGGGTCATGGCCGAGTCAGGGCTGCCGCGCCCCCGCATCGAAGGGGAGCGTGGACGTACCTGCGGACAACTGCGGATGTTTGCTGCACTTGTCCGTGAGGGGCGTTGGTTGAATGTGACCGTGGACACCGCGCTGCCTGATCGAAAGCCGATGCCGCGACCGGACCTGCGTTCCCGCAGGATTCCGATTGGGCCGGTCGCTGTGTTCGGTGCAAGCAATTTCCCACTGGCATTCTCTGTTGCCGGGGGCGACACGGCGGCGGCACTCGCTGCGGGCTGTCCTGTCGTTGCGAAGGCACACCCGTCACACCTGGGCACGTCCGAGCTGGCGGGCCGCGTCATTCAGCAGGCGGTCGCGGCGTGTGGCTTGCCAGAGGGTACGTTCTCGCTGCTGGTGGGCGTCGGCAATGAATTGGGTGGTTCGCTCGTGCAGCATCCTGCCATCCAGGCCGTAGCATTTACCGGTTCGCGCAGGGGTGGCCACGCACTTGTGGCACTGGCCGCAGGCCGTCCGAATCCCATCCCGGTGTTCGCGGAGATGAGCAGCATCAACCCCGTTTTCCTACTGCCGGAAGCCCTGGACACACGGGCCGCCGCGATTGCCGCGGGCCTGGTCGCTTCGGCAACGCTGGGCGTCGGCCAGTTCTGCACCAAGCCTGGCCTGGTGTTTGGCATCGCTGGACCAGCTTTCGACAAATTTGCTGAGGATGCGTCGGGTGCAATGAAGTCTGCCGCAGCAAATACCATGTTGAACGCTGGCATTCAGCAGGCGTATGCGCACGGTGTCGGGGCGCTTTGTGGTGCTCAGGGCGTCAAGAAGTTGGCTGTGGGCGCAGATGCCGCGACAAACAACACGTCGGCACAGCCCACGCTGTTCCACACGGACGCGAAGACCTTTCTGACGGATCCGCTGCTGGCGGAAGAAGTCTTTGGACCTGCAGCACTGCTGATTGCCTGCGAAAGTGCCGACGACATAATCGCAGCAGCCAACAACCTGGAAGGCCAACTGACAGCTACCCTGCACCTTGAGCAGGGAGACCATGCCATGGCAAAGCGGCTGCTAACAGTGCTTGAGCGTAAGGCGGGCCGCATCGTCGTAAATGGATTTCCGACGGGTGTTGAGGTCTCGCATGCGATGGTGCACGGCGGACCCTCGCCCTCCACTTCTGATGGACGTGTGACATCGGTCGGAGCAATGGCGATTGACCGGTTCCTGCGGCCTGTCTGTTACCAGGATCTGCCGTCTGACCTGCTGCCGGAAGAGTTACAGGATGCGCATCTGCCAGAGCATGCGCATCTGCTGAACGGCAAGCTGAGCGTCTGAGCGAAGCAGCGCGGACACGCAGGTCCGCGCTGCCTGTCTTGGCTAGACTGCGGTGAGCCCGGCTTTCTGCATGCAGTCCATCAGGCCCTGCATGCTGCGGCGGGTCGACTCTTCCGGTGTGCCACCGCCATGCCAGTGCGTCTCCAGGCTGACTGCATGGGCGTAGCGGTCACGCTGCAGGGCCCTAAACTGGCCTACCCAATCCACCTTGCCGATGTCAACAGGCTGCCACTCCCAGCCATTCTTATTGCTCGTGGTCACGCGCACATTCTTCGCATGCACATGGCCGATGCGGCCCTTTGGTAGGCGGTCGTAATCGTCGGGGTAGGGCATGTCGCTTGCGAAAGTACCAGAGTTGCCCGGGTCCCAGTTCAGCATCAGGTTGGGGTTGGGTACCGCCTTCAGCGTCGCTAGCGCCTCAGCTCCGCTGCCGGTGTTGCAGGCCATCTCGTTTTCAAGCACAAGGAAGATTCCCTGCTTCGCACATTTGGTCGCTGCCGCGTCCAAACGGGCATTGATCTCTTTGCGATAAGCCGCCTGATCATCCAGCCGCCAAAAGTCGAAGCAGCGAATGCGGTCAGTGCCGAACGTCTTTGCCAGCGCGATGCACTGGTCCAGCAGCGCATCCTGATCGACTTCCGGGCGAGCCGGATCCTTGCTGCGAGGGCTGTCCTTCGAAATGGGTGCGCCCGGCAGGTCAGACTTGAACAGCGGACTGCCAATGTCGGTCACCTTGAGGTTGTACTTCGAAAGGATTGCCTTTGCGGAGTTGATCTCGTCCGCGCTCATGGCCTGTAAAGCCTTGCCGTTGATCGTCCGCAGCTCGATGTGCTGCAGTCCAAAGTCATTCGCGGCGATGTGTGCGGCCCGATCCAGATCGGGCGTAATCTCATCGTTGATGACAGCCAGGTGGAAGGAGCAGGACGCAGCTACCTTCCTGACCTGTGCGGCCATTGAGGCGTTGAAGTGGCATGCCACAGCGGCAGCAGCCCCGCCGTACATCAAGGTCCGACGTGTAAGGGACATCTCTTTCTCCAATGACTTACAAGCTTAGAAGAAACAGCCGATGAGTGACACTCATCGGCTGTCGTGTTTGGCGATTATGACCGTCGCTAGAACTGCAATTTTACCGAGGCCTGAAGACTGCGGCCGCCACCGACACCATTCACACTGCCCTGGCCAGAGCCAAGCGTGCTGCTGATATAGCCGAAGTTGCCGCTGCTGATGGTGCCAGAGTTCGGGTTGGCGAACTGTGGTGTGTTGCTCAACTGGAACGCTTCGAAACGCGTCTCCAGGTTTGCCTCACGGAACAGGGGAAACTGCTTGAAGATGGAGAGATTGTCCTGCACATAGCCGGGGCCAATGAACTGGTTCCGCTGGGTGTTGCCCGTAACGCCGTTGCCGCTTGGCTGGCTGAACGATGTTGGATCGAAGTACGCGATGCCGTTGGCATTGTGTCCGGGGACCTTTGCGTATGGCTTTACCAGGTTGGCGGTCTGTGTTTCGCCTGGCGTGTTCAGCGCACCTCCGTTGGCGTTCACTGTGAACGGTTGGCCTGAAACCAGCGAGAGAATACCCGACAGCTTCCATCCACCCGCGAGGAACTGGCCTGCGCCCGAGTTGAAGTATTTATGCCCACGTCCAGCCGGCAGTTCCAGGGTAAAGCTGTTTTCGAAATTAAACTTTCTGTCGAAATCGGCCCTTGCATAGTTACGCCGCAGTTCCGCAAAGAACAGCAGTCCGCCATCGTCACCTGACTGGTAGTTAAGCGCCTTGTCCCAGGTGAAGGCCGTGGTGAAGCCAAGGCCGTGAGAGAAACGCTTATTCAGTTGCGCCTGAAGTGACTGGTAGTTGGATGAAAACCCAAGGAATTGTGCTGTGCTGGAGGCTGTGCGGCCGTAGGCAATGTTCTGCGGTTCGCTGGCCACCCCGCCGCCCAGGGAGCTGGGCAGATTGAGGTTTTGCGCCACAGGCATGTGAACGCCGTGGTTAGCGACGTATGCCATGGTCATGCTCATGTCATAGGGCAGTGATTGCTGCACAGCCACATTCCAGCTCATCACGTACGGGTTATAGAAGTTCGTCGGGATGATTGTGAAATTGGAAGAATTCAACGTCTTGTTCGCAGAAACGTTGATGATGCCATTCCCCGGGATGGGAACCGCTACAGGTGCAGGAAAACCAGCCTGGAACGTCGCTGGCGTTGTGCCATCTGGAAGAACCGCGGGCCCATACGTGGTGGCGGGGTTAAAGCTGTTATTGGCACGCACGGGGTAGTTGTAGGCGTACGTGTTGTCCGGGAAGGGCAGGTAGCTCATACCAAAGCCCATGCGAACCACGGTGTTGTCAGACGCACGGTAGGATAGCCCGGTCCGGGGCGCGAAGTAGTTGTAGCGCGTCTTCAGGCCAAGGTCTGCCGGAACGTTCCCAACGCCCGCTAGTTGCAGCTGATTATTGGCAAAGTCATAATTCGAAAAGCCGGACGCGACCTTCGGCGTAGGAGGCGGATAGAACTCCCACCGCACGCCAAGGTCGAGGGTCAGCTTCTGATTGACCTGCCACTTATCGGTGACGTACCCGAACACCCAGGTCTGTCGGTACGCCGGGAAGAAGGTGTTAAGGTCGCGTCCAGCCTGGCTGGGGACGTCCAGCAGGAAGCTGGCGATGTCGTTCGCCACGTTGGTGCTGGCACCCGGGATAGAGGTCTGGTTCTCGCCAAACGTGTAGGCACCGCGAGGGCTGAACGTCTGGTCCTGCAACAAGTCATCGCGAACACGGCGAACGTCTCCGCCGAATTTGATGCTGTGGTTCTTCAGCGTCTTGGTCCAATTATTCACGAAGTCGATGTTCGCTTCACCGCGGATCCAGGGCAGGGAAGGCGAGTAACCAAACAAGAGATAACTCTGGCTGGCCTGGCCGAAGTTTGGGATGGTGATGGCGACCTGGCCTGAAGTAAATGGGCTGCCCGCGATATTCACGCCCGGGATGCCAACCGTAGTCGCATCGTTCGAGCCGTAGTCGCTCGGCTGCGCGTTGTTACGCAGGTGAGCGACGCCGACGCGGATTTCTGTAAAAAGCGTGTTACTGAAGCTATGCTCCAGGTTTGCACCCGTGCTGTAGGCCGTCTGCACGCCGGTTGCCTGGAAGCCGCCACCGCCGGCGGGTCCACCTAGAAACGAGCCAAACGCCGGTGCCTGAAAGGTGTTCGCACGCTGCCACGAGAAGCGACCACTCAGGTGGTCCTTCTGCGTGATCGTGTAATCAGCCTTAAGGTCGTAGCTGTTCGTGTCTTTGCTGAACGGCAGGTTCACGTTGTAATTGTTCGTCGGCGCGGCCAGGTTGGTCGTGTTCTGGTTGGGTGCCGGCAAACCACGCAGAAAGGCAAGCGAGACGGGGTTGATCCGGTTGATCGGGATCAGGTTGCCCGCGAACGGTCTACGTCCAGTCCCGTCCGGGTTGCCGGTTGCCGGGTCATACACCTGCCCTCGGCCAGCGTTGAGCGGTGCACTCAGGTCGATAAAGCCGTTACCGTTGTCGGTGTAGAACTGCTGCGGAACAATCGTCAGAACATTGTTGACACGCTCACGATCGGTCGTCCGAAGGTAGTCACCAAACAGGAACAGCCGGTCCTTGATAATCGGGCCACCAAGGCTGCCACCGAAGTAGTTATAAGCCAGGTGGCCCAGCGGCCCACCAAAGTAGGACCGGGCATTCACCGCGTTGTTCTGAATGAACTCAAACGCCGATCCATGCACGGCGTTGGTTCCGGAACGCAGGGACACGTTCGTCACGGCGCCGATGGCGCGTCCAAGCTCCGCATCGAAATTGTTGGTCGACACGTCCACGGACTGGATGGCTTCCGCCGGAGGAATGATGATTTGCAGCAGGCCGGTGCGCTCGTCGTCGTCGATGCCTTCGATCTGGTAGAGATTGCCCATGCGCGGAATGCCGTTCGCCTGGGTCTGCAGCGCAGATTGTGCATTGAAGAATTGTGAGTGCTGGAAGGTTGCCGGCGTGGTTCCAGGGACCAGGTTCAACAGCGACTGGAAGTTGCGGTTGGTGCCCAATGGAAGGTCGGCGACGGCTTGCCGCTCGATCTTCGTGCTGATGTCGGCACGGTCGGTTTGCAGCACGGGCGGCGCGGTCGAAATGGTCACTTCTTCTGACACAGACCCGGTTGCCAGCGCCGCGTCCACACGGGTGGAACTGTTGCTGGTCAGGTCGATGTTGCTATGTGTTTCGCGCTTAAAGCCCGGTGCTTCGACAGTGACGGTGTAGCGCCCCGGCTGCAGGCCAGGGACTGAGTAATTGCCACTCTCGTTCGATGTGAACTTCTGGACTTGTCCAGTGTCTGTTGCTGTGATCGTGATCCGCGCGTTTGGTACTGCCGCGCCGCTGGCATCCGTAACTGTGCCCAGCAGTGTTCCACTCACCGCTTGTGCCAGCCCTGTCGCAGGCAGGGTAACGCATGCAACTGCAAGGCACGTGGCCCGCAGTGTTCGAAAATTCATAGTGCCTCCGCAGACTGCGTGAACAGGACGTTACACACAGCACGCGAAACAATATTCCCGGCTGCTGGTTACTGTCAACGCGAAGGAGACACGACAGATTTTCGTTAAGAAGTAGTGCACAGGCCATGTTCATGACCTGTGCACAAGGGAGGTATCTAGAGGTTCAATTCATTAACCGTAGATCGCTTTTGCAAGCAGATTTTCCATCTGCTCCTGCTTGCCCGAC
>JBPBPZ010000053.1:0-40246 GCA_050954525.1 Janthinobacterium lividum
AGGCAAAGCACTTGTTACCGGAGGCAGTTCCCGATGACTCCGGTTGCCTTTCTGGTAGTTCTTCTGCTGCTGGTGGTGCTTACCCTCGCATCCTACGCGGATCGCGTGTACTCCGAGATGGGCCGGTTTCTTGCCCGCGAGTACCAGATCAACCTGGATGCCTGGGTCGAGCAGGTGGAGCCCCGCTTTGGCTTGTCCCGGGATAACATCGCGCTTTCCGCATCGCTGTTGCGCCAGCTATCGCTTATCTCCATCGCCATTGTTCTAGGCGTGCAGCGATGCCGCAGCAACGCCGGTGCTGGGTGGGTTGCCTATGCCGAGACGCTGGCAGAGCTTGCCCTGATCGTGGTCCTGTTCGACCGCATGTTGCCGCAGTTGCTGTTTGCACGCACCGAAGGTGCTTGGGTGCGCAGCCTACGCCCGGTTCTGCTTGTCCTGTTCTACCTGGTTCTACCGGTCACGCTGCTACTTGGCCTGCTGCTGTCGATTGCCTCTCTCGCAGAACATGAGAGCGCTCAGGACGAAGATCACCCGGATGAAGGTGTCGACGCGCTGCTGGAAGCGGGCGAAGAAGAAGGCATTCTGGAGGAAAGCGACCGGGCGCTGGTACGTTCCGTGGTGGAGTTTGGCGACATGGTGGTGCGTGAGGTGATGACGCCGCGCCCGGAGATGTTTGCCGTACCCGAGACCACTACGCTGGCTGCTTTTACCCAGCAAATCAATGAACACGCCTTCTCCCGCGTGCCCGTCTACAGCGGCAACCTGGACGAGATTACCGGCATTGCCTTTGCACACGATCTGCTGCAGATTGCCGATGTCGACGCAGGAAGTCGGACGGTACGCGAGATCCTGCGACCGGCTGCCTTCGTACCTGAGCCCAAACGTGTGAACGAACTGCTGCGCGAAATGCAAAGCGAAAAGCAGCACATGCGCATCGTTATCGATGAATACGGCGGGGTTGCGGGTCTGGTGACCATTGAGGATCTGATCGAAGCGATCGTAGGCAACATTGATGATGAACACGATGAAGACTCCGCAGAGATTGCTCGCGAGAGCGACGGTTCCTTTGTCGTGCCGGGCAACATGGATGTCGCCAGGCTGCGCGACCTGCTGGCCAGCAGCGAAGACGAAGACGAGCAGCCGCTACGCCTAAGAACGGACCTGGAAGCCACCACGGTGGGCGGGCTGGTGTCAGAGCTTGCCGGCCACATCCCTCTCCCTGGGGAGGTAGTGGAAAGCGACGGCCTGCGTCTTGAGGTACTGGCAGCCACGTCTCGACTGGTAACCCGTGTGCGTGTGCGTCTGCTGCCAGCACCCGATCCATCAGAAGACTAAAAGGACCCGGCTGCAATGCTCGTTCGGCGACATACACTAACAGGATGCCTTTTCGTTCTGGTTTTGTAGCGATCATCGGCCGGCCCAACGCCGGCAAGTCCACCCTTCTGAATGCCCTGCTCGGGGAGAAGCTGGCGATTGTGACGCACAAGGCGCAGACCACACGCACACGCATTCTGGGCGTGCTGGAAGTGCCCGCAAAAAGCGAAACGAAAGCACAGACAGGACACCCGGCTGCGCAGGTCGTGATCGTTGACACGCCAGGCGTGCACAAACCCAGCAGCCAGCTGGACCGCCGCATGATGCAGGAAGTGCACGACGCTCTGGAATCGCGCGATGCCGTGCTGTTCCTGGTGGACGCCACCCATCGTTTGCACGAGCCCAAGGAACGCGTGGAGGGCAAGCAGCCATCGCCAGCTGAAGACAAAAAGGCGCTGTCTGCGGCGGAGGACGCTTTCGCCTTGAGCCTGCTACGCAACGTGACCTGCCCTGTCATCCTCGTCCTGAACAAGATCGACCTGATCCTGCGCGAAGACCTGCTACCGCTGATCACGCACTGGAAAGACAAGCATCCCTTTGCCGAAGTTGTGTTAATTTCTGCACGCAAAAAAGACGGTTTGGACGTGCTGGTCGACAAGGTAGTGGGCATGTTGCCCGAGGGCGAGCGCTTCTTCCCTGCCGACCAGTTGACCGACCAGCCCATGCGCTTTCTTGCAGCGGAATTGATCCGGGAAAAGATCCTGCTGTTCACCGGCGAGGAAGTGCCGTACGCGTCCGCCGTCGTCATCGAGACTTGGGAAGACCCGGGACCGCAACGCAAGCCGCGCAAATCCACCAGCCCGGCAGAACCGCCGAAGCTGCCAGTTACAAAGATTGCAGCGGCCATCTTTGTGGAACGTGGCGGGCAAAAGGCAATCCTGATCGGCAAGGGCGGCACCATGCTGAAGCAGATCGGCACCGCGGCGCGCAAGGAAATCGAAGACCTGCTGGGTACCCGCGTCTTTCTCGAACTCTTTGTGAAGGTTCGTGAAGACTGGCGCTCACAGAAAGGCTTCGTTGAGGAGCTGGACTGGCGACGTCAGTTGGAAGCACTTGGCGAGAAGCAGGCCAAGGCCAAATAGCTCAGACCTCTTTCATGCCAACACCCAGTGCGCGCATCTTGCGGTACAGGTGGCTCCGTTCCAACCCCAAAGCCTCGGCGGCACGGCTGACGTTGCCATGGCATTCGTCCAGCTTTTTCAGGATGTAATCGCGCTCGTAGGCCTCCCGCGCCTGCAGCAGCGATCCAAATTCTTCGGTCTTTCCGCGCCCACCATCGCGGCTTGTCTCGCGATACACCAGCACCGGAAGGTGCTTGCGTTCAATGGTCTGCGCCCGCGGGTTCAGGATTAAAACGCGTTCGATGACGTTGCGCAGCTCCCGCACATTGCCGGGCCAGGCGTACTGCTTCAGTGCTGCTAACGCCTCAGCCTTGATGTCCACTCGGGGGCGGCCATACTGGCGACCGAACTCCTGCAGGAACTCCTGCACCAGCGAAGGCACGTCTTCAATGCGGTCGCGCAGAGGCGGCATAAAGAACGGAATGACGTTCAGGCGGTAGAAAAGATCTTCGCGAAAGTTGCCGCGCGCAATCTCCTCTTCCAGGTTCTTGTTGGTGGCGGCAATCACACGCACATCCACGTGCACGGGCTGTGAAGCTCCCACGGGATAGAACCGTTGCTCGTCCAGAGCGCGCAGCACCTTGGCCTGCGTTTTCAGGCTCATGTCGCCGACTTCATCCAGAAACAGCGTTCCGCCGTCTGCGCGTTCAAAGGTGCCCCGCTTTTCCGGGGGCCCACCGGGCATGGCTCCATGCCGGTAGCCAAACAGTTCGCTTTCGATAAAGTCTTCAGGGATGGCGGCACAATTCAGCTCCACAAAGACCCGTTCCGCGCGCAGGCTTTCCGCGTGCATGGTGCGCGCGATGCGCTCCTTTCCTGTCCCCGATTCGCCGTAGATTAGAACGCGACCGTTGGTAGGCGCCATCAGCTTGATCTGCTGGCGCAGCGCTTTCAGCGGCACACTCTCGCCGGAAACGTAGGCTTTCTGTGCAAGCTGCTGCTGAAGTTCCTGGTTGTCGCGTCGCAGCTGCCGGGCCTCGGTCGCATTCTTCAGCAGCAGAAGCGTGCGGTCCAGCGAAAGCGGCTTTTCCAGAAAGTCGTACGCTCCCAGCTTGGTTGCGCGTACGGCAGATTCGATAGTGCCGTGGCCCGAGATGATCACGACCTCAGGCGGCGCGGGCAGCCCCATGGCACGCATCTGGTCCAGGACCACCAGGCCGTCGCCGTCGGGCAGCCAAATATCGAGCAGAACAACGTCGTATTCGACATCGCCCAGCAGTTCCAGGGCTTCGGTCGCGGTGCCGGTGCTTGTAACCGTATACCCCTCTTCGCGCAGGATGCTCTCCAGCGATTCGCGGATCTCGATTTCGTCGTCGACCACAAGAACGTGTTTCACGCTGGCTGTGCCTCCACCGTGGAACCCTCGGCAGGCGCTTCGTGTGACATCGAAGCCAGCGGCAGCTCAAGGATAAAACGGGTTCCGGTCGGTGTATTTTTCTCGGCGCGGATGTTGCCACCGTGATCTACCATGATTTTCGCCGCAATCGTCAAACCCAGGCCTGTTCCTCGCCCTTTGGTCGAAAAGTACGGTAGAAACAGGCGTTCACGCATGTCATCCGTGACGCCGGGGCCGGTGTCGGCAACTACGATCTCGAGCATGCCGGGTGACTGTTCCGAGCGACGCGTCTCAATATGGATCTCGCGGAGGAGGCTGCTCTGCATGGCTTCGGCGGCATTGTCAATCAGGTTTGAGAGCGCCCGCTTGATGGCTTCGGGGTCCAGCAGGGCCAGCGGCAGATCCGGTTGCAGGGACTGCACAACTTTTATATTGCGGAGCCTGCCCGCGAACAGTGCGAGCGTGTTTTCAAGGACGACGTTCAGGTCTGCAGCCCTGGGCCTGACATTTGGGAACTCTGCCAGCGACGAAAACTGGTCCACAAGCGACCGCATACTTTCCACCGAACTGCTGATCACCTCGCTGCAGCGATGAATGACCGCGACAGAAGGGGATTCCAGGCCGTGGGACTGCAGGGTCTCACCCAGGCGAAGGATGTGTCTGCGGGTCTGCTCAGCCGACAACGCAATGGGCGTCAACGGGTTCTTGATCTCATGTGCCACCCGACGAGCGACCTCCTTCCACGCGGATTGTTTTTGGGCTCTTAACAGCTCCGTCGCGTTCTCCAGCACAATCACGTATCCGTTCGTAACCCGGACGCCGGCATTGTCATTCTCAAGTAGAGCAACGGTTACAGCAATGTTCAAAGGTCCGCCTTGCCCCTGCATCTCCATTTCGGCAGAAGCCGTGCCCATGCGGTGGCTGCGTTGCAGTAGCCGGTCAAGCGTTTCACGGGCTTCTGAAGGCAGCACATCGTCCAGCATCAGGTTTAGAAAGGCACGCTGGCCGCCCGGGTCCAGCATCTCGCTGAATGCGCGGTTCGCCACGCGAATGCGTCGCTCCGTATCCAGCATGACCACACCATTTGGGATGGTCTGCAGCATCGTTTCCAGTTCGCGGCGGCGGGTCTCCAGCTCGACGTTTGCCTCGAACACCTGAACGGTGCTCTGTTCCACCAGCAGACGGCTGCTTTCCAGGTCTCCCGCCATGGTGTTGAAGCTTTTGACCAGGTCGCCCAGTTCTTCGGTCGCGGAAGCCTCAACGCGCTGGTGGTAGTTGCCCAAGGCAATGGCAGCCATGGCATCTGCCAGTGCTTCTACCGGACGCGTGACCTGTTTCGAGAGGTGCAGGGCCAGCCAACTGGAAATGAATAGCGCCAGGCTGGTAATCATCAGCATTAAGAGCATGTAGCTGCGACGGATCTGGTGCCGCAGCCGGAAGAGCGTCCAGTATTGCTGACTGGCACGGTCGAGCTGTGCAATGTGGGCCGTCATGCCTTCTGGCAGGGGCATAGCGGCGATTACTCGAAGGTCGGGCTTGATCCATGTGGAACTGACGATGTAGTCCACGCCCGCAACGGACACGATGGGCTGATCGGTGCGTCGGATTGCCTGCAGGGTAATGTCTTCCAGTGTTCCACGAGCCTGCACGTGCATGGGAGATGGGGAGACCTGGGGGGGAGCATCGTCTCCATACCCGAAGTCTCTCGGCTGCAGGGTCGACAATGTTGCAGCAGTTCCAGTGGCCGCATGGTGCCGGGCAACGACCGCCGTGTCCTTGAAGATCAGGAAAAAACCACCCTGCAGGGTAATGTCGTGCTGCTCCATCTGCCGCTCGACTTCCGCAGGTGCCACCAGGGTGCCCATGTGGTCGACGACCATACCCGCCAGTTCTTCCGATTCTGACTGCGCATTTGCCGCCACGTAGCGTGACAGATCCACGGCAATGCTCGCGGATTCATCGCGCAACTGCGCCGCAGGCTGTGAGAACCAGCGGTCTACAGCGCGGTTCATCAGCATGTAGCTGAAAAAATACATGCACGCGATCGGGAGGAGCGACAGGAGCAAAGCGCCCCACAACATGCGCGATCGCAGGCGCGCGCCCAGGACGCGGTTTCGCTGTTCCGCGTACAGCTTCAGCATGTTGCGCATCAGCAGGATCAACGCAACCACAAACAGCAGGAACGCCACTAGCGAAATGGACGTGAACAGGAAGATCCCACCCGGTGTAGAGGGGCTTAGAAAGGCAAGCCGGAAGGCGTTCAGCGCAGCCAGCCCCAGAAAAAGCAACAACAGGCAGACGCCAACCACGATCATGACGATCTTGCGTTGCCGCGCGCTCTCCAAGGGGCTGCCCTCCAGAATGGGTACTTACGTCCGGATTATAGGTCCACGCCGTTTCCCAGCCATCCGCATCTTAAGTGGGGTGCGTATGGAATCCTCTCCCGGGACACTTACTGACAGCTGCTCTGTGCTTCTAAAGGAACTGCAACGTGTACTGACGGCGGTTTCACCCTCCCAGTTCACATCCGCGGGTGAAATGCTGCTTGCGGGCAGGAAACTCTTTTTTCTGGGCGCGGGGCGTAGCGGACTGGCGCTGGAGATGGCGGCAATGCGCTTCATGCATCTGGGTCTGCAGGTGCATGTGGTCGGTGAAGTAACCGCGCCCGCGATAGTTGCAGGCGATCTGCTGGTGCTGGCATCGGCTTCGGGCACGACGAAGACTGTCATGATGGCAGCGGAAGTGGCAAAGAAGGTCGGTGCAGCAATCCTTGTAATCACGACTGCGCCGCAATCACCACTTGCCCAGCTCGCTACCGGCACAATCGTACTTACAGCTGCCTCGAAGTCCGACACCGGGGAGCGCGCCTCCGAGCAATATGCAGGCTCTCTCTTCGAACAGGCAGTTCTTTTGCTGCTCGACGCACTCTTTCACTCACTTTGGAAAAGCGGCACGCAAAGCGCAGAAGATCTGCTCGCGCGTCACGCCAATCTGGAATAGTTACTTTGACCGCGACTCGTCGCACAAGCAGGAGAACACCATGAAATTGCAAGTTGCCATTGATCTTCTTTCCACTCAGGACGCGCTTAACCTTCTCGAGAAGGTGGCAGATTCGGTCGACATCATCGAGCTTGGAACGCCCCTGATCAAGCAGGAGGGCCTGGCAGTGGTCACGGCAGTCAAGAAGGCCTACCCGGATAAGCTCGTCTTTGCTGACATGAAGACCATGGATGCCGGAGCGCTGGAAGCTGACATGGCTTTCAAGGCTGGTGCCGACATGATGAGCGTGCTTGCGGCAGCAGGAGACAGCACCATCCGTGGAGCTGTCGAGTCAGCGAAGAAGCACGGAAAGAGCGTCGTTGCCGACGTCATCGGCGTCTCGGACAAGGCGGGTCGCGTGAAGCAGCTTGCGGCTCTCGGTGTGCACTCTGTGGAACTGCACGCAGGTCTGGATGAGCAGGCCGAGGCTGGGTACTCCATTGACAAGCTTCTGGAAGCGGGCCGCGACGCCGGGATCCCCTTTGCCGTGGCGGGTGGCGTCAACCTGGAGCGCATTGTGCAGGTTGAAGCTGCAGGCGCAGCGGTAGCCGTCGCGGGTGCGGCGATCTACGGAGCGAAGGACCCAGGCGAAGCTGCCAAGGCCTTGCGCGCTGCCATCAAGAACGTCGGATAGCAGGCGAGTTCGAATCGCTATGCAGGTGATCGAGTGGCTTCCTGATCTCACGATCAGGAAGCCACTTTGTCTTAGACCAGTTCCAAGACCGGCTTCCACGCCCGGTTCTGTGATTCTGCTACTGCCCGGTACGTCAGTTCACCGGCAAAGGTGTTTACGCCCTCTGCAATGCCTGCATCCTCACGGATCGCTGCCTGCGCGCCCTTGTTTGCCAAGGTCAGAACATAGGGGAAGGTCGCGTTGGTCAGCGCCAGCGTCGATGTATTCGGGACCGCTGCGGGCATGTTCGTAACGCAGTAGTGCACCACGTCGTCCACAACGTACGAAGGATCCGTGTGCGTGGTGGGACGCGCTGTCTCGATGCAGCCACCCTGGTCAATGGCGACGTCGACGATCACAGCACCCTTCTTCATGCCCCTGACCATGTCTGCCGTCACCAGCTTGGGTGCGGAGTGACCCGGGATGAGCACGCCGCCGATCAGCAAATCTGCTTCAGCGGCTGCGCGTGCGATGTTGTAGGGGTTTGAAGCCAGCGTGTAGACGCGTCCGTTAAAGATGTCGTCGATCTCGCGCAGGCGGTTCAGGCTCAAGTCAATGATGGTGACCTTGGCCCCGAGTCCCAGCGCCATCTTCGCAGCATTTGTGCCAACGATGCCGCCGCCGATGATCACAACGGTCCCGGGCACGGTGCCTGGAACACCGCCTAGCAGCACACCACGGCCGCCGTGCGACTTCTGCAAAAAGGTCGCGCCCACCTGAACGCTCAAGCGTCCGGCCACTTCGCTCATAGGGGTCAGCAGCGGCAGGGTGCCGGCGCGATCACGCACGGTTTCGTACGCAATTGCGTTGACCTTCTTCTCCAACAGCTTGTCAGTCAGCCCGGGCAGTGGAGCTAGATGGAGGTAGGTGAACAGCAGCAGGCCTTCGCGGAAGTGGCTGTACTCCTTCTCGGTCGGCTCTTTTACCTTGACAACCATGTCCGCGAGCCGCCACGTGTCATATGCCGATCCCACGATTTCCGCGCCTGCGTTCTGGTAGTCGTCGTCAGGAAAGGCAGAAAGATCGCCTGCGCCAGTCTGCACCAGTACCGTGTGCCCGGCCGCCACCAGGGCGTGTACGCCGCCCGGTGTAATGCCGACGCGACTCTCGTGGTCTTTTGTTTCTTTCGGAACGCCAACAATCATGTCCAAACTCCAGTTCCCTACCAGAGTACAAAAGCCGCGTTCCAACGCCAACGTGCGGACTGTTAGAGACCCTGTGGCGAGGAGCCCACGGTGTAATCCACCTCGCCATCAGGGCAAATGTCAACCGCGCCGTACAATGACACAAAGAACGCTTTCGGTCAGGAAACAACGCTACATGCCTCAAAACGGGTACCAGGGTCGCAGCTCCCGCGCGCGCAGCATGCGTTCGCTCTTCTCGCTGTTCTCAAACGATCTCGCGATCGATCTGGGCACGGCGAACACGCTTGTCTTCGCCAGTGGCAAAGGCATCGTCGTGAACGAACCCTCCATCATCGCCGTGAACAAGATCACGAATGAGGTAGAGGCTGTCGGCAAGGAAGCCAAAGAGATGGTGGGCCGAACCCCGGGCAACATCGTTGCGATCCGCCCCATGAAGGACGGCGTCATTGCCGACTTTCGCCATACCGAAAAGATGTTGAATTACTTCATCCAAAAGGCGCATAACCGCAAGATGCTGGTGCACCCGCGCATCATTATCGGCGTGCCTAGCGAAATTACGCAGGTGGAAAAGCGCGCCGTGGAAGACAGCGCCTACCGCGCCAAGGCCAGTGAGGTGTACCTGGTGGAGCAGGCCATGGTGGCTGCCATCGGCGCAGGACTGCCGATCACGGAACCTGGTGGCAACATGGTGGTCGACATTGGCGGCGGCACCACAGACATCGCGGTGATCTCGCTGGCGGGCATCGTCTACTCGCGCTCGGTGCGCATGGCCGGCAACCAGATGGATGAGTCGGTGATGAACTTCCTGAAGCGGAAGTACAACCTGCTGATCGGCGAGCGTACGGCAGAGATGATCAAAATGGAGATCGGCTCAGCGTTTCCGCTGGACAAGCCGCTGACCATGGAGATCAAGGGCCGCAACCTGATTGAAGGCGTGCCCAAGACGATTACCATTGACGACTCTGAAATCCGCGAGGCGCTTAGCGAAAGCATCGCCACCATCATGAATGCGATCCGCGTAGCTTTGGAGCGGACCCCGCCCGAGCTTTCCGCCGACATCTCCGACCGCGGCATCGTGCTGACTGGTGGCGGTGCCTTGATCAAGAATCTTGACCGGCGCATCCGCGAAGAAACAGGACTGCCAGTGTCCATTGCGGACGATCCACTCGCTTCCGTCGTACTGGGCACAGGGCGCATGCTGTCGGACTTTGCCCTCCTGCGCAAAATTTCCATCGACTAATCCCGTCCGGAGGCGACAGGAACGCACGGATGGAAACGTTCTTCAACCGGTTCAGAAGCGCTCTGGTGCTTGCCGCTGTGCTTCTGGCGCAGGTCATCGGTCTTGCGTCGCAGATGCGGCGCGCACGGTACGCCTCGCGCGAAGACGGTCATCATCTGCGGCTGGCTCGAGCCTGGTCCGCCTACACGAACACACCGTTTGAGATTGCACTGAAGCGGGCCGGTGGCAGCCTCCGTGGCGCGTGGCACGGCTACATCGATCTGCGGCATGTACGCCAGCACGACCGCGATCTGCAGTACCAGATCGACCAGCTACGGCTGCGTGAAGCTTGGCTGACCGAGGATGCGCGCCAGGGACAGCGGCTGCAGAAGCTGCTCGCCTTCAAGGAGCAGTACGTGGGCCACACTGTGGCCGCAGAAGTCGTGGGCACGGGCGGCGGCGATCAGACGCGGATCCTCACCATCGACAAGGGTTCCGATGACGGTTTGCGACCGGATATGGCCGTCATTACGCCGGACGGCATCGTTGGCAAGGTGCGGGATGTCTTTGCGGACTCGGCACAGGTGCTGCTGCTGAATGACCCGAGCTCCGGCGCTGGCGTGGTGCTTACCAGTACTCGTAGCCGTGGCATCGTTCGCGGATCTGCAGGTGGTCAATTGCAAATCGGTAATCTTATGCCGGATGAGCGCATCAAGCCGGGCGAAGCCGTTGTCACCAGCGGCGGCGACCGTGTGTTTCCCCGCGGCCTGCCCGTGGGCTCGGTAAAGTCCATCCGTCCTGACCCGGAACACCAGCCGTATGCAGCGATTACCATCCAGCCTTCGGCAAACCTGGACCGGCTTGAGGAAGTGCTGGTGGTCACCGACGTGGCGGAGCAGATGGCGAAGTCAGCCGCTGCTGCAGGTGATGATTCGGATGAGACCGGCAAGAAAGCCGCAGATATCGTAGCGGACCGGCTTCCCGGACTTCACGAAAAAGCGGCGATCCAGGACGGAACAACCGACAAACCGCCGGGCGTGAACGCTTCGCAGCAGCCCGGTGTGGCCTTGCCGAAACCACCGCCGCCACTGCATACCGACCGCTATTCACCAGGAGCGATTCCTCCTGCGAACTCCCTCGCACCGGGCGGCGCACACGGCGATCTGGCAACACCCGCACCGAAGTCCCCGCGCAAGGCAGAGGAGGCGCAACCCTGATGCCGCGTCGCTCCTTTGCCAACCGTCGCGAACTGGAAGAGCATCACTTTCACCCCGTCGCGCTACTCGCTGTGCCGCTCTGCGCCCTGTTTTTGCATGTGTACCTGCCACGCGTCTGGAAGCCCCTCGGCATCCTGGACCTGCCGCTGATCGCGGTGCTCTACTTTTCCATTTCGTGGCGTAGCCGCATCGCGGGGACGCTGTTCGGAACGGTCGTCGGTCTTCTGCAGGACTTGCCCAGCAACCAGTACATTGGCGTGAATGGCATCGTCAAGGCGATCACCGGCTACGCGGCCGCATCCATCGGCGTGAAGGTCGATGTCGAAAACTTCATCACACGCGGGTTGATGAACTTCGGCTTCTGCCTTTTGCAGTCCCTGCTGCTGTTCGTGATGGAACGGTTTCTGCTGGGCGAGGGTGACTACGCGGCGCAGCCGGTGCACGAGTTGCTGCGCGCAGCAATCAACGCTGCGGTGGCGGTTCCGATCTTCTTCCTTCTGGACCGTACGCGCATGGACGAGTAAGTGCGGTTACGGAGCGTCGCTGGACTTGTCGCTGCCGTTGGTTAACGCGACCGCGACGTCAAGGTCCGCTGAAGGCCGCAGCGGCAGTAACGAAGTTTGCTCCCGTTCGTACAGCTTGCCGTCTTCAGGCGCAATCGGGGGCAGGTTGTAAATCTCCAGCATCGGTCCATGCAGAACGGCGAGCTTTAAGCCGTCAGAGGAAAGGGCAAAGTTGCCACCCGGCCGCTGGGCCGGAGAACACACGACACGCAACAACTCCACACCTTCGCGGCTGCTGTACACGCGTATTTCCTGGGCTCGAATATCATTTGCGCCCAGCCGGTCGCCATCTTGCGCGGGGGACGTGGTCAGCGTGTTGCGAACGGCAAATCGGCCCGCGCTGGGCGAGGAGCTGATGCCCAGCCAAAGTGGCGAGTCGTCCAATGTGAAGACCCACTTGGCTTCGGCCAGCAGATTAAAGCCGCCCATCAACCGGCGGTCTTCGGATCCACGACAGCCGTAGGCGAAAAACTCTGCGTCCGAGACAAAGATGCTGGACGGCCGGCACGTGCTTGTAAAGCCTGCAAGTTCAATGTTCTTACCGGCGTAGGTGTGGAAGTCGAAGCCCCAGTGCAGGCGGTCCTCTTTGACCGTTTGCAGCACACCCATGGAGGTAAAGGAAATGGAAAAGGGGCTATGCGAGATGGCGTGGCCCCGGTTGGTAAGCCGCACCGCACCGTCACGATCCAGCCCGACGCGAAAGAAGTCGGCTGCTACGGGCAATTCGCGCTTCTCCTCGGGATCGTCGCCTACCTGGCGCGCGGGTGTCGTCTCCAGCAGAAGCAGGTCGCGCGCGGGACTGAGCTGGACACTTTCAATCTCATTTTCGGAATGCAGCAGCATGCGCCTGCCAAGTTGCTCCGGGTGGAAGGCTCCCAGCGGGTCGAGCGAGTAGATGTCGCCACGTTCGCGCAGCAGGAACTTGCCGTCCGTCAGCGGCCACAGGTACGGTGCACGGTCGTGCAGACGCCACTCCGTCTCACGCACTACCCTTCCATCCGGCAGATGGATCACCTGGGCCCGTACGGTGTGATCGTCATCTCCCTCACGTCCGTCGTTTGCTCGCAGCATCAGTTTGCGCGCGCTGAACGTAAGCAGAAGATGGTCAGAATCAATAAAGGACAGCGTTGCATTCGTGTAGCCGGAGCGCAGAGCGATGGCGCTTGAACCGGGCCGGTAGCCAAACGTTTCCAGCGGAAATGAGACGGCGGGTGTTGCCGGGCCGGTCTTTGCCGGAGGCGAGACCGTTTCCGCCAGCACAAATGCGTGGGGCAACAATGCCAGTCCCAGGCCGACCAGTGACAGAAAGCGATGTGTCAGGAAAGAGGGCATGGATGCTGTCTCGATCTATCGTAGCCTGTGTTTTCTTCAACTTCATCGACGTGGCGCGAAAGTGACTTCCGTGCCGCCAACGGAGCCCTAACGACTCCGCTACCTGCTCACAAATGCCCGGGTTGCGTATGCGAGAGTGAAAGTGTGAGCTTTTCCGCGAAATCCCGTCCGCTTGGCTTTCTGGCTTGCGGTGGAGCTGGAGCGCTTTGGGGTACAGGCTTCTACTTCGGCAAAATCGCTCTGCGCGAGATGTCGGTGGGCCACATGGTGCTCTACCGGTTCCTGTTTGCAGTCATTCCCGCGTTGCCGCTTGCATTCCGCCAAACATCTTCGTGGAGTCGCCGCGACTGGTCCATTCTTGCGGTTGCCGCTTTTTTCGGCATTCCCCTGCAGTTCCTGATCCAGTTCAAGGGCCTTTCGCTGACAACCTTAGCTCATGCCTCGCTCATGATCGGCACCATGCCGGTCGTGCTGGCAGGTGGGGCAGCGATCTTTCTGCACGAGCGGTTGGACGCCCTTGGCTGGTGCGCACTGGCTGGCTCCACCTGCGGTGCCTGCATGATTGCGCTGGCGGGCAAGAGCAGCGGCGGCGCCTCGCTGCTTGGCGACATGCTTGTGGTTGTCTCCCTTGTGATTGCGTTGGTTTGGATTCTAGGTAACAAGGATCTGCTCAACCGGCATAGTGCCCTCGTCGTAAGCGCGCGCAGCCTGGTTTTGGGCACCGTGATGATGGCTGTCTGGGTATGCCTACAATATGGCGTTCCACCGGTTCACGGCATCTCCAACCAGGCATGGGCAGCACTGGCCGCCAGCGGTCTGCTGTGTACTGCCGCAACGACCCTGCTGTGGAATTGGGGCATGACGCAGGTTCCTGCCTCGCAGGCCGGGGTTTTTCTGAATCTTGAGCCGGTCATGGGATCGCTGCTCGGAGTTTGGGCCTTTCATGAACGTCTGGGCCCGGCTGCCTGGGCCGGCGGCACCCTGATCTTTGTCTCCGCCGTTCTGCTGACGACACGCAGCCGCGCAGGCGCGGATCTAAGCCCGTCCGTAGCGGAACTGGTGGTGGCCGAATGAGCGGGGGCATCTCTGCTGCAGGCCCGCCACGCATGATTGCCATCGACATGGACGGCACCCTGGTGCACACCGGGGGCTACGTCACAGAGGCAAACCGCGCGGCGATAGACAGGGCAAGGGCTGCCGGCGCGCACATTGTTATTGCTACGGGACGGCGCCACAGCTACGCCATGAAGATCCTTCACACCTTGCCGCTACACCCCCATGATGTCGTGCTCAGCTCAAACGGCACGGTGGCCCGAACGATCAGCGGCGACTTGCTTTTTCGCAGACCCATGTCGCTGGAAACGGCTCGCTGGCTTTGCGGGGTGCTTCACGGCTTTCGCAACAGCCTTGTGTTCACTTTTGATGTGTTCGGCGCGGACGGCGAGGATGTTACCGGTGCGCTGGTGCTTGAGGAACTGGATGAACTGCACAGCAGCATTCACGCGTGGATGGAAACAAACGCACGCTACATTCGGCGAGTCCAGCCCATCGAAAATGCGCTTGTAGATGGCGATCCAGCAGGTCCGCCGATCCAGGCCATGCTGTGCGGAACCATGGACCGTATGCGGCAGGCAGAGCTATTGCTGACGGGGCTGCATGAAAACCGTTTGGAACTGTTCCGCACAGAGTACCCGGGACGCGATCTGTGCATCCTGGACATCCTTCCGCAGGGTTGCAGCAAAGGCAGCGGCCTGGCCCTGCTGCTGCAGGGAGTCGGACTCTCCCCTGCCAACCTGATGTGTCTGGGCGACAACTGGAATGATTTGCCCATGCTTGAGCTGGCAAACTGGCCGGTCCTGATGGGAAATGCTCCCTTGACTCTGCTGGACTTGGCACGGGAACGCGGTTGGCCGGTGAACGGCACGCATGACGAGGACGCCGTCGCAGTAGCGATAAACGCTGCGTTCCCTTAGAGCTGGTAGAAGACCTTGTTTGCCGATGTAGATGATAGGCTGAGGTCGCATGTTGCCAGGTCTTCTCAACTCCCGGTTTGGGCTTCACGTGGGAGCGTACCGCTTTGTTTTGTGTATGGCTGTTGTAATGGCTGCGCGGGTCGCGCACTGCGCAGAGGTGGTTACGCTGCGCAACGGCTTTGCCGTCACCTGCACGTCCCGCGAGATGGCAGGCGCCGGCACCATGCGGCTATACCTGCCCACCTCCGGCACAGAGGCAGGCAACTATATGGACGTTCCACTGGCTTCCATCATCACGATTGAAGCCACTGTGGAGCCGGTTCCGCCGATCGCCACGTCCGCAACGGCAGCTGGAAGCAAGACCGATCTGGCCGAACTCCTTCAGACCGCAGGTTCGCAGCACAACGTGAACGTCGCTCTGCTTGCGTCGGTCATCAAGGCAGAAAGCGCAGGAAACGCGCATGCCGTGTCGCGCGTCGGAGCTCGTGGCTTGATGCAGCTGATGCCAGCCACGGCAGCTAAACTCGGCGTCAAAGACAGCTTTGCCCCCGGAGACAATGTCAATGGCGGAAGCGCATACCTGGATGGCCTGCTGACTCGGTACCACAACAATATTGCGCTTGCGGTAGCTGCCTACAATGCCGGTCCAGGTGCTGTCGACCATTACCGCGGCATACCGCCGTTCCGCGAGACACGAGTGTATGTTGCAAGGGTGCTGCGCGAATTCAACCGCCTGGTTGTGACGCAAGCAACGTCTGCAGTACCGGCGACTGCTGCTGCCCTGCCGGGAAGGGTGTCCCGCTAAACCATGGACCGTCGCAAAGCAGTCCTGTGGGCCGGAACCGCCCTTCTGCTCGGGCTGGTGGCATGGAAGCTGCACACGTCGCATTTCGACTGGGGTGCTTTCTGGCAGGCGTGCCGCAGGGTGGATGCGCGACTGCTGGTGCTGGCAACCCTGATTCTTTACTTGAACTTTCCCTGCCGGGCAGCGCGTTGGGCTGTGCTTTTGAAGCCCTCATTCCCGGCGGGCGGCCAACCGGCCTGGTGGCGTTTGACTGGTTCGCAGTTCATCGGGTTCGCAGGGCTGGCGGCACTTGGGCGCATTGGAGAGTTGATTCGGCCATACCTTGTGAGCCGCCGCACCGGCCTGACCTTTTCCTCGCAGATCGCGGTGGTCGCCGTGGAACGCATCTTTGATCTGGGCGCGTTCGGAATCCTGTTTGCAGGAAATCTGCTGCTTTCGTCGCAGTTGAACAACCTGCCGTACCACAATCGCTACCACCTGTTCGGCTACGCGATCGCTGCGGCCATTGCTGTGTTGTCGCTGTTTGTAGCATTCACCTTGTATGCGGGTGAAGCTGTCGCCCGGCTGCTTGGTGGCATTGCAGGCAAGGTCTCCCGGTCCGCAGGGATAGCGGTCGCAGCCCGTGTGCTGGAGTTTCGCCAGGGCCTGAACACCATTGGCAGCTTCTCAGATTTTCTGTTGGCGTCGTTCTACAGCCTGCTTACGTGGCTAAGCATTGCGGTCAGTTATGTTGTGGTTCTCCGGGCCTTTCCTGCGCCTCTCCACAGCATGACCATCTCGCATGTCGTGTTGCTGATGGGCTTCAGCGTCGTGGGCAGCGTGGTGCAGCTGCCGGGCATTGGCGGCGGGGCGCAGTTGCTGACCATCACGGCACTGACGGTCCTGTTCGGCATTCCGAGGGAACTGGCTTCGAGCGCGGGCCTGATTCTTTGGGTCGTCAGCTCCATGTCAGTGATCCTGCCGGGCGTCATCTTTGCTCGGGTCGAGCAGGTCTCATTGCGAAGTGTGGCACAGCAGAGCGGCCAGGCTAAGGAGCTACACGAGCCGCATCCGGTACACTGAGCCCTCATGAAGTGCCCATTCTGCGGTTACGCCCAGGACAAAGTCGTCGATTCGCGCGAGAGCAAGGAAGCTGACAGCATTCGCCGCAGGCGCGAGTGCGAGCATTGCGGCAAGCGCTTCACGACCTACGAACGCATCGACGAAATCCCGTACATGGTCGTAAAGAAAGATGGCCGGCGCGAGAAATTCGACCGGCAAAAGGTTCTGAGCGGGCTTCTGCATGCCTGCGAAAAACGGCCTGTGCCTACCGGTAAGCTGGGCAAGATCGTGGACGAGGCGGAAGCCTACGTTGTCGACTCACCCGACCGCGAGCGAACCACCAACGAGATCGGCGAAATGATCATGAACCACCTGCGCGAGCTGGATACGGTGGCCTACATTCGGTTTGCGTCGGTGTACCGCGACTTCAAGGACGTTCGCGAGTTCAAGGAAGAGCTGGAAGAACTCCTTGGGACACAACGAACCCGAAAACAAGCGGGGCCGTCGTAAACTGCTCAGCGTTGCCCTCACCTAAGCTCTGATCGAAAGTTCGTCTCTGAGGTATTGCCATGCACACTGTCGGTTTGCCGTTCTGGTTTCTGGTTCTTAGCCTGTTCCTGCCGCGCATTTCCCTGCTTGTGATGTACCTGCAGGACCATCCGGGTGGCGCTTTCGTCATCAACCTGGTGCCCCTACTGATCGCGGTGCTGGTACCACGTCTGCTGATCCTGTTCCTGATCTACACCGCGCAGGGTTTCAGCGTCTGGTTCCTGATCCACGCCGTGGGTTTGTTGATGGCATGGGGCGGGATTGGCGGTGGCACCTATCGCAGGCGCTATCGCAGCGACATCTAGCCGGGTTGCGACCTCTTTTCACGTATCCTTGACGAAAGGATCGAGAAGAAATGGAACGTCGCAAGGTAGGCATCCTGGGCGCGACCGGCACTGTAGGTCAGCGATTTATTCAACTGCTAAGCAACCATCCGTGGTTTGAGATCGCATGGTTGGCGGCAAGTGAACGTTCTGCCGGCAAGCGTTTTGCCGACGCCTGCCGGTGGAAGCTGGACACGCCCATGCCGCTGAACATCGGCGACATGGTGCTGCAGCCGAACACCCCTGCCGCGCAGACCGAAACCTTGCCGCGCATCATTTTTGCTGCCCTGGATACGGATGTCGCGCGAGAGCTGGAGCCGCAGTTTATGAATGCGGGATGCGCAGTGATCTCTAATTCCAGCGCCTTTCGTATGAGCCCGGACGTGCCGCTGGTTGTGCCCGAGGTCAACGCCGATCACCTGGATCTGATCGCCTCGCAGGCTGCCTTTAAGAGCTCCGAAGGCGGGTACCTGGTCACAAACCCGAACTGCTCCGCCATTGGACTGGTACTTGCGCTGAAGCCTCTTGAGGAACGCTTCGGCATTGAAAGCCTGTTCGTCAGCACTATGCAGGCAGTTAGCGGCGCGGGGTACCCGGGCGTTCCATCGCTCGACATTATGGGCAACGTGGTTCCATTCATCAAGAACGAAGAAGAGAAGATGCAGGAAGAGGTCGGCAAGCTGCTGGGCCGCTTTACTGGTTCCGGCATTGAGAGCCTGTCTGCAAAGGTCAGCGCACACTGCAACCGCGTCGCCGTAATCGACGGGCATACGGAGTGCGTCTCCATCAAGTTAAAGAAGCCCTCAACCC
This sequence comes from Janthinobacterium lividum, assembly GCA_050954525.1. Classification (GTDB taxonomy): domain Bacteria; phylum Acidobacteriota; class Terriglobia; order Terriglobales; family Acidobacteriaceae; genus Terriglobus. The sequence continues at coordinate 18,521 of JBPBPZ010000053.1, forward strand.
ACGAAGAAATGCTTGCCGCGTGGAGCAGCTTTCAGCCGCTGCATGGGCACGGTCTGCCGTCTGCGCCTGAGCATCCGGTGCTGTACAACGACGGAGCGGACCGACCGCAGCCGCGGCTGGACGTGATGAACGGCCATGGCATGAGTACGACTGTGGGACGTCTGCGGCCCTGTTCCCTGCTGGACTGGAAGTTCGTCCTGCTGAGCCACAACACACTGCGCGGTGCTGCTGGCGCAGCTGTGCTGAATGCAGAGGTTCTGGCGAAGCTGGGCAAGCTGCCGGGCAACGTGTTGCACACACAAACCGGTAGCGGCAGGCAGGAGTCGACCACAGCATGAGCACGGCACGCCCAGGCATTGTTGTGATGAAGTTCGGCGGCACCTCTGTCGAGGACGCAGCCGCCATCCGCCGTACCGCCGAGATTGTGCGCGGTCGACGTGGACGTGGTCTGCAGCCCATTGTTGTTGTATCCGCCATGGCAAAGGTGACGGACCAGCTACTGTCAGCCGCCGCTGCAGCGGGCATCGGAGACAAATCAGGTGCCTTGGCGCTGAGTGCGCGCCTGCGCTCGCGCCACCTGGAGACAGCGTCGGACCTGGTGAAAGGGTTGGAGCTGTCCCAGCTGCTCAACACGATCCAGCACGACTTTGACGCGCTGGATGACCTGTTGCGCGGCATCAGTGCCGTGGGCGAGTTGACGCCACGAACGACTGACCTGGTCGTCAGCTTTGGCGAGCGGCTCTCAAGCACCATCGTCGCAGCGGCGTTCGCGGCGGGCGGCCTGGAAGGCGCGCATCTGGATGCTCGACAGTGCATTGTGACCGACGACAGCTACGGCAAGGCGATCCCACAGGAAGCGTTCATCGAAGAGCGCTTGTTGCTGCACGCCATGCCTCTGGTCGAACGCAACCTGACGCCGGTGATGGGCGGTTTCATCGGTTCTAACGCAGCAGGGATCACGACCACGCTTGGCCGCGGCGGCAGCGACTTTTCCGCTGCCCTGGTCGGTGGAGCGCTGCACGCAGGCGCCATCGAAATCTGGACCGACGTCAACGGCATCATGACCACCGATCCGCGTATCTGCCCGGATGCTCTGCGGGTCAAGACCATTTCATTCGAAGAAGCGGCAGAGCTCGCCTACTTTGGCGCAAAGGTGCTGCACCCGGCGACCATCCTGCCCGCCGTGCAGAAGAACATCCCGGTCTTTGTGCTGAACTCGCGCAACGCGGCGAACGAAGGCACACGCATCAGCGCGGTGGCGCCGCCCTGCCGATCGCCATTCAAGAGCATTGCAGTCAAAAAGCGCTTGACCATCGTCGACATTGTCGCTAGCCGCATGCTCATGTCGCACGGTTACCTGAAGGCCGTGTTCGACGTCTTCGACAAGCATCGCGTGGCCATTGACATGGTCTCCACCAGCGAAGTGTCGATTTCTGTCACCATCGACACAAGCGAACATTTGCCCGCTATCGCCGAGGATCTGTCAAAGATTGCGGACGTGAAGTACGAGAGCAACAAGGCGTTAGTGTGCCTGGTGGGCGAGGATATTCGTGGCCACAGCGGCATCTCCGGCAAGGTGTTTACGGCCATCGAACACATCAACGTCCGCATGATTTCGCAGGGCGCAAGCGAAATCAACATGAGCTTTATGGTCGAAGAAGACGACGCGGCAGAGGCAATCCGTTCCCTGCACCGCCGGTTCTTTGCCGATCCTGATGGAACCATTTTTGATCTGGATGCGCGCGCAAACACCACGGGCGCACCTCCAGTACACACACCACTGCCGGTCGCAGTGCAGTAGGAATAGGAACAAACGATGAGATTACTGGTGCTTGGGCACGGTAAAACGGGCAAGCTGGTGGCCGATGTGGCACACGAACGCGGCCATGGCGTACACGTTCTGGATGCAAAAGAGAACCCTCGCGGAGCTGCGCTGACAGCTCCGTTCGTCGCCGGCTTCGACGTGGTGATCGACTTTACGACGCCGGAAGCGGTTGTACCGAACCTGCGTGCCTGCCTCGCCGTGGGCGCAAAGGTCGTGGTGGGAACCACGGGCTGGTATAGCAGCCTGAACGATATGGCCAGCCTTGCCGTTCGCAAGGAGGCAGCCCTGCTGCACGGCACCAACTTCTCTATCGGTGTGCAGGTCATGCTGCAGTTGGCCGAAGCCATGGCAGAGCCGCTCAGCAAGGCTGGGTACGAGTTCACCATCGAAGAGACCCACCATGTCACCAAGCTGGATTCGCCGTCGGGCACAGCCACCAGCCTGCAGCAGGCGGTAGCTGAGGCCGGTGAGGTGCCGATCAAATCGTTGCGCGAAGGGGATGCCGCAGGCCTGCACATACTTGAAGCCAGAAGCGGCGCGGACCGCGTGATTTTGACGCACGAGGCATTTTCACGGCGGGGATTTGCGGAGGGTGCAGTGCGGGGCGCGGAATGGTTGAGCGGACGCAAGGGCGTGTACGATTTTCGTAACATCTTCTCGCAGCTCTAATACGTTCTGAAAGAGACATGGCCGCTACCGCTGAAATGACCCGCACCTTTGCTGAACTTTCCTTTGAAGAAAAGCTTGACCGTTTTGCGCTGGTCGCCGTCCGCGTAGGCCTGAATCTGCAGCCCGGACAGGAACTAGTGATTACAGCTCCTCTTGAGGTGGCGCCGTTCGTTCGTCGCGTTGCGGAGCAGGCCTACAAAGCGGGTGCACATCTTGTCACGGTGATGTACGCAGACGATGAAACTACGCTGGCTCGCTACCAGTACGCTCCAGACGCCGCTTTCGACTCCACTGCAAAGTGGCTGGCAGACGGCATCGCCGAAGCCTACCGTAGCGGCACTGCGCGCATGGGCATTACCGGATCAAACCCCGCACTGTTGAAAGATCAGGATCCGGCAAAGGTCAGCAGAAGCAACATCGCAACCTCCAGGGCGGCCAAGCCAGCCATGGAACTGATCACCCGCCACGCGATCAACTGGACGATTGTTGCCGGTGCCACACCCGCATGGGCGCGTCTTGTATTCCCTACACTGGCTGAAAACGATGCACTGGAAGCCTTGTGGGAGGCTATTTTCCACGCCTCGCGGGTCACCGGTGCTGACCCGGTCCAGGATTGGAAAGACCACGGCCGGTCCATCGCCAAACGCGTCGATCTGCTCAATGGGAAGCGCTATAGCGCCCTGCACTTCCGCGGACCGGGAACAGACCTGGTCGTCGGTCTGGCCGATGACCACCTGTGGGCTGGTGGCGGCGGCGTCTGCGGCAATGGCATTTTCTGCAACGCGAACATCCCGACGGAAGAATGCTTCACCACACCGCACAAGGACCGCGTCAACGGTACCGTAACGGCAAGCAAGCCGCTGTCGCACCAGGGCACCTTGATTGAGAACATCTCGGTCCGCTTTGTGGACGGCAAGATTGTCGAGGCACACGCGTCCGCAGGCGAACAAGCCTTGCGCAAGCTGATTGCCGTGGACGAGGGCGCGAGCCGCCTGGGCGAAGTAGCTTTGGTGCCGCACTCCTCGCCCATCGCGCAAAGCGGCCTGCTGTTTTGGAATACGCTGTTCGACGAGAATGCTGCCAGCCACATCGCACTGGGGCAAGCCTATGCAACCTGCCTGATCGACGGCGAAACGATGGACGAGGCTACGCTGACCGGCAAGGGCGCGAATAGCAGCCTGATCCACGTGGACTGGATGATAGGGTCCGGTGCCATGGACGTGCACGGCGTTGACAAAGATGGTTCAGAAGAACCCCTGATGCGCCAGGGCGAGTGGGTGTAAGCTGTCGAGCCCAGGCGAGATGAAGACGACCCGCCTGGAGGCGTTCTCCGATGGCGTGATCGCAGTCATCATCACCGTTATGGTGCTGGAGCTACACGTTCCGCAGCAAAGTGGATTGGCAGGATTGTGGCATCTGGCTCCCAGGCTGGGCCTCTACGCGCTTTCGTTTGCCATGACCGCCGTCTACTGGATCAATCATCACGAGATCCTGCGGCGCACGGAGTCAGCGAACTACCGCGTGCTTTGGGCGAACATGTTCTTCCTCTTCACGCTGTCACTGATCCCCTTCTTTACGGATTATGTGGGTGAGAAGCACTTCGACTCATTCTCCACGGCGCTGTACGCGTTTGTCATGCTGCTGGCTGGGCAGGGCTTCCTGGTGTTGCGGCTTTCGCTGGACGGGCTGCGGCGGAAACGCGGCGAGGTGCTGCCAAGGACCAGCCAGCTTGAAACGGCCAAGCACATCGCCTGTCTTCTGCTGTACATCGCGGCCATTCCAACCGCGTACTACAAACCGCTTCTGTCGCTCTGCCTCAACATTCTGGTGACTCTCATCTGGATTGTGCCGGAACTCGGCCTGCACAAGACGGAAGCTTGCGTCACCGAACGCACCGGCATGGCCTGATCGCGATACACTCAAACGCGGCATGGAACCTGCAATTCTTCACGGTCTTGGCACTGCACTCGTTACCCCTTTTCACTCCAGCGGCGATGTTGATTTCCCCTCGCTAACGGCACTGGTTCACGCGCAGATTGAAGGCGGCGTGGACTTTCTGGTGCCGTGTGGGTCGACCGGCGAAGCCAGCACCCTGACCGAAGGCGAGACAGATGCCGTGATCCGCGCGGTCATCGAAGCGTCCGGGGGGCGTGTGCCGGTCATCGCCGGGTGCACCCACAATGCCACGGCAGAGGTGGTTCGCCGCGCCTTGCAGCTATCAAAGATCGATGGACTGTATGGCCTGCTTTCGGCCAATCCGTACTACAACAAGCCCAGCCAGCAGGGTCAATACCTGCACTTCAAAGCCATCGCAGAAGCGACTGGAAAGCCGCTGCTGCTCTACAACATTCCCGGACGCACCGCGGCCAATCTGCTGCCGGATACGGTGCTGCGACTAGCGGAACTGCCCAACGTCATCGGCATCAAGGAATCCAGCGGCAACCTGCAGCAGATTGGCGAACTGCTGGCCAATGCACGGGATTCCTTCAGTGTCTTTGCCGGTGATGATTACCTCGCCCTGCCCATCATTGCCGGTGGCGGCAAGGGCTTGATCTCGGTTGCATCGAACGCGGCTCCCGGACTGGTTGCGAAGCTGGTGCGTTCGGCCCTTCAGCAAAATGTGGCGGCGGCCCAGGAGCACGTTCGCAAACTGCACAGCCTGATGCAGGCGCTCTTCATTGAACCGAACCCCGCCCCCGCGAAGGCCCTGCTGGCGATGATGGGAGCGATCGAAGGCGACACGCTGCGACTGCCCATGCTGCCCGTCAGCGAGGCCACACGAGAAACCCTGCGCAAGGCAGCACAGGCCTGCGGCGTAGCGCTTCAGCCCTGATCGGCTTCATCGGCTGTTGAAGCAAACCAGTCGGCGTACGGCGTGTTCCTCGCCATGTGTCGGTTGTAGTCCGGCGCGCCATCGGTCCACCAGACTTCTCCGCGCTCACCCAGGGCGTGCTTGGCCGCGTCCACACGGGCGCGTGCGGCTTCCCTCAAGACACTGTCACCCGCACGCATGGCACGGCCCTTTGCGCTGCGTGCCTGCATCAATTCGTGCGTCAGCCGCTGGCGCTCCGCCTCGGTCAACGCCGGATTCGAACAGCGCCACAACCTGCCGCGCACCACGAAGTAGCGGCCGTCCGGAGTCACGGGAGGTGGCGTCTTCGGTGCTGTGTGCGGAACCTGCATGCGTTCATACGATGCGCCCATCAACGCACAGTCTCCGTTGATAAACTTGTCCCATGCCTTTTGAAGATCTGGAACAACGCATCGAGCATGCGTTCTCGCTTGGTGCTGCCGCAGTCGCAGAACGCAACTCGGTAGACGCTTTCAACGAACTACGTGACGCCCTGGAAAGCGGCGCTCTGCGTTCCGCCGAACCGGATGCCACCACGGCCCTGGGCTGGAAAGTCAATGCGTGGGTCAAGCGCGGCATCCTTCTGGGATTTCGGCTGGGAAGCCTGGTCGAGATGAACGCCGGCGCTTACGTGGACAAGCACACCTACCCCGCGCGCGTGTTTGAGGCCGAACAGGGTATTCGCATCGTTCCCGGCGGCTCAAGCGTGCGCGCTGGAGCCTTCCTTGCAAAGGGCGTAGTCTGCATGCCGCCCATGTACGTGAACGTGGGTGCGTACGTCGACGAAGGCACCATGGTCGACTCGCATGCGCTGGTCGGATCGTGCGCTCAGATCGGCAAGCGGGTGCACCTGTCGGCCGCGGCACAGATTGGTGGCGTTCTAGAACCGGTCAACGCCACGCCCGTCATCATTGAGGACGACGTTCTGGTAGGCGGTAACACCGGCGTGTACGAGGGCACGGTGGTCCGCAGCAAGGCCGTGCTGGCAGCCGGCACCGTCCTGACGCGGGGCACACCGGTGTACGACCTGGTGAATGGGACCACCATCCGTGCCACTGCGGACACACCTCTCATCATCCCATCAGGTGCTGTCGTTGTCCCAGGGTCACGCGCCATCAGCAAGCCCGGAGCTGAGGGTCTGAGCCTGTACACACCCATCATTGTGAAATACCGCGACGAAAAAACAGAGCTTTCGCTCGTTCTGGAAGACCTGCTGCGATAATCCAGGAACCGATGCTACGTTCCATGCTGCACCACGAAGGCGATGAAGTCGACGGCGATGGCTTCCGCCTGCGCGGTCTGGGTTTCTCGCGCCTGGACGGCTTTTCCGATGTGGTTTTCGGCTTTGCTCTGACGCTTTTAGTGGTGTCGCTTGAGGTGCCGAAGAGCTTCGAGGAACTGCACCACCTGTGGGGAGCATTTTTGCCCTTTGGCTTCAGCTTTTTGCTGCTGATGCTCATCTGGTATGGGCATTTCATCTTTTTCCGTCGCTTTGGAACGCATGACACCGGTACGATCTGGATCAACGGCCTTCTTCTGTTCGTCGTCCTGTTCTACGTGTATCCGTTGAAGTTCCTGTTTCTTTCCGCCTTTGGACGGGCAGGAACACTCGGTAGTCACCGCGATATGACAGAGGTTGTTCTGCTGTTTGCCGTGGGCCAGGCGGCTATTTATTTCCTGTTTGCTGCGCTGTACGCCAATGCCTATCGGCAACGTCTGAAGCTGGACCTGAGCCCTGTGGAGTGCTTCTTGACAAGGAACTTTGTCGTGGAAGAGGCAGGAACCGGTTGCATTGGTCTGCTGGTCGCGGTGCTGGCTCTGGTCTTGCCGTCTGGTTCCGCCGGGACTGCCTGCCTGGTCTTTCTGCTGATCGGGATTTGGAAAAGCCTCATGGGACGACGGGCCGGGCGTCGCTCCCGAACCATGCGTGAGATCGAAGATCGTACATCGGCAGGCAGCACGGGAGCCTAACACTGCTAGCATGATCAGTGAATGAATACTGATGCGTTGAAAGTAATACCGCTCGGCGGCCTGGGCGAGTTCGGCATGAATTGCATGGCGATCCGGTACAAGGATGACATTATCGTCATCGATGCCGGACTTATGTTTCCCGAGGACGACCTCCTGGGTGTAGACATCGTCGTGCCCGACATCACCTACCTGCTGGAAAACCGCGACAAGGTGCGTGGAATCCTTCTGACGCACGGCCACGAAGATCACATTGGCGGCCTGCCGCACATGCTGTCGCAGCTGAAGGTGCCGGTGTATGGCACGGAGTTCACGCTGACCTATGTGGAAGGCAAGCTGGACGAGCACAAACTGCTTGACGATGCCGACCTGATCGAGATGCTGCCCGGCGAGAGTTTCGACCTGGGACCGTTCAAGATTTCGCCCATCCGTGTCACGCACTCGCTGGTGGACTGCGTCGCCCTGGCGATCCGCACCCCAGTGGGTACCATTGTCCACACGGGTGACTTCAAGATCGATCTAGCGTCGCCGGATGGCAAGCCGTTCGACCTGCACAGCTTCGCACAGCTAGGCAAGGAAGGCGTTCTGCTGCTGCTGCAGGACTCAACCAACTGCGATCGCCCCGGCTACACCCCGGGCGAGCTTGCCGTGAAGCCCCGGTTGGATGAGATCTTCGCGCGGACCGAGCGCCGCCTGTTCTTCTCGTGTTTCTCTTCCTCGATCCATCGCATCAAGCTGGCTATGGACCTGGCCCACAAGCATGGCCGCAAGGTCGCGCTGATTGGCCGATCTATGGACAATGCCACGGAAATTGCGCAGGACCTTGGCTACATTGATCCGCCACAGGGCCTGATCATCCATAGCAGCCAGCTTAAGGACATGGCTCCGGAGAAGGTCTGCGTCATGATCAGCGGCACGCAGGGCGAGCCCATGAGCGCTCTGAGCCGGGCCGCTGTGGACAACCACAAGCATGCGCGCATCGAGGCAGGCGACACGGTCCTCTTCTCGTCGCGCGTGATCCCCGGCAATGAAAAGGCGATCTACAACGTCATCGACCACCTGTACCGCCGCAAGGCAAAGGTGATCCACGACGATGGCCGTAGCGGCCTGATCCACGTCAGCGGGCACGGCAGTCAGGAAGAGCTGCGGCTGATGATCAACCTGCTGCAGCCCAAGTTCTTTGTGCCCGTCCACGGCGACTACCGCCACCTGACGCAGCACATCGAAATTGCGGTGGGCACCGGCATCCCTGAGAAGACGGTTCTGCTCGAAGATGGCGAAGTTCTGGAACTGACGCCGACCACGGCCGAGAAGACCACCAAGGTCGCTAGCGGCCGTATCCTGATCGACTCAGGGTCAACGTCAGACGTTGTGGAAGACATCATCATCCGCGACCGTCGTCACCTGAGCGAGGCAGGCCTGGTCCTTGCCATCATCACCATCGACAAGATGAGCGGCAAGCAGCAGGGCCAGCCCGAGATCGTGACCCGCGGCTTCGCGGTGAACGAAGAAGGCATGATCAAGGACGCACGCCGCATCATCGCGCAAACGCTGGAACAGTCCTCCATGGAAGAGAAGCGCGACTGGATGCTGATCAAGGAAAAGATCCGCGCTGACCTGAAGCGCTTTATCCAGAAGAATACCCAGCGCCGCCCCATGATCATGCCAGTCATCCTGGAGATCTGAGCGGTCTGCAAAGATCGTCTACTTCTCACGCGAACGCCGCAGCCAGGCTGCGGCGTTCGTGTCTGACGGACAAAGTTCAGAGGCTGCATTTCGACTACGATTTAAGCCGGGTCTCGAAGAAAACTTTACGATTTATGCTGCGGGCCATTATGGTTGTGCCCACGGACCCGCTCACCCATGAATCGTCGTCACTTTCTTCAGACCTCACTTGCAGTCACCGCTGCCGGTCCACTTTCGTTCGCTGAAGCTCTCCCTGCTGTGCAAGAGGCAGGTGCTGCCAGTAGTCAGCGCATCGCGGTTCTGCAGGTGGATACAGACCGCGCCTCTGCTCCCATCCACAAGCACATCTACGGCCAGTTTCTTGAGCACATCAACCACTCTGTTGAGGATGGATTGTTTGCCGAGCAGGTTCGTGGTGCTGGCTTCGAGGGTAACGACTTTACGACCTACTGGACCGCGCATCCCGGAAGCGGAGAAGTGGTCCTGGTGGACGCCTCGGTGAATCGGGGTACGAAGTGTGTACGGCTGCGCTCTCACTCCAACGGAGAAGCAGCCTTGCAGCAGGGCCGTATCTTTGTGGATCGAGGCGTCCCCTACGATGGATTCGTATGGCTGAAGCGTGAAAGCGGCAGTGCGCGCGTGACGCTGCGTCTGACTTCCTCACAAGGCAAACCCCTTGCTGCGGTGCCGCTCGCGCCTGCCGGCCACGAATGGCAGCAGGTACCGTTTGCTTTCACCAGCGGCTTGCGCGACGAGCAGGCGTCGTTAACCATCGCTGCCGAGGGGAACGGCACCGTGCTGGTCGACTTCGTGTCGCTGATGCGTGCGGACAGCCGGAACAACGGGGAGCTGCGGCCTGATCTGCTGCAGTCTCTGCAAGCACTTGGGCCGACATTCATCCGGTGGCCGGGCGGCTCCTATGCTTCGACTTACCGCTGGCAGGAGTGCATTGGTCCCTATCCTTCACGGGGCTACCACCCGAACATGTACTGGGGTGGCTACTCCGATTACGCCGGGTTTGGAACCGATGAATTTCTGCAGCTTTGCCAAAGGTTGAAGGCAGACCCACTAATTGTGCTGGCATGCCCGGACACCAAGCCTGAAAGCGTGCAGTACGCCATGGATTGGGTTCACTACCTGAACGACCCGCCAACAACGCCCATGGGCAAGCTGCGGGCCGCTAATGGACATCCCGAGCCGTACGGTGTGAAGCTCTTCCAGGTCGACAACGAGCCCATGAACAACGGCTTTACGCCCGAGGCTTATGCCGAGATAGTGAATGTGTATGGCGCGCGTCTGCGACAGGAAGTACCTGGGGCAACGATCGTGGCCTGCGGACAGAAACGCTCTGTGGACATGGACTGGAGCGAAAAAGTCATCGACCTGGCAGGCGAGAACTTCGATGTACTCGGTTGCCACAACTATGAATATGAACCGGAGAACTTTGCGTCCGGCCTTGAGCGGCTGCGCGAATACCTGACGGGGCTGTGCTCGTACGTACAGCGTTCCCGGCACAAACACATCCAGGTGGCGGTGCTGGAGTGGAGCGTGCAGCATACCTATGACTGGCGCGCCGGGCTGCATGCCGCGGGCAGCCTGATGATGTATGAAGCGCTCAGCCCAGGCCTGACCATGACCTGCCCGGCCCTGCTGATGCGCAACGCCACTGACGATCCCAAGTGGACCTCATCCATTTATCACAACCATGTGACATGGTTCCCGGGTGGCAGCTACCCCGTCGAAAAGCTCTTCCGCGAACACTTCGCGGAACGGTTTCTGGCGTCATCGACGGGAACCTTTCACGCGGTACCAGACCGTAAACAGTTCCTGGACAAAATCTCCACGAGCATTCCAGCAGCATGGGAACCGGCATCCCTGGACGCCATTGCAACGGGCAGCGCGGACGGTCGGCGCGTAGTCATCAAAGCGGTCAACTACCAGGCCAGCGGCAATACCCTGCTGGTGCGATTGCAAGGGAGAGCCATGCAGGCCGGGGCAACGGCAACGCTGCACACGATCGCCGCCGGTCCACTGGACAAGGCATCGTTTGAGCATCCGGACACGTTCGTCACTAATACCCGCCCCATACCCTACGCGACAGACCTTGCCATTGAGCTGGGGCCTTACTCCGTTGCCGTGCTGGAGATAGCTGCCAGTTGAGAGCGCGCTTCTCTACTTGCGTGGCATGTGGTGTGGAACTTTTCCGTGGGTGACAATAGGGCTATGCCGAACAATGCACTAACAACTCTGGACGACATCTACGCGGCGCGCGAGCGCATCACCGGCATTGCGGTTCGGACCGGCCTCTATCGTCTGGAACCGCAACGCATGCGTGCCGCGGGTCTGCACACCCACGCATCCTTACCGGAGATCTGGCTCAAAGCAGAAAACGAGCAACCGATCGGCAGTTTCAAGTTGCGCGGCGCCTACAACAAGATCGCAGCGCTGCCGCCCGACGAGTTGAAGCGTGGCGTCATCACCTACTCCAGCGGAAACCATGCCCAGGGCGTCGCCTTTGCGGCGCGTGCGCTGGGAACCAAGGCCGTCATCGTCATGCCGGAGAACGCTCCCCGCATCAAGCGTGAAGCCACGCTGGCGCTGGGCGCAGAGGTTGTACTGGTTGGCCCAGCCAGCACAGAGCGCAAGCTGCGTGCCGAGGAACTGGTCGCGGAGCATGGCTACGTCATGGTTCCACCCTATGACGACGACTACATCATTGCCGGGCAGGCAACCTGCGGTCTTGAGATTTTTGAGCAGATGCCCGATGCGGATCTGGTACTGTCGCCCGTGAGCGGCGGCGGCCTGCTGAGCGGTGTTGCCACCGCTCTGAAACTGGCCGGAGCGCAGGCACAGGTTTGGGGATGCGAACCAGAGCTGGCCGCCGACGCCGCCGAAAGCTTCCGCAAGCGGGACCTGATTGAATGGCCGGGATCGCAGACCACGCGCACCATTGCCGACGGCTTGCGGACACAAAGCCTGGGCGAACGAAACTTCCACCACATTCTGCAGTTTGTCGACGGCATCGTTACGGTGACGGAAGAAGAGATTCTGGACGCCACGCGCGTGCTCCTGATGAGCAGCGACCTTGTCCCGGAGCCGAGCGGCGCGGTGACACTGGCCGCGGCGTTGTTCCACTCTGATGCGCTGCCACCGGCAGAGATGATCGTTGTCATCGTGAGCGGTGGCAACATCGATCCGGCGCTGAAGGAAGAGTTGCTGACAGCAGAAGCATAGGGCTTTCCTCCGTCAACCTGAGCGGAACAAAGTAGGAGTGAAAGACCTGCTTTGCTTCGGCTCCAGCACAGCTTCAGAAGGTAAGCGGATCCTTCCACTCTGCTGCGCTCCGGTAAGGATGACGAAGTGGGTAGTGCCGCAAGAAGGCAGAAACGCCCTTGCGGACGTGACGGCTTACGATGCGGCGTCGTCTAATCGACGTATGCGTAAGTTGATCTTCCTTTGCACACTCGCCCTGCCCTTGATTGCCCCTGCCCCTGCCCAGAAGAACGCGCCGGAGCCGCCGGATACCATGCGCGCCACGGTGCTGAAGGTCGCGGATGTTTACGTGGCGCCGGATGCTGACTCGCAGAAGGTCTCTGTCGTGACGCCCGGGCACGAGGTCGTCATCACCGAGCGATCTGGCCCGTGGGTGAAGGTGTTCGCCAATACGGACATCCAGGAAGAAAAGGCCGAGGACGAACCCGAGTTCTCTACCGATGCAGCGTCGGTTCCGCGTGCGGGCTGGATCCGTAACAAGGGAGTAGTCGGCCCCGCGACACCAAACGGCGACAGGCTGATCTACGGCGAGGCGGCCAGCCGGGAAGCTGCTGCCGGTGAACCACACGCTCCGAAGTCGGCAGCGGGTGCGGCGCATCTGCTCTACCGCCGTGTTGCGGAGTACTTCCCTTCTTCCACACTGGCGGGCGAAAGCGCGTGGCGTTCTGCCGATATTCGCTGGCAGGAAGACAAGTTCGATAGCAGCACCCTGCCCTCTGCCAAGGACATGGACGCCAGCCTGCGGCCGCAGCTTTATACCAAAGGGCTGCAGCGCATCGTAAAAACCGGCAGCGGCAAATATCCCGCGCTGGCTGCGTTTGACCTGCTGGATGCAAAGCTCTGCGGCGATTGGCAGGGTCTGCCGAAATGCCCGGAGATGGAAAGCGGCCTATACCAGAAATACGCTGATCAGTTCCCCGACGGGCCGAAAACTCCTGAAGCGCTTTGGAACGCCGCCTACCGCCAGGGTGTGCTGGTAACCATGTACACCACCGAAGAAAATAGAAAGAAGGCAGACGCCGCCGCGCAGCGTGCCCACGTGTTGCGCGACAGCTTGTTGGCCCGCTTTCCCGCGAGTGATTACACAGTCCGCGCGGTCAGTCTGGTATACAGGGTGGAGCAAGGCATTGCGATCTACGGCAGCGACCGCGACTGATTGTGACAGCCTGCACCCCCTGAAAGACCGGTGAATCCGCGTTGAACGACTACATTCTGTCTGTAATTCTTGGCATCGTGGAGGGACTTACTGAGTTCCTGCCGGTGAGTTCCACGGCACATTTACGCCTGGCCGAAGCAGCCCTGCACATCTCCCTGACTGACCCGTTCTGGAAGATGTATACCATTGTCATTCAGCTTGGCGCGATTCTTGCATTGCTGCTGTTCTTTCTGCTCAAGATCATCGGTTACCTGCGGACCTTTCCGCAGGGCGAACGTGGCAACAAGACCTGGCTGACGCATCCCGTGTCGCTGACGCTGATCGCGTTTGTCTGCACCGCCATCCCAGCCAAGTTGCTGACCAAGAAAATTGGCGAGAACCTTGAAAACCTCACGGTCATTGCACTGGCCCTGCTGGTCGGCGGCATTGTTATGTGGGCGGTCGATTTCTGGGCGAGCCGTCGCGAGCCGAATATCACCCACGTGGAAGAGATGAACCTGCCCCAGGCCGTCTGGATCGGCCTCTGCCAGGTTTTGAGCGCGGTAGTACCAGGTACTTCGCGTTCCATGACGACCATCGCGGCAGGGCAGATCGCAGGTATGGACCGCACCTCTGCACTGGAGTTCTCGTTCCTGCTCTCCATTCCCACAATGGTCGCCGCAACCGGCTACTCACTCCTGAAGGCGGTTCATCCCAGCGCGAAAGACATTGCCACGGCGGGCGGAGCTACGGCTCTGGCTCCGCTGGTCATGGGACCAGAGCGCTGGATCGTGCTGATCATCGGCATGGCGGTGTCGTTTGTTGTAGCCTACGCCGTGGTGGCGTGGTTCCTTGGCTGGGTACGCACACGCGGCTTTGGTATTTTCGCTGTCTACCGGATTGCCCTGGGTTCTGCCCTGCTGGTGTGGATGCACCTTCACCGCTAGTTCCGGTCTACGCAGGCAACGTCCCATGTGGGCGTTGCCTCGTGTAGTGCCACGCCCAGGCAATCAGCACAAGCTGCAACGGGAGCCGGACGTAGAGTGCCCATGCCGGGATCGGCGCGAATCGATCTGGAGTTTGAGCCATATAAATATGGACATCAAAGTACACCAGGAGCATGGCTACGATGCCCCAGGCAGACAGCCGACGTGTGGCGGGGACCATTAATCCAACGCCGCCAAGAATCTCCGCTATGCCGCTCACTTGCACCAGAGCCAAAGGATGATCGTAGTGAGGCGGCATGATGGCGGTATACATGCGGCTGTGCCAAAAGTGATTGATCCCACCTGCGATGTAGAAGAGAGATTGCACGACCAGACCAGCTGTGTAGAAGATGCTTCGCTTTGCCACGGATCCTCCAACATGAAGCAGAAACACAAAGGCCTCGCATAAGCGAGGCCTTTGTGTGAGGGAGGATGTTACTTGCGGCTGTCGCGCGCAGCCTTCACATAGTCATGAGACGTCTGAATATGTGCAGCCTGCGTGCTCAGTAGCTGATGTATCGGCAAAGGCAGTTCATGCTTGAGCGCGTCTGCATAAGCTTTCTTCGCAACGTCCTCGCCCTGTTCAGCACTCTCGAGCAGCGTATGGTCGCCACCACCTAGCTTGGCCTTCAGGTCGCCCCAGGTGCGGTGCAGCGTGCCGGAAACTGTTCCGGTTTCCTTGTAGGCATCCGCTACGCCTTCCTTTATCAGGACATCTTCCAGGTCGCCCTTGAACTGTGCACGCTTCAGGCTTTCGGCCAGGAAGTAGCGCTTCAGCGTATCGTCTTCCAGCTTTTCGCCGATGTCCTTGAATCCCTGCTGTCCATCGATCAAAGACTTAATGACGTCACGAACAACACCTTCTGTTTCCTTCAAAAGCTCTGCCATGTTCATCGATCCTTCCGGCGCCGGGCGCCATGTTCCGTTCTCAGTTCTTACAATTCCAAGGGCCCACGTCGCAATCGGCGGGCGTGTGTCACAGCTGAGCCAAATGTCTCTAGGCTGCATTGGCGGTACTTGGCATAGGAGAGCAAGCTGGGCAGACGGGTTGCCCACGCGGATTCCTCCCAAAGATTGCCTGCTCTGCCGTTGCCACTTCATCAGAGAATTGGCTTGATCCCCTTCGGGCTGTTCTGCGTGAACGCAGAGCATGCCGAACATGCGACGCAGCGCATCGCGGGATCAAGGAGTTCCCACGCATGAAGCCGCTTCGTTTGGAGATGACGCCTACCCGCAGCCGGCGGTTGAACGAGGTTCTGGGTCTCGGGTTGATCGGAATAGCCGTGCTGCTGATGTTGGCGCTGGTCAGCTACGCTCCGACAGACCCGTCGTGGAACACAGTGGGCGGCTACGCAGGCACAAGCACTCTGCGACCCGTTCACAATTGGGCAGGCCGGGCAGGTTCAACCCTGAGCGACCTTTTGCTGCAGAGCCTGGGCATTGCAGTGTTCCTCTTCCCGTTCCTGATTGGACGCCTCGGCATTTGCTGGATGCGCTCGCGCCCCCAGGGTTCCCCCGCGGCCAAGTTCATCGGCTTTGTTCTATGGGTGATTGCGGCGCCGGCAGCCCTCGGTTTGTTTCCGCTGCACCTCCGCTGGCGTGGCGCGCTTCCCGTGGAAGGCGTCGCAGGCCGACTTCTGGCAGATGCGGCAGTGACCCTTCTGAATTATCCGGGTGCCTGCCTTGTAGCCGTGCTGGCGCTGCTCCTGAGCCTGTATCTGAGCACCACCTTCACCTTCAACACAGCGCAGGACTGGGCCGGTCAGCGGCTGGGCGTCGTCTACAGGACGCGTGAACGCTACATTCAGTGGCGCGGCGGGCGCGAAAATCTGCGTGCGGCACGTGCGGCCAATCGACTGGAAACCCGCCGCGAACGATCTGCGGCCAAACAGCACCTGCTCGACGCCAAGGCTTCGGCAGCAACACAGCGAGCCGCGCAGGGCACCCTGCTTGGCACGTTGTTCGCAAAGTGGGGCTTCTGGCGCAGCGGCATCCGTGCGGACCAGCAGCAAACATCGGAGGCGAAGGCGCCCGCGCGCACGGTCTGGTCGCAGATGCCACGCACCGATGTCGATGCTGGTCCTGAACCGGAGTTCGCGCCTTTGCCAACGCACCTGCAGGCCGAGGCTGCAGCGCAGTTGGAAGCCAACGACCTGCTGAACGAAGCTCCATTCGAGCGGGAAGTGTTCGCTGAACAGGCACTTCCAGTTGAGAGGGAAGACAGGCCTTTCGATTGGACCGAGACAAAGACGCCGGAGCCTGCACCAGCGCCGCCTCGGACGGCAGAGGTAGTCCCTTTCCCGGTTTCCGCGACACGGCCTGAAGCTGCGGTTGCAGCTGTGCCGCCGCCCCAGCCAGCACCACCCCGGGAAGGCATCTCCTTCGGCAAGCGTGCGGACGAAAGCAGCGCACCCGTCACCCTGACAACGAAAAGCGTGCATGGCTACAAGCTGCCCCCTTCTTCCCTGCTGTACCGCAGCGAGGAACATGCGACGGTTCGCGAAGAAGAACTGCGTGACGAAGCCCGCGTCCTGGTGGAAAAGTGTGCCGAGTTCGGTGTGGACGGTCAGGTGACACAGATCAACC
This sequence comes from Janthinobacterium lividum, assembly GCA_050954525.1. Taxonomy (GTDB): domain Bacteria; phylum Acidobacteriota; class Terriglobia; order Terriglobales; family Acidobacteriaceae; genus Terriglobus. The sequence goes on from JBPBPZ010000053.1 coordinate 35,500, forward strand.
CTGGCCCTGTGGTCACCACGTTCGAGTTCCGCCCCGACGCTGGCGTGAAGTACAGCCGCGTGACCGGTCTGGCCGACGACCTGTGCCTCGCCATGGCTGCAGAATCTATCCTCATCGAACGTATGGCCGGGAAAAGTACCGTTGGCATTCAGGTGCCGAACCACGAGCGCGAAACCATCTGGCTACGTGACATTGTCGAGAGCGAAGGTTTCGCCAGCAGCAAAAGCAAGGTTGAGATGGCGATGGGCAAGGACATCAACGGTCGCATCGTCACCGCAAACCTTGCCGCCATGCCCCACGTGCTGATCGCCGGATCGACTGGTTCCGGTAAATCTGTCGCCATCAACGCCATGATCATGAGCGTTCTGTTCAAGGCCACGCCCGAGCAGGTCCGCATGATCCTGGTCGATCCGAAACGGGTTGAACTGGGTATGTACGAGGGTATCCCTCACCTGTTCACACCGATCATCACGGAACCCAAGCTGGCCGCGAATGCTCTGAAGAACGCCGTGCGCGAGATGGAGAGGCGCCTCAAGCTGCTGGCATCGCGGCACGTCCGCAACCTGGACCAGTACAACCGTCTGTTCGAGAGCAATCAACTCTTCGACGAGGACGGCCTGCCGCTGGAGCCTTTGCCCTACATCATGATCATCATCGATGAACTCGCCGACCTGATGATGCTGGACAAAGCGAATGTGGAAGAAAGCATCACCCGTCTCGCCCAGATGGCCCGCGCCGTCGGCATTCACCTGGTGCTGGCGACGCAGCGGCCCAGTGTGGACGTGATTACAGGCCTCATCAAGGCCAACGTGCCCACCCGCATGAGCTTCCGCCTGGCAACCAAGGTCGACTCGCGCACGATCATCGATAGCAACGGCGCGGAAAGTCTGCTGGGTCGCGGCGACATGCTGTTTCTGCCGCCCGGCACATCGCGGCTGCAACGTGTCCATGCGCCGTTTGTCACGGAGCAGGAAATCTCTGACGTAGTCGCGTTCTGGAAAGAGCAGGGCGAGGCAGAATACGTCGAAGGCTTCCTGGAAGGTCCAAAGGATGAGAAGGGTAACGACCGCGACATGGACAATCCGGGCGAGGAGGACGAACTGTTCCCGGATGCTGTGCGCCTGGTCTTCGAGTTTGGCAAGGCCAGCACTTCCCTGCTGCAGCGCCGTCTGCGCATCGGGTATGGCCGCGCCGCCGCACTGATCGACATGATGGAACGCGACGGCCTGGTGGGCCCGTCCGACGGTTCAAAGCCACGCGAAATCCTGAAATCGCCGGATTACTTCCGCGAGGTGGACGAAGCCATCCGATAAGTTCTTCACGAATCACAAAAACAGAAAAGCCGCTTCGCATTCCGTCGAAGCGGCTTTCTTAATGCATGGAATGGTTTGTTCCAGAGGTTAGTGCGTGTGGAAGAGCTTATGGTTGATGTCTGGCCAGAACTCTTTGAAGGTGAAGTTCGCACCATCGATCAGACTGCTCGTCAGCCACTTTTGCCCCACCTTGGTCCAGGTGCGATAGCGCGTCGGATAGTACAGCGATGACACACCGGACGCCGCACCCGCGCCGATGATCTCCGAAAAGTTCGGCATAGCATTTCCGCTGTCGCTGCGTGAAATCAGCACGCGAGATGCGGCATAGACCGCCCGCTTGCGAAAGCCGCCATGCCCAAGCGTGTAGAAGCGCGGATCCTGGTGAAAGGCCGCAGGAAACAAGCCGCTGACCATAAAGTTCTCGTCCGCCGTATCGGCAAGCGTATGCCAGTAGTAACGGCCGTAGCCAGCGACGCCCTGGTGAAACTCCGGATAGGAAGCGCCGTTCATGGCAAAACCTGCCTGAATCGCGGCAATGAAAAACGATGAGTAATCAAATGTATTGCGGCCTGCCAGCACAAACTTGTTCCGTACGCTCAGTGGAGGTAGTTTTTCGTTTGCTGAGACGGAGCTGAAGTTCGGCATAATGCCAAGGATCCGCTTCGTTTGCTGGGGCTCACCCGATGCAGAATGACCCTTTTGACCGGCCCTGCTGGTGTGCTCATCCGGTGCCTGTTGCCCCGCTTGGTCATCGACTTCATCCGCGCTTGACGAGACCACGTAGCCGGGCGAATCGGGAAGGACGGCAGGTGCTGCAACCCTGGCCTGCTGCTGCGGCTGACTGGAAGGTGCGCTCTGCGCAACAGTACACACTGTCAGCATGGAAAAGGCTGCGATTGGCAGAGAGAGTGAGATGAGTTGCTGATTCACTTCATTAAGACGTTGCTGCGGCGCGAGAGACGCAAAAACTTCCCATCGGCGGCAATCGGCGGCCCGGGCTTCTGCCGCCTAAATGCAGCTTTGAAGCTGTGAACTGTCTGGCTGTAGCCATTTCACTGCAGAGGGAGCCGTTAGCGCACGGCAAGCACTTCTAAACGGTGCCACGGTGCTGCTACGCTACTGCGCATGAAACTTTCCCTGTCTGCCGTTGCCCTGTGCCTCTGTCTGGGTCCCAACCATGCACACGCGCAGTTTGGCGGCGAGGGCAAACCCACCAACGACACCTCCACCATCCATAGCGTGTGTGCGCCTGACGGTACGCAGACCATCAAGGACGATTACTCCGGATCTGTATATGTGGATCACTCCGCGACCCGCAAGTACATGCTGCCGATTGATGGTGCACGCGCACGCGGTGAGTGGAACGAGGTTTTGCGGCTCTCCGATATGTCGATCCGCAGTGCTCCAAATTGCTACTACGCCTACTTCTCGCGCGGGCAATCCCTGACCTATAAATGCCAACTGCCCGAAGCGAAGGACGCCATGGCCAAGTTCATTTCACTGGCCGACGGCAAGGAGTCCTACCAGTCGCTGGTCGGCGTTGCAAAGGATCTGTTCGATTCGCTGCAAAGTGGTGACGCCGCGGCACACTGCTCGAACTAGAACTTCCGCAACAACGGAACAGCCGTCAGCAGGAAACCGACTAACGCGACGCCGACTGCAAGGAGCAGGCGCTGCAGACGCGTGATTCTCCATTCAGAAGCGGTTGCAGCTTTTGCATGGTAGCCAGGGTTAAGTTCAGCCCGGCCAAGCAGGCCAAACAACGGTGCGGACGTAGGCCGGTAGTGCGCTGAGTAGTCGTAGCGCACAGGCCTCGCATCCTCGTTGCCATACAGCAGCAACAGTGGTGCAGAGCTCAACGGCTGATAGCAGATAGACCTCTGGTGCATCTGCAGCAACACGTTGGAGTACTGCCTGCTGCCCCGCTGGACCGTCACCGCCACACGCGCGCTACTCTGCAGGTTGGCACCAATCGCTGTTTGTTCCACGGGTTGATCCGCATCCAGATTGTCTTCGATCACCTCAGCTGCGATGGGCTGCAAGGCAGAAGACCCCAGCCGTGCTGTAGGCGTAGCCGACAGGTAAAGATGGACAACGGTCGGTGATGTTTGCCCCTCAATGGGCCTGGCGAGCATCGCCTGGTCGGGTACAAGCGCGATGCGCTCCACTGGAACATGCCCCGGCAACATCGCTTCCCCATATGCCGTCAGGCCGGACCCATCCAGCAATGGTGAACCCTCGGACCGCACTTCCTTCAGAGGTATTTGCAGAACGGTGGTGTACACCGAGCGATCCAACAGTTGCTTACCATCCGGGCCTGCGTGCAGAGCAGGCTTGTCGTAGCTCTCCTGCAGTGCGTAGGCAATCTCGTGCCCGTCCTGCAGCAGCCTTACATCGCGCAGACCGGGCGAAGCAGCCGCATACACCTCCGCATCCAGCAGAACGCATTGCTCATCGGCAGGGGCATGCTCAGCAGGCTGAATCGAACGCTGCCATTGCCACGCCCGATAGCGGGTGGGTGCGGGTGCACCAAAGCTTGGCAGCAGGACAGTAGACAACGCGGGTATCAGAAGAAGTCGCATGCGCCAGGCCAACCTGTGCAGGTTGGCTACAGGAAGTGTAACGACCATTGGCTGTTTCCGCCTTGTAAACAGCCGATAAGCCAACGGGGATGAATCTCGCCGGCAGCCGATGCTTACCGCTTCCTCCAGATGCGTCAACCTGTGCCGCAGTCCAGGTAAGGACAGGAACCAGAAAGTTTTCTTCGACCAGTGGCCCTAAATGGGCCGGGAACTCCAGCTCTGAACTGCAGAACAGCGCATCTGGACACCTTGTCGGAGTCAGAGGCATCAAAATACTCGCATGTGTTCCCCGCACACGCCACACGCCCAGGCAGCACAAGGGATGAAAGGATTTATGAAACACAACCAGATCAAGTTCGCCCGCTTCGGCGCGGCAGCAGTACTTACAACCGTTCTCTCCTGCATTCCTTCCATGGCACAGGAATTGAATCCCACCGCAGACCCCAGAACCGCAAATGGTGTGCAGAATGGCGGTCGGCCGGTTGGTGAGCTGAACGGAGTTCCGCTCTACCGTGTCAACGTGGTCCGGCGCGACCTCGACGCGGTGAATTATTTTCACCGCAGTGGCTCCACAAAGATCGATATGTCCGGCACATCCCTTCTACCGCGCGCAAAGGGCGAGGCCAAGGTGGCCAGTGACAAGGGCAGCATTTCCATCGATGTTCATCTCGAGAACCTGCAGCCAGCGAATGGCTATGGTCCCGAATACCTGACTTACGTGCTTTGGGCCATTACACCGGACGGAACGCCTGCAAACCTGGGTGAAGTGCTCCCCACGGGCGGCGGCAATAAAGTCGACATGAAGGTGACCACTGCCCTGCAGTCCTTTGGTCTAATCGTCACGGCAGAACC
>JBPBPZ010000071.1:0-39215 GCA_050954525.1 Janthinobacterium lividum
TCGGTGGAGCAGTCTGCTCCAGTAGGGCAGATAGCCATTCGCGCTGCATGCAGGCAGCTTACTGCGCACCGGTACTTTTCAGCTTTTTCTCGTGATCACAAGGAACGTCATCGTTCCTGTTTCGGTTCTGGCGCCAACGGATGCCACATCTCACGTGCCGATGTTCTCGAAAGAACCGCGACCTATAAGCATTTAGACCGATCACATTCTTCGCAGCCTGAACATGAGTGGCCACATGGATGACTTGCTCGGTAGAACACTGTGACTCGAGATCTCATCGCTACTTAATCAATAAGTCAATAACGACAGAACGAATCGGATCGCTCTTATCCCAAGGTCGCGCGAGACGCGCGGTGATTCTGTAGTGCCCGCTTTCGGCCACGACACGGAAGGTGCCGCCGGTAGACGAACCGAGATGTTCCTCTGGCTTTACGGCATTTCCAGGGGCATCTTCGATTTGCCTAACGCCGCTTGGTAGGTCCAGCGTCCACACATACCCCGTCGGCGGGCCTGCCGCAAGCGGCAATTCAACGGGTTTGCCGGCAATTCCATGGACAACCACTTCAGCCTGAGTCATCATGGCGCTCTCCTCATCCACCTGCTATACAGCCGGGCGCTCTATCCGTGACGCGCGGCTGTATAGACGTGGTGGTCGGTACCTGCGCATAAGGTATCGATCTGGTTTGTGTTCCGTGACACCGCAGTCACGAGCGTGCCGGGTGCTGCCTTCCCGTTCAGCACACTGTACCAGCCGCGCCAACTCACCGTCGTTGGATCCCAATGTGCGGTGTATGCCTTTCCATCAGCGCCCACGACAAAGATATCAAGTTGGTCAGGCCCCTTGGACACCACCGAAACGGACGTTCCCGGTGCGACCTTTAGAGTGCCGATGGCCCACCATCCCGCCCATGCCGAGTCACCAGCTTTGGCAGCCGTCCACACCCGCATATCAAGACCAATGCAGAAGATGTCGAGGTAATCCAACCTGCGCGAAACTCCAAAGACGGATGTATTCGGCGCCGCGATGCCTCCATTCACAGGTGCCCACGGTGTCCACGTGGGAGCACTTGGCTGCCAGGATGACGCGTACACACGATGATCCGTACCGACGCAGAAGACATCCAGCTTATCGGGTGCCCGCGACACCGCGCTCACTGATGTATTCACCGCGGCAACTCCGTTTTGTAAGCGCCACCAACCCTGCCAGTTCGCATTCCCAGGGCCCCATGCCGCCGTATATATGCCGTGGTCTGTGCCGACGCAGAAAATGTCCAGCTTGTCTTTACTTCGAGAGACACCAAAGACTGACGTATTGGCCGCCGACACTCCGCCTGCGACCGGAGCCCATGCTGTCCAGCCCGGTGTATTTGGTTCCCAGTGTGCCGTGACGATGTGGTGGTCGGCGCCAACGCAGAAAACATCCAGCTTGTCCTGAGCACGGGAGATAACCGTAGGAGAGCTGCTTGCAGCAGCTTTCTGAGTACCGAGCGCCCACCAGCCAGCCCATGCGGGTGAGCTGGGCTGCCAAGCAGCGGTCCACACTCGCATGTCGGTTCCGATGCAGAAGATGTCCAACTTGTCTGTGCTGCGCGAGGCGCCATACACCGAGGAGTTTGGCGCTGCCACACCGCCTGCGACGGCCCACCAGCCGCCCCAGCCAGCCGGTGCAGGCGACAACACACCGTGAACCCCAAAAAAAGCTTCATCGTCGATGTGGCTATCGCCATAGCCGATCTTGAAGAAGCCGGCTCCCACACCCTCAGGTTTCGCCGCACCTCCGAAACCCGCTCCCCAGCTGTTGCGACAGATCCAGCACTGCTCCGTGTCGGAGTAGCCCACCACCAGTACAGCATGTCCCCCGCGTTCCTTGCCCGAAGCGTGGCGGTACACCCCATGTGCATCCTGCCCATAGCTGTCGAAATCGGTGTATACCTTGAAACCGCAAATGAGCGGACCGACATTGGCAAGGTAAGTCTTGCGGTCATCGCCGTTCCAGGCTGAGGTTTCTAGAACGTAATAGGCCTTGTTGTCTCGGGTGGCAACATTTCTGCAGTAAGCAAGCCAGAGATGGTCGGGATTGTCATTGGGATCTCCCTTGGGAGGATTATCAAATCCAGTCATATAGGGCAGGTCGGCATCGGAGACGACGCCACGCGACTTTACTTGGTCAACTGCCGTCCCGTTGTTCCAGCCACTGCAATTCGCATGGTGCGAAGAGCAAAAGTGAAGATCTGCCTGCGAAAGCAGAAGGGGTGCGATGTTTTGCTCAATTGCGGCCATCGCACCGACAAGTCCAGTGGTCGCGAATGAGACACATGAGCCGCACCATCGCTGGTCTGTCACCGGTCCTATTTTGCCCTTGCTCCGCCAGTCAAATGTGGCCGGGCGAGTTGCGGCGGCCGGAGAACCGGCGGACATGAGCATTTCTGGTTGAGCTTTCAGGTCAATGTTCGGCGCTTGAAAGAATTGCGCAAGGTGGGTGATCTTCAGACGCTCGGCGCTTTGCAAAGCCTGAGTAACAAACTCAGAAGGGGTGGCATTGTTGCCGAGTGGTGGAAAGACATAGCCTGAAGGAAGAGCCTGCGCTCGCCACGTGAAGCCTTTATCGGCGATTGCCTTCTGTAGTTGGACAACATCTAGGTCTTGAAATTCAAAGTTAGGCATGTACTATCTCCCATCACAAACGAAGCTTCAATACCCCGTTTAGAGGTGTTTCGGAACAGCCGAACTTATAACACCACCCTGTACATGGCGCAACACAATTTCTTGCTGATGGTTCTCTCTAAACACTTCCAGATGACGCCGCGTTTTTCGAAGAGGTCGGTGTAAGTTCCAGTAGAAACCACACCTTCCTTTTCGGCTTTGCAGTTTACCGACCAGCGCCACTCAGTTTTTGCTTCCGTGGTGTTTCCTGTGATTTCGAATGGGCCTATGGTGTGAAACCATTTGTTCAAAGGGAAAACACTGTGAGCATAATCGAACATCCGCTTGAGCCCTTCGGGCTGGCTGAACTCTGTGTGACGTACGTCGTTCAGCACAAACTTGCCCTCAGGCCAGTAGATGTCAACATATTGAGCGGCTGCTTCTGCACCCCAGGGCGTGTCGATGCACCGCTGGTGCAGGTTGAGCTGCTCAAAAATTGAAAAGCGGTCTTGGAACGTTAGGGCATCGGAAGCCATCTGTTCTCCTTATTGCAGTTAGTTCGCAAATAAACTCGAAATGGTCTGGAACGCTACTCGTGCAAGGGCATGTTGGCGAAGCCACCGCTGATGTGCAGTACGTCAATGGCACCTAGCTGCTCGAGAGCAAAGACGTCTTTCCCACGGCTCACAAGGCCACCCTTGATAACGACCTCGCGGGCGCTGCCCCCCTGCTTGATGCTGAAGGGAATGGCGGACAGTGTCTGCATGACGCCTTTGACTAGCGAAGGACGGTAGCGCCAAACGTCTCTATGCCGCGCTGAAACGCGAGTTCGCCAACCGGTTGTGCGATCTGCACACCGACCGCTCCATCACCGTGAGTGACGATGCGATCGAACGCGGCGAATGCCACGGTGCCGGTATATACATTGAAGCCGCGCGCGCCAAGGCCGAACGTCTCAATTGGGGCTTCCACTCGCAGCAAACCGAGCTGTCCGAAGTTAACGAAACCGATGCCGCTTGGTCCATACGTTGTGATCTTTTCTGCTGCGATCCAGCGATCCACTGTTCCCCAGTTGTCTAGCGCCATATCGTTAGGTCCGTAAGTGGTGACAACTCCCATGTTGCGCACCAAGCTGACCGAAACGTCATACGAGATCAACACTCCGCAGCTGATCACGTCGGAAGTGCCCGGTACGATCCTGCCGTTGCTGTACACAGCTTGGCTTTGCAGCTGTTCTACGACGACTTGGCCCCCATGATTGCCTGCACCGCTGAGCACAACTCCGCTGCCAAACACCGGTGCCGTAGCTCTGCCGATCGACAGGTTTCTGATGTTGGCCGTGACGGTAACGGAACCATCGGGTTGCTGATTCCACAGGGTGAACGCGCCTTGGAGAACAGCGACGCCGTAGTCGTTCGGACGTGGCAGCGCAGACGTAGTGTCAGCCTCTGAGATGTCAAGGCCATCGACTTCCACATGACCACCGCTTACTTGGCCCGTCGCAAGGAGCTGTACCTGGCCGGTCACACTCAAGTCCTTAAGGGTCAAGGCGCCAAGGTTAAGCACGGAGTAGTCGTTCCAGATGACGCGATTGCCAGGCGATGCGAGAAGGGTTAGCCCCTCACTGTGTTGTCGGACGTCAGGCGCAGTCCATCGGTGTGCTCACGGAACCGTAGGACGGCCATCTCGGCCCCTGCTCCGGCGAGCATCTGCATGGGCGCGAGGGTCAGCGAAGGAACGTCGTCAATCTAACCCAAAAGTTCTATGCTGCGAATTCCTGGGTTCTCTGTGGCGACAATGAGTTCAGCTTCAGTCGAAACGATGATCGAGTTCATGGCAGGGCACCCTCTCCTAGATCACATGCAGGGCTGAGACTCTGTTGCGGTGACGTAGCTCTGGATCGAACGGCGGTCCCGATGCACAAATCGAGCAGGACTATGAGGGACAGCAAGAGGCGTGGCGCGTCCGAAGTACACTCTTCATCCGGCAAGCACTTGGTGGACGAAGCTGATTGCGAGTGAGCCTTCCCCAACACCGGAGGCGACTCGTTTTACACTTCCAGAGCGGACGTCGCCGACGGCGAAGACGCCGGGCGTACTTGTCTCCAGCAAGTACGGCTTCCGGCTCAGAGGCCAGTTCGCCTTCTGGAGCTGTTCTACAGTTAGGTCGGCGCCGGTCAGGACGAAGCCCCTATCGTCGAGCGCGACGCACCCTCCCAGCCATTTCGTGTTCGGGCTTGCGCCGGTCATTAGGTAGAGGTGGCGGAAGGGCTTGTCGACGGTTTCTCCGGTCAGATTGTGTTTCCAGGTTTGCCGGTCCAGGTGAGCTTCGCCGCAAAGGCCGATCACTTCTGTATGAGGATGAAGCGTGATGTTGGGGCTCTCCTCGATTCGGCGAATCAGGTACTTGGACATGGTGTCCGCGAGATGAGCGCCGCGAATAAGGATGTGGACATGACGCGCGTGAGTAGCCAGGAAGACTGCGGCCTGGCCGGCAGAGTTGCCCCCTCCGACTACAACTACCTCGTTGCCCGTGCACATCTGCGCCTCGATGGTCGACGCGCCGTAGTAGATCCCGACTCCTTCGTATTTGCCGAGATCGGGTAGTGGAATCTTGCGATATTGCGCGCCTGTAGCGATGATGATGGTCTTCGTTCGCAACACGGAGTCGCCGGTCGTTACAAGCTGAAAGGGCATGGTATTGCAAGCCAGCTTGACGGCGGACTTCGCAATTAACAACTCCGCTCCGAACTTCTCAGCTTGATCAAATGCTCGGCTCGCGAGCTCAGGGCCGGAGATCCCGTTGGGAAAACCGAGGTAATTTTCGATACGAGAACTGGATCCTGCCTGACCACCCGGTGCCTTGGTCTCCAGCACGAGCGCAGCCAGTCCCTCAGAAGCCGCATATACTGCCGCGGACAAACCCGCAGGCCCTGCACCTACGATTGTGACGTCTCGGATCTCCGTGGTATCGATACTGCTGTTGAACCCTAAGCAAGAGGCGATTTCTTCGTTCGTTGGGTTTTTCAAAACATATTTGCCACGGCAGATCAGAACGGGGATGTCCTGAATGCAAACTTCAAATTCGTCCAACAGACCTTGCACCCCTTCATCCTTGTCCAGATCGACGAATGAGAAGGGATGGCCGTTACGTAGGAGGAAATCGCGGATCCGGAGCGTCCCGCTGGAGTTATTGGATCCGAGGACGATTGCATCGCCATTAGTAGTTGCGAGTAGATCGACGCGACGCAAAATGAAGGCGCGCATGAAAAGTTCGCCGAGCTCACTATCGTTCTGCATCAGCTTTTGTAAACTGGGCCGGTCGAGAGTCACAATCTGCCCGTCCGTCAGCATCCGGCCGGACACAAGGCTAGGTCGTCCGGAAAGCGAATGCACGTCACCGAAGAATTGTCCTTCCTCGTGCGTAAGGACAGTGGTAATCCCGGCACGGCCGCTCTGCTCAACAGCGAGCTTCCCTTCAAGAACGACTAGAAAGCGTTCCATCGGCTCGCCTTGTTCAACGACTGTTACACCGGCCGCAACCGTGGCGATATGCCCATGTTTTTTCACACGGTCCAGGGCGGCTTCGTTCAGTACCGGATTGTTCTGCGATTCGGTTGCCATTTTTATCTCCTTGCGGTGTTACGAGGCACATTTGGTGAGCGTGAGTTTCTGGCCATCCAGGGTGTACTGGAAGTCCGTTCCGAGCGCGATGCTTCGTCGGCCATTCGGATCGTCACAGCCCTCGAAGCTGACCTCTAGCCAGCAGGCGACGTAGTCTTCAATCTCGGGACTTAGACCTTCGTCCGCGTCGCTCAGAATGGAGCAGATGGTCGCTAGCAAAGGCTCTCCGGGAGCGTCGGCGAAAGTAAGCCGAATTGTGTCGCCAACCTCAAAGGTATCCATAGTTCTCTCCTTTGCGGTCCACTTGAGTTCCGCTCTACTGGCGCACTTTAATGCAGCTTTGACTGCCAGTTTTTGGGAACCTTGCCCGCTGGTCCAGGTGTAGGCTGATGCGCAGGGTGCGCGAGGGGTGGAGCAAGCGGCTGGCCCGGTACCATTCGCTGCGTCTGATAGTTCCAAAACCAGTCTTCCCCTGGTTCAAAGCTGGTCGCGATAGCGTGGCCGGTCTCCAGGGCATGCTGGGAGGCATGCTGTGCTGGCGAGCTGTCGCAGCAGCCAATGTGACCGCATTCAGCGCAACGACGAAGGTGGAGCCACCAACCATCGCGTTCGAGGCACTCGACGCAGCCAGTACCACTGGGTATCGCCGCTGGATTTATACCAGGGTGTGTGGTGTTCATCAGGAGCTCCTTGGGTGTGGTGGTCGATGCTGCGGAGAGGTTGATGTCAGGGCAGCAGGAGCACCTTACCGATGCCGCCCCCAGCAACTGCTGCCATTCCGGCCGCTGCTTCACGCAATGGAATCTTGCGGCCGATCTTGATTGATAACTTGCCGTCGCGCACGGCTGCCGCTATGTAGCTCATTACAACTGGGCTCTGTTTGGACACGAACTCGACAACCCGCACTTTGGGGTACTCAAGTGCATTGGTGGGGGCACCTGTAACGGAAGCGAAGATGCCGCCGCGCTTCACTTTAGCGATGAGTTTTGCTGCCATCGCTCCGCGAAGGCAGTTAGCCACAACGTCCACCGATGGCATGCTGTTGAAAGATTCGACAATGTCCAAGGCGATCACCAGATCGGCACCGAGTTTGCCTGCCTCGTCCAACTGCCCGGATGTGACTCCGGCGATCACATAGGCGCCAAGGTCCTTTGCGGTGTACACGGCGCTGCGTCCCACGCCGCCGTTTGCACCTGAAACGAGAACCGTTTGCCCGGCCTTCAACTCGCTTGCCATGGAAATAAGCTGACTTCCTGTCGTGCCTACCAGTGGCAACGCGGCAGCCTCCACCAGATCCAGCTCCGGAGGGACGATTGCAAGCAGCTCTGCTTTGATCACGCACAACTCGGCGAAGGTGTGAAAGGCCCACGCCATTACCCGGTCACCAACTTGGAAGCGGGTAACGCCTGGACCTAATGCTTCAATGGTGCCGGCAACATCCCAGCCGATGACGCCCGGAAAATCAACCGGCATAGAAGCCTTGGTGTCACCGGCTCGTTGCATCAGGTCGACAGGGTTGATGCTGGCCGCAGCGACGCGGACAAGAACTTCTCCCACAGCCGGAAAAGGGTCGGCGAAATCTTGATACTGCATTACTTCCGGACCGCCGTACGTGTGCATGACGCTTGCTTTCATGGAGTGCTCCTTCTGTGCTGGGGTTATGCATTGCCCTATGAGGCGAAGCCTGCAGCTTTTGTATTTGCGGGCTGTTGTAGAGCGAGGCCGAAGAGCCGTTCGGCATTTTCTCTGCCTACCTGTTGCTTCAGATCGCGGGGGATCTGCATTTCATCGAACCAGCGCGCCGCAACATCCATCTGCTCGTAGGGATAATCAACGGAAAAAAGAATCCGGTCGCGGCCGATTTGCTCCATCGCTTCAAGAAACTGACTGGTATGAAAGTGACCACTGGTTGTGAGCCAGAAGTTCTGTGCAAAATAGGCACTGGCTCGCCTCTTTGCCCGTGCCCCCTTGTCGCCCTCGCGCTGTTGATCCAGTCGATGCTGCATGCGCGGAAGGACGTAGGGCAGGCCCTCGCCCAGGTGCCCCAGGATGATTTGAAGGCCTGGAAGATCGTCGAAGAGCCCGCTCAGGATCAAACGCAGCGCATGGCTCGAGGTTTCATAAGTGAATGCCCAGGCAGAGCCGTTGAGCTCGGGGTAGCCTTGGATGCTACGGGTCTGACTTGGAAGAGGCTCGCGCGGATGGAGGTAAACGGGGACGTTCAGCCGCGCAACCCGCTCCCAGAAAGGCCTGACAGGCAGCTCATCAAGGTACTGCACGGTCTCGTTCTTGCCGAAGTTGCTGTATCCGTTAACCAGCGCGCCTTTCAGGCCAAGCGAGGTGACAGCACGTTCCAACTCGTCCGCAGCCCCGACCGGGTCCTGCAGAGCAATAGCGGCGAAGGCCGCGAAGCGCCCCGGAAACTGCTGGATCAATCCCGCCGCGTAGTCGTTGGCTGAGCGGGCTAGCTCTGCAGCTTTCACGGGATCTTCTACGGACTGCACGCCGGGTGAGGTCAGAGAGAGGATACAGAGCTCGATGCCAGCACGATCCATCTCGCGCACGCAGGCTGCCGGGTCAAGCAGTCGCCGTTCAATGTCTTGCGCGTAGAGAACACCATTGCGTCCTTCTTCGCCGCCAGCATTCCAATACTGGTTGTTCAATGCGGTGGAAAAATGTTCTTCGAGCGCGATCTTGCCTTCCATGAAGGCCTCCTTTGGGCACTTATATTGAAGTGCGTAGGGGTGACGGTTTTATCTCAGGTCTGCGAGAGTGCCGGGATTGAATGCGATGTGTTTGTATTCCAGGAACTCGTCGACTGCCGAAAGTCCATTCAAGCGACCGTTGCCGCTACGTTTGAAGCCGCCTTCTTCGAACTCGTCCCAGACGACAGCCCAGTCGTTGATCCAGATCGTTCCTGCGTCGATTTCCCGGGCGACGCGAAGAGGTCGATCGATGTCACGAGTCCAGATGCTTGCGGCCAGGCCATACTCGCTATCGTTCGCCAGGCGAACAGCGTCGGCTTCGCTTTCGAACGTCATCAGGGATAACACCGGGCCGAAGACCTCATCCTGCACGATGGGCAGCTTGGAATTAGTGACCTCCAAGAGTGTTGGTCTATAAAACGCACCTTCAGCCAAAGGGCCTTCCGTAATGGGTCCGCCGCGCAGCAGCACCTTCACGCCCGACGCAATGGCATCGTTCACCATGGCATCCACCCGCGCCACATTGGGCTTGTCGATCAGCGGCCCCATCTGGCTGGCAAGGTCGCTGGCTGGGCCAACTTGCACCTTGCTCAGGCGCTGCTGCATTCGGTCACGCATCTCCTGCGCGATGCCCTGCTGAACCAGTAAGCGTGAACCCGTCATGCAGAACTGCCCGGCAAAGGTAGTCAGCGCTTTTTCGATCTTCGCTGCGGCAGCGTCAAGATCCGCGTCGTCAAAGACGATCATCGGTGTCTTGCCGCCAAGCTCGGTCTGAAAGAGTTTCAGCGTAGTCGCGCCTGCAGCGGAGATAGCTTTGCCGGTTTTAGTACTGCCGGTAAAGCTGACTACGCGCACGTCTTTCGATTCCGTAAGGAAGACTGAGCCTGCGCTTCCGCTTTCACTAAAAATGTTGATGACGCCGACGGGCAGTTCGGTCACCTCTGCGATGACCTGACTAAACAGGTAGTTGATCTGCGCCGTGTTGCCGGGCAGCTTCAAAACGGTGGCGACCCCGGCAGCGAGCGCGGGCGCCAGAGATCGCACCGTGAGCACCAGCGGCGAATTAAATGGCGCGACAATCGCAGCAACACCGATGGGGGAACGGGTGACCACGGAAAGATGACCCGGCCGCACTTCCATCGACCGGCCAAAGTCGGTCAGCACGTGTGCCGCCCAGAACCGAAACTTACTCGGGATCATGTTGACTTCAAAAGCTGCCTCATCATGGATCTTTCCATTTTCAAGTGAAAGGATCGAGATGAGCTCTGGAGCACGCGCCTCGAAGCGATCGGCAAGCCGGTTCAGGACCTTTGCCCGGAGAGCGCGGTCGTCCTTCCAACCTGTTGCCTGAAACGCCCTGACCGCGGCAGCGGTCGCGTTCTGGGCGTCGCCCAGGGAAGCGTCCGCGTAGGTGCCGATTTGCCGACTTGTTGCGGGATCGAGGCTGTGGGTGCGCACAGCGGAATCGACCCATTGGCCGTCGATCCAGTTCATGGCATAGCCGCTTGCCAGCTTCGGCGCATGTTCTGTGGTGTTCAGCATAGTGCTCTCCCTACGTCTGGGTGATGGAGGAAACAAAGCGTGGATAGCCAGTGTCAGATCGCCGAATGGCCCGTGGGGGAAAAGCTGTAGCGCGCGATCTTCCAGACGCCGGTCGGGTCTGTGCGGAATACGAAGAGCTCCTGGTTGCCTTCGGAACTCTGCTCGCCTTTCGCGACGCTGGTGGTGTGGCCTGCGGAGTTTGTCCGTGCATATGCATAGCCAGGCGACAGAACCACAAGCTCCACGAGGTGAAACGCAACGTCGAAGGTTCGAGTAGAAAACACGTTGTCGTATGCCTTGCGAATAGCCTGCGGACCGATAGCAGACTGGCTGAACGGGGCCATGAAGATGCCGTCCTGCGTGTACAGAGAGATCACCCGGTCTGTATCCGATTGGTTCAACGCGGCATTGTAGGACCCGAGCAAGGTCTTGATCTTCGCTGTCGCCTCTGCTGTTGCGGCGCTGTCGGGATCAACGACAAGGATCACCTTGCCGCGGGCGGTGCCTGCAGCAACGGCTGTGTGGGCGGCGGCAGCTTCGGAGAGCGGAAAGCGCTGGCCTAAAGGTATGGTGAGTTCGCCGGCCACAACGGCATCGGACATAATCTTGAGGATGCCTGCGTTGGGGACCGCCTGGACCTCCACGCAGGTGACCTGAGGGAAAGACTTCGCGTTGGATGGCGGGTAAAGCACGGTCCCGAACGTTCCGCCAGGCCTGACCTTCGCAATCAGCTTTTCCGCCGTGCTGCCTGCGACCGTATCCGCCACGGAGTCAAGCACTGGAAGCGCCGCTATGGCTTCTGGGCTGTCCGTGGCAACAAACTGGTCGGCACCAAGGTCCGCCGCGTGCTCGATCTGGCTCGCCAGCACGCCCGCAATAACGAATACACCTTGCGCCTTGAACGCATACACCGCCGACCGCCCGACGTTGCCGGCTGCGCCCGTGACAAGAACAGTCTGACCTGACTTCGCACCCACTGCCTGCGCCAGCATATTGCCTGTCGTCGTGACCAACGGAATGGCAGCCGCTTCGATCCGGTCCATGCCCTGCGGAATCCTGACGAGAGACGAGGCCGATACAACGCAAAGCTCTGCGTAAGTTTGGTCGCCCATGGCGAAGACTTCGTCCCCAACGGCAAACTCTTCTACGCCTTCTCCGAGCGCTTGCACGATGCCAGCGATGTCTACACCGACTACACCAGGAAAAGCGATCGGAGCCTGTTCCTTCACCGCGCCAGAGCGACGATAAAGATCGAAAGGATTGACGCTCGTCGCGAATAGACGAACGAGCACTTCGCCTCTACCCGGCATAGGGTTGGCACGGTCCTCAACTTGCATTACTTCTGGCTCGCCGTACTCGTGAATCACAGATGCTTTCATGATGGTTTATCTTTCCCGGTTGTAGTTCAGAAGGGGCATGCTTCGTCCGCTCCGTGGGGCTTGCCGACGGGGTGAGGAACACTGTGTTGTGTAGCTAACAAGTGGTTTTGGCGCCAACCCGATGTCCACAGCAACATTTACCGGGAGCGGCAAGTCGGATCTGTGTGCGGTGCCATGTCTCGAAGCTAACGAAGTCAGCCCAACCCTACACAGTCAGAAAGGGGCAGGAACACCCCTTCTTTCGGGGGATCAAAGATCGAGGAAACCGCGACGCAGGGCGATGGTGACGGCGTGGGTGCGATCGTTCGCGTTCAACTTCGAAAGAATATTGCGCACATGGCCTTTCACCGTGTCTTCACTGATTTGCAGCCTGTCCGCGACTACCTTGTTAGAACATCCGGCAGCAATCTGGTTCAGCACGTCCGTCTCGCGCTGGGTCAGAGTGTCATCCATGGCGTGAGCCGCCAGTTCCGCCACCACTTCCGCATGAAGCCTGCGCTTGCCCGAATACACCGCGTGAATCGTATCAACCAGGTCGAGCCGCAGAGTTGCTTTCAAGAGGTATCCGAGTGCCCCCGCACGCAAAGCCCTCAGCGCCTGAACATCACCCAAATAGGTGGTCAGCACGATAATCTTCGCCTCTGGATGGCGACGTCTAATTTGTTCGATCACTTCGATGCCGTTGATATCTGGCAAACGGAGATCCATCAGCGTGACGTCTGGACGATGCTTCTCAAACTGCGCCAGAGCCTCCATCCCTGTTCCGGCTTCGGCTACAAGACTAAAATCACTCACACTCCCGATCATGGTAGCTAGACCTTCGCGCAGCATAGGATGGTCATCTACCACAAGGATGCTTATCGGGGTCTTGTCAACATTCATCAGAGGCTTCTCCTTGCCGTGAGCCAGGTGACTGCACCCCGGTGAATACTTGATGATTGCACGACGATTTCTTACGGCAAGAACACTAATTGACCACCTGATACTGCGCACGCTTCCGACTAAGCGCCTACATGGAAGTAGCCACAATGATCGTGATCCGACGCATAGCGGTGCCCCACACTAGTCACTGAAGTTCATGCCATCATCGCAAATGAGGGCCTGCGAGGGCGAGATCAAGGAAAGTCGGCTCATGTACTTAACCATTGAAGCAATGACAGCAAATCCCGCAACGGAACCTGCTGATCACATCTGCTAGCGATACAGACATCAAACTTCGCTCTACCCAGGGGTTAATACAAACGGAAACTGGGCTACTTCTGCAATGCTGGACATGCATCAACCCGTTTACCACCGACCGCAGTACAGGTTGCGGGGGAGAGATTCGAGCAAACATTGTAGCTAGTTACACAGGCCTGTGGGCGTTCACCACAGCTACGAGCCCAAGTGTCGCCTCCTCCCATGATGCCCACATGGCACTCATCTGGGTCTAAAGAACACTCATTGGTCGTCTTCTTAATACAAACTTCGGAGGTAGTCCTCGTCATCACCTGTATGTCGGAATGCTCTCTGATGATCGAGTTGCTGAGCCCCGTAAAGGCACGGCGCACTGCAACACTCGACTGCAGCTGTGTTCGCGCCTCAGCTGTCTTGTAGTTCGCCATGTAGACGAACCACCTCTCCCCCTTTGTGGCGGGCGGCCCGTTTTTGTTGTAGGCGACAGTGTAGGGCCCAGCAAATCCCGTCGGGTTCGGGTATATGGCAAATTGATATGTCTCCACGCCCTTTTGCTTGAGCGCAGCTAGGTATGTTTCAGCCGAATCAGCGCTATGATCGGTCGCGTCAGTTCCACCCTTATCCGGGAAGACCAACAAGCCCAATTCAAGCACCTGCGAACCAGACTGACTGAGCGTACTTAACTGGAAGTTCTTGTCTAGCGGTTTGACAAAGATCAATGTCATGTCAAGGGTCTGAAGCCACTTCGCGGCAACCGGGCTAGTGAAAACCATGTTGGCCATATCCTGCCAACTCTGTTGATTCTCCCACCACGTCATGCCGGTCCACGTACCAGAGCCTGTGTTCGCGGGAATGCCAGAGATCGAATGCCACTCCCGCTCAATCAGCGGGCCGGGCTGAGCGCTCAACATCGCAATAAATTCAGAGCGCCACTTGAACATTTCAAGTTTGTCAGAATGTGTACGCCGCACCGCAATTTCGAGCATGTGACCAGCTGGGTAGCCCCCGACTCCGTCTTTTATCTTCCGCCAGTCCGCAGGCAGGTGGATGGAATCCGCGTCCAATGGCGAGCTTTGCGCCTCTGCGGAGGGGGAACAGAAGCTGAAAAGGAAAAGACCCAGGCTGAGTATAGATCTAGCGACGACGCGTGATAGGCACAACTGTGAAATGTCGTTCGACGCCGATGTCTTCTGCATGTTGTTCTCCATTCATTCGGTAAACATAAATACCCTGCGGCATCTACCTTGTTGTGACAAACACCCTGCAGCAGGACAAAGGAGTCGCGACGATTTCCAGAGCAAAGATTCTGGGACCGAAACTCTTGCTGAGTCGATCTCGTGAACTTTCAATTCACTCATTATGCTTCGGTATCCATGCCGCTATTCACCGACTCGTACTTCAGCGCCACTCGGATCGCCGGCAAACGTCCACACACCCTTTGACCTGAATGTCGCACCGGTACCGAACGTGTCTTCCATGTACTGCAGGTAAGTCACTTGGCCATCTCTGACTTTGGCGTGAACAGAAAAGGGGGAAACGAATATCTTGTCTAGGAGTTTGGAATGAACAGTGAAGCTACCAAACACTGCTACATCTTCACCTGAACTGAAGATGTCCTTGATGGTGAAATCGTCGATGTGCCAGAACGTTTGTAACGTTCTAAAAGTGTAGAGAACGCCTTCTCTTCCGTTCTTGTGTATACCCGCCCACGGCATCAATCGTTTCAGTTCCGCATTGTCAAAAGTCAGGGACATGTATACCGAATCTTCAGCCATCAACCGCTCGACCACGGTCTTATCGCTAGCGCCGCTGAGGAGTTCCTCGACAATTTCCTGGTTGCTTTTCGTCATATGCCTCCTCGTTGGACAAGGCTAGTTGGTGTCGAACGAGGAGTCTCGATCCTAAGAGACCAAAAGACCCCCCTCTTTCGAGGGGGTAGACATAGCGACTTCGTGCCCGCCCCGAGCTTCCTCCGTGCGTTGTACGGACAACGACTGCGACTCTGTCACGAAGAAATTCGCAAAAGGTGCGAGGCTTGCCACGCAGACCTGCCACGTCGATGGTTCGCATTTGTACGACAGATGGCAAAGATGCAACGACTCGCCTGCTCTGACGTCGCGTTTTTCCGTCGCTGATTGCAACGGCTGCCAACATGGAGAGAAGCCTCTTAAACTCCCTGGCTCTGAACCTACAACGAAGTAAAAATGCAGTTCCTATAATCAGGATGTGGCGAGTTTACATAAGGCGATGCGAGGAATCAGTAAGACTCGTTGCTCTACGAAGAACACGAACCTTCGGAGTCGGCTCCCTACTGTCGCTCGTCTCTTTCGATTCATATTCGTGTTCTTCTTTCTGTGTTTCTACCGGGAAGGTACGGCACAGCAAAGCCAGACCATTCAGCAAATGCTGCATACCTCATGGACTGGGCACAATGGTGCGCCCCAGGGTATTACCGCCCTGGCGCAGACAAAGAATGGCCAACTCTGGCTGGGCACTGTAGCAGGTCTCTACTCTTTCGACGGAATCCGTTTCAAGCCGTTTGCTTTGCCATTGTCGGAGGGCAAACCGCTCATCTCGCGAAAGGTGCAGTCACTTTTCGTTTCTCGTGAAGGCGGGCTCTGGGTCATCGGGCTTGGCAGAGGGGCAGTTTACATAAAGGACGCGACTGCAGAAGATGCAGGACGATTCGAGGGGAAGCATGCCCGTTTCGACAGCCTGCAGCAGGACTCTTCCGGCAAAATTTGGGCCGTCATCAACGATCACATTCTGGCGTGGTGCGGTCAGGACCATATCTGGCACGAAGCTCAAATCCCCGTGCGAAATCCTACCCTGATCTCCGGCATCTACTTCGATTCCCGTGGCACGCTCTGGGCCGTTGTTGACGATCATCTGTACAGCCGGGCTGCTGGTGCAACAGACTACAAGCGGTCGTCCATCATTGCAGAGGGGGGCATTCACTTCGCAGAGACCTCAGACCGCACCTTGTGGATCGTCGGACAAACTCCCAAGCGTTACAGGGGTGAGATACGCGGGGTTGATCTTCGCCATTTCGATCACGACGGCAAATCGCTTCCTTTCCCCTTCGTGCACAGCGACGTTACCGCAATTGTGGTCTCCCATCGAGATGTCTTATGGTTGCTCGAGAACGACATCGGAAGGTACGGAGAGCGGTCTCCGGCTTTGACTCGATTGGAACAGCGCCGTGGAGTGTGGCAGACAGATCACCTTACGAGTGCGCAGGGGTTGGGAAACAGCGATTCGCACGCGATGATGGAAGACATAGACGGCAGTCTATGGATTGGCGGTGAGCGCCAATTAGAGCGCTTTCGCCAAGCGACGCTGGTTCCCCTTACACCTGGTCTGGTGGGCAGTTCATGGGTCATGTGCGCGAACCCGCTGAGCGGCTTGTGGGTCGGAAGTAGGTCCGGCATCCTCATGCACAGCGTCGATGGGAAGCAGGTCCTGGTACACGGGCAGGACGGGCCCTACAAGCTTTCTTGCCGTGAGGATGGCAGTGTCTGGATGCTGGACGCTCGAGGACTTTCGCTGGTCAGCGGCAATTCCGTGCATCGCTTCCCCCTTCTCTCCGGGCATGGAAGCTACCTCGACAACTGGGGCTTCTCAGACATTTTGGAAACGAGAAATCACCGCCTGATCGTCGCGGAACATGGTGCGAAGGAGTCTCAGCTTTGGGAGTTCTTCCATCACCGTTGGATTCCATTTTCCCCTGCTTTAGCGGGTACGCCCATCCACGCGTCCTATGAAGATCGAACAGGGATCCTGTATTTCGCCGGATTCGATGACCTGGTCGTTGCCGTAGAAGGTAAGCATGCAAGACGTGTACCTATCGTGGGCGGAACGGTTGGCAATATCTCAGCGCTCGTAGAGGTCCATGGACACCTGTTCGCTCTCGGCTCCGAAGGGGCAGCGGTCCTCATAGGAGATCAGTTCGAACGATTGCATTTTGCCGTGTCCGAGCAGGCTGAGATGATAACCGGCATCGTCGAATCCGTTTCAGGCGATTTTTGGATCAACGGCCAGCGTGGGATCACGCGGATCTCCTCCGCTGAAATGCAGGCCGCTCTCTTGAATCGGCAACACCCCATCGTCGGCTCCGAAGTTCATGAAGGCGATTTCGTCGGGCCAACCCTGTCCGGAATAAGTTCAACTTCCGCAGTTAGCGATAGTAGGGGAATCTTGTGGTTTGCCACACTGAACGGCATTGTTTCGCTGAACACCTCTGCTTTGCAAGAGCCTGTCGCGCCACCGGAATTACGAATTGAATCTGCAGATGGAGATGGCCGAATTTTCACCGACCATTCTTCCCTGCCGCCCCACGTTGTGACTGTCCGTATCCGGTATATCGGTCTCAGCCTTACGAAGCCTGAAGATGTTCGTTACAGCTACAAACTCGAGGGGGTGGACCCGGACTGGCAGACAGTTGGGTCCCGTACCGAAGCCGTTTATACAGGCCTCAGGCCAGCCTTCTATCGCTTCCTCGTAAAAGCGTCGTATGGCAATGATGTTTGGACGCAGCCAGCCCAGTTCGACTTCAGAATCCGCTCGGCGTTCTACCAGACCGTGTGGTTCTACTCGCTATGTCTCTTACTCGCTATTTGCCTGTTGGCAACCGCTCTCGTGCTCCGAGTTCAGTTTCTGGCAAAGACGGTGCGAGAGCGTGCGGAACACAGGGCGGATGAGCGCATCCGCATTGCACGCGACCTCCACGACACACTGCTACAAGGGGTCCAAGGACTGATGTTAACGTTTCATGTAGCCGCGACATCCATCCCAGAGGACAGCCACACTCGCCGTCTGCTGGAGCGGGCGCTTCAATCCGCAGATCGCCTGCTCGTCGAGGGCAGAACTCGTGTCACCGAACTCCGGGGCAGCAGTGGCTTGGCGGGCCGGCTTGAGCTTGCAATCGCACTTGAAGAAGTGGGCGACGAATTGAATGCCAAAGGTGGAAAAACATTTCAGACAATAAGCTACGGTAGACAAGTCCCGATCCAACCAGAGGTTCTAGCCGAGCTCTTTCTCGTTGGTCGAGAGGCGCTCTCGAACGCCTTTAGACATTCTGCCGCAACCACCATCGAGATCACCTTGCAGTACGAAGCATTGAAATTCACTTTGATCTGCCAGGACAATGGTTTAGGAATACCATCCATCAAAGATCCCTTACAGACTGATCGATGGGGTATTAAGGGTATGGCGGAACGCATGGAGCGGGTTGGAGGAACCTTCTTGATCGAAGGTCGTCCTGGTGTCGGCACGCGCGTCCTTGCGACGCTTCCCGCTAGGCGCGTATATCTCACGACCGACGGCGCGGCTGGTTTCTGGGCCCGTCTACTTCGGCGCATACGGGCAGACGACTTGTCTGGTTAACAGCCCTGAGATGCGCAATGGAGTATGCCTTACCAATTAAGATGACTTAGATAAACGCTGGATCAGACTAGCGAGAGTGTGATCCTGAATAAGTCTAGGCTGCGCTATTTACCGTTTTCGGCGTTCTCCGGATGTGGCAATGGTTTGCGCGGCATTATGGCTTCGCGTTCGCTGGTATTCCACAGGAATACAGCCTCGATAGTAGTGGCTTGCTCCAGATCGCGTGCTTGTAGATGGTCGACGTTGTCCAGGTTGGAGTGGCGTGCGCGTCTCATAGTCCAGCTCGTCCTGAACGAACTCGACTCCTGTCAGACCGGGCTCTTCGAAGGTCTCGTGGTCGGAGCCAAGGTCGACTCGGTAGTCACGGTTGTGACGCCGAGGTCCTTCAGTGGAGCGATCCACTGCGCGAAGATCGGCGAGATGGCGTAGTTACGCTGCGTGTAGATGCCGCGCACCTTACCGCCACCTTCGCCGATGTTGTGGTACGCGTCGAACTTTTCCCAGTCCTTTATGGGCGCAAGCGGCGACGGTGTGGCGGCGGGGTTTGCCAAGTTCGATCAACAGTCGAGATGTGCCCTTTACACCTCTGAGTTGAGCGGCGTCCACAAGCGACAAATAGACAACATTGCCGGTGACCGGGCCAGGCGTCAAGACGGACCAAACCGCCGCTTGTAGCCAGATGGGTTCCGTGTCAGGCGAAAGGAGGCGTGCCCACGCGTTCACTTGGGACCAGCCCATGCCGAATTTGCCCCAGTCTTCCAGGTGCGTGCGCATTGACAAGGCCGATCTTCGTCAGCGTGTCGCGAGTCTACTCGTTCGCCCTCTTCATGTTCGGTGAGCCGGTCAGACGGGGACCGATGCCGTCTGCGAGCGCAGATGCGAGGTCTAATGCGTGGCCGTGCGACATATCCTCAGCTCGAACGCGCGTGTACATCTTTAAATCAAGGGATTCCAGCACGGGCTAATGAGCATAGTAGTGCCCCGGCTGCACACCCTTCTTCTCCGCCACCGATGAGGATCTGCTTTTCTGCGCATGAACCGATGGACCATAAGAATAGCTGCAAGCACGAGGGCGCAGCCCTTAATAAGGATGATGCTAAACGAGTAGGGTCGGAAGGTGTTCTCTGCCTTGATACGTGTGCTGCGGCGCTAGATTCCACATCCTACGCTGTTCAGTGAAGCAGCATCTGACCCGCCCTTCCATCTGAACCCGCCGTCGTGGTGCAGGAATTTGGGGACGCGGGCTTTATCAGCGTCTTACGAGGCTGTGCGAAGGAGCGAAATCGTAGTCAGCTACGCTCCTTAGCACCACCAGAACAACGGCTGTAACAAACCGTCATGTCACGCTACGGTCTACGTTATAGGTACTTCGCAGCGTGAGAGCGTCAGTGGAGTATGGGTTCTACAACGTTTTAATAGAATTCTCTCTTCATGAATCGTGTAAGCGATTTGCACCCTTTGTGCGGAAGAGTCGAAAACCACTAGATTTGCTCTTGGGCCTTGCAGTATTCGGTGCACAGGGAGACCTATTCGACGGGCAAACTTTAGGCCGTTGCGTCGTCCTCACCTCAAGTCTTGGAGGCATCGCGTTGCCCTGAGTCGTGCGAAGATCGACATCTTCTCCATGCCTTTACTTGCGTTTCCAAGCTCGCGAATAAGCGGATTGGCTTTGGAGCGTTCCGCTCAATACGAGCATCAAGTTCGTCGCTGAATGTACGCAGCGTCACCCGCTGAGTAGAAACCTGCCACTTTGAGCATCGTAGCTAACGCTCGTGACATGCTTCGCGATATCGCGCCCCATTGAAAGTCCGGACGCTCACTCCTTTCCGCACGCTCCAGAAAGTCCACAAAATGGAGTAGCTCGGAAGACGATGGGCCTACTTACCCGTTCTAAACGTAAGGGCTCCATGCATATTTTCCAAGTTCTTCGAGACACTTTGGTACAAGTCAAGACGATGCGACCAAGTACCTTCCGGCCCGCGGCTTGAGTCCCAGCCGGGCGCGAAAGGAGGCGAAGAGTGAAATCTTATCGATCGACGATTCTACGTGTTCGTCATAGGTACTTCTTTCTTCGCCGAAGGCAGGGGCTGCCATCTCTTCGAGAAGCTGCTTTTTATCCTCCGTCATGAAGAGTTGCAACAGGGCTGCGGCAAGGTGCAGTAGCTGCCTCTCTGAGAGTATGTCTCTGATGCAGACACCTGTCGCATCTTTCGCGGGCTACTGTCGTCGGTCCTGAATCGAGGGCAGGTGCGATGGCAAAATACTGGACAACGGCACGATAGTCCTTATCGATTCTGAGCGCATCTGCGACATCATCAGCGTTTAAATCGGGATGTCTCCTGAGTTGTCCTCTGGCGGCCAGCAATCGCAGTGGTTAGGTGTCTGGCTTGGATTGGTCCGTGTTCGACCACAAGTCTCTCACTTGGACATTATCCAGGGCTTGCGCCACCTCGATTGGGCTACGGATAGCTTAAAGACAATTCGACCCACCCCTCTAGGCAGTCCTTTTCATTCGGTGCTACCAAACAGATACTCCAAAGGCTCGAGTTGTGAGAACAGCCTTTTGCGCGAATTAGCTCACCGGTACGCAGCAGCGCCTCGACTAGATCGAATCCTTTCCCGTCTGAAAGTGCGTATGAGCCATGCACAACGAGATTGCGAGCGTGGCTGAACATACCCAGAGTTGTATAGGCCTCAATGATCTCGTCGTTGGTAACCTCTGGAGCATGTCTAGTTCGTGAGTGGCGAAGATCGTAGTTAGGAGAGCACTAAAGTCCCGCCTCTCTCAGATCGCGACCGTGAGGAAGCGGAGATCGCAGCGGAATTCGTCCGCTGCCCGTCCCTCGAAGAACTGTTCGCAAGAACCGGATGTCGTAAGGTGAATGGCTTGCACAATGTCACGGGCGCGTAAGCGATACCGCAGCTCTAACCATCGTTGTCCATCGTGGGGAAGCGATTGCGAGGCAAGGTTCGCCAGTTCGCGATACCGCTGGAGGATCAGACCCTCGTTCGGTACGCCATAACGTGTCTCGAACTTCGATCGGAGAGAGGCGAAAGCTATTTGTGGAAGGTTGA
This sequence comes from Janthinobacterium lividum, assembly GCA_050954525.1. GTDB lineage: Bacteria > Acidobacteriota > Terriglobia > Terriglobales > Acidobacteriaceae > Terriglobus. The sequence goes on from JBPBPZ010000071.1 coordinate 21,529, forward strand.
CCAATGCTGATGACCGTCAACGCGGAGAGGATACCCCGCTGCACTTGATGCCGCATCGGTTCCGTAGGAACCGAAAGTCTCGTCCAAGCTCAAAGGACTGATCGGAGCTTCGATTAGCGCAAAGTACTGAATAGCCGGAGAAGCCTCGCGAGATCTGCTCAGTTCAGCCCATGCTCGGCTGTGGTTCTGCGCCTACGGTGTAGCTCGCGCGAGTCGCGTGCAGGAAGGCAACCTATTGCGGTTGCGCTCATGCTGTGTGGGCTTGGTGCTACACATCGCAACTTGGTCTGGTCTTCTTGCGCTCTTCCTGCCCTCGCAATCAGCTCATGTAAGCGGGAAGTTCAACAATACAGCGAGCGCCATATAGTGCGGCTTCATCATAGCGGATCGAGCCTCCACTCCTTTCAATGATGAGCCGCGCGATGGCAAGCCCCAGTCCGGTGCCAGCTACTCCTTCGCTAGGTTGCTGGCCGCGGTAAAAGCGGTCGAAGATTCGCTCGTGTTCCCCGGGGGCAATGCCAGTTCCTTCGTCTTCGATGGTCAGCCTGATACGGTGTTCCGGGGTAGCCGGCCGGTCATAGGAAATCCTCAACACCGACGCTCTGGGCGAGAACTTAAGCGCGTTATGCAGTACATTCATCAGGGCTACGCGCAGCAGACTACGCTTGGCCTTCACTCTGGTCCGGCTTGCGTCTTCTCCCACGGTTTCGATCGTAATCTGCCGGTCTTCCAGCAATACACCCAGCAGGTTTGTAATCTCGTAAACAGGTTCGCCGATGGAGAAGACTTCTGCGTCCTCTGAACCAAGATTGGCTTCGGTGCGGGCCAGCAGCAGCAGACTATCTACCGTTTCGTTCAGGCGGCTAGCCTCTTCCAGGATGCTGCTCAGGGCTTCGCGAGAGCCCGCTGCGTCCTCTTCTTTCTGCAAGGCCACCTCACCCACGGCGCGTAACGATGCAAGCGGCGTGCGCAGTTCGTGAGCGGCATCCGCAGTAAAGCGTTGCAGTTGAACGAATGATTGCTCGAGTCTTTCCAGAAGATGGTTAAAGACTAGGCCCATGTGGCCGAGTTCGTCGTTCACATTTTGGATGATCAGGCGATCGCCGAGATTGTGGACTGTGATGCTGGCTGCTCTTGTACTCATCTGCTCAAGCGGCAGCAGCGCTCCTTTCGCGATGAACTGTCCCGCAACGGCCGCCACGGCAAGTACCACCGAAAATGCAATCAGCAGAATGACAAGGAACTGCACCATGCGCTCACGAAGCGGTGACAGGCTATAGCCCAGCCGGATGAGCACCATGCGACCATCCATCCCGTGGACGTGGCTGATGACAAAGGCGTAACTGCCGTCCGCAAGACGCGCGATATGTTCGTTGAAACCGGCGTCGCCTTCGTTGGGCTGATTCCGTCCACCTAGTGACAGGCCCCGCAGCGTTGGACTGCGATAGATCGTGTTGTTCGAGGAGTCACGCACTTCCATCATGCGATCAATCAGCAGGTGCGACTGCGGTCGCGAGTAGTAGTCCTGCCTAAGCTGCAAAGATCCATGTTCGTCGAAGTAGAGAAGACCCTCCACCGTAACAATATCCTGCACTTCATCATGGAAGATCTGCTTGGTGAGTGCGGCGTATTGAAAGACGAACACGATGACGGCATAGACCAGTAGCGTCACGGCCAGCACGCAGATATACCATGCGGTCAGACGCGTGCGGATGCTCGCCGGGCGGGCTACGCGCACTTAGGGCACTCTCAGACTGAAACCGATACCACGCACTGTCTGTAGCAGCTTCACCGCAAATGGATCGTCAATTTTCCGACGCAGCCGCGCCATCTGAACATCGATGACGTTGTCGAGGGGTGTGTAACGCGATGTTTCCTGCCAGACATCACGTGCCAGCATTTCGCGTGAGACGGTTCTGCCGCTGCTTTCTGCAAGGTAGACGAGCAAGTCGAACTCACGAGCCGTAAGTTCAAGCTTTGTGTTGCTGCGTGTCGCGATTCTGGTCTTTACATCAAGCGAGAGATCCCCAACGATGAGCTTTTGAGGCGGTGACGGCGGTAGAACCCTGCGCAGCAACGCTTCTATGCGCGCAATCAACTCAGGGAACGAAAATGGCTTTCCCATGTAGTCATCCGCGCCCATCTTGAGGCCGGTAACGCGATCATCAATGGTGTTGTGAGAAGTAAGGATAAGCACCCGAAGATCAAGTCCTTCCAGACGGATCTGTTGCAACACTTCAAGCCCATTGCGACTTGGAAGCGTGAGGTCAAGCAGCAGCAGGTCAGGTTGCAGACGATGTACAAGGAAGAAGCCCTCTTCTGCAGAGGAAGCCGCGCTTACCTCGTACCCCGCAGCCTCAATGCCCGACACCAGCGCAGAGGACAGCTTCCGATCGTCCTCGATCACCAGAATTGTCGAGCGTGCCTGCACCATGCGCCATCCTTTACCACTCTCATACTTTCGCACCTGCGGCACCCGTACAAGTGCTCTGTTCTTCATGTCAGGGTTTTGTAAGGGAGTGTAAGGCGAAGAACTGGTCAACTCCGGTTTAGCAGTTCTGTACGGGCCCGGAGGTCACTATGTCTCGCACCCTTGCCATCTCATCCTTGCTGCTGCTCTTGCCGTTGGTTGCACGCGCTCAAACTCCGTCTCTGGCCATTTCCACCACCCTGCCCATCACGTTTACGCGTGCAGTCGATGCCAGGCACGCGAAGGCTGGCGACGTAGTTAACGCAAAGACATTTCAGAAGGTGAGGCTTGCGAATGGCGGCATCATCCCTTCCGGTGCACTGGTTAAGGGTCACGTCGTTGAAGCTGCAGGCTTCTACTTCGACAAAATGCCATACGCAAAGCAGGCGGCGTCGCGACTCTCTATTCACTTCGACACCGTCCAAAGCGGCTCGACGACGATCCCTTTAAACGTCACAGTGCGGGCGGTCGCCGATTCCATCGCCAGCGTGGATGCTTATGCTCCATTGTCAAACGACTTGGATTCCCGCAGCACGCGCACGTTAATTGGTGGGGACCAACTGTACGCATCGCAGGATGGCATTGAGAACATGGATGGCGATGTGGTTGCTTACAACCGTCGCGATGGTGTGTATGCGCACCTCATCCCGAATGGCCGTTGCGATGGCGGAACGGTAGAAGTTTCGATGGGCATCTACTCCGCGTCGGCTTGTGGCGTGTATGGCTTCACAGGCATGCGCGCGGTTGAGAACGGCTCTGCATCTGCACCTTCTACCCTGACGTTCATTTCGGCGCGCCGCACAGCGGAAGTGCCGAAGAATGCCACGGCGTTGTTGGAGGTTCTGCCCACGCGAGAGGCAAGCCAATAATGAGGACGGACCGAGCCTCATTGGCTGCAATCTTCGTGCTGGCAGCTGCCTTGCGAGGCGATGCACAAACGGTCTCCACGACTGCATCCATCCCCTTCACGCTTGAACAGGCAGAATCGACCGCCATCTCTCGCCAGCCGCAACTGCTCGCTGCCCAATTGCGGGCGCGTGCTTCATCACAACGCATTCGCGAAGCCCGATCAGGCCTGTTGCCAACGATGAACTTCAACGCAACCGGCGCGCTGGTCGCAGACACTGGTACATCGACAGCCGCCGGTAACATCACCACGTCCGCCGTCTCCGATCGCTTTGCCTATGGCGCCAATCTCACGCAATTGGTGACGGACTTCGGTCGCACGAACGCCCTAGTTGGCAGCGCGAGATTTCAGGCCGCAGCCCAGGGCGATTACGCAACACTGACGCGGGCGCAGGTTCGGCTGAACGTCCGCGAAGCGTACTTCGGCGTGCTTGGTGCGGAGGCAGTACTGCGGGCAGCGCAGGCTGCTCAGGCGAACCGGCACCTGATCTCGCGGCAGTTGTCCGCGTTGGCGCAAAGTGAACTGCGCTCTACGCTGGATGTGAACTTCGCCAACGTGCTGGAAAGCGAAGCAGAACTTGCCGTTGTGCAGGCGCAGAGCGTTGTCGCTCAGGACCGCTCGCGGCTTGCTACAGCCATGGGGCAGCAAAACCCGGTCACTGACACCCTGGTTGAGCCAGCAATGAACGCCGACACTCTTCCACCGGCACCCGAAGCATTACAGCAGCAGGCGCAGGCGCAGCGTGCTGACCTAGAAGCAGCGCAGGCGCAGCAGCAGGCCGCGCATCAAGTTGCACTGGCAGAGAAGCGTCTAAGCTATCCCTCATTGAACGTGCTGGGTTCGGCAGGTCAAATCCCATTTCACGATCACACGCTGCATGACAACTACGCGGCCGCAGGTTTCAACCTGAACATTCCTGTCTTTAACGGCAACCTGTTTGCCGCACGCCGAGCCGAGGCAGAGCTTGAATCCACAGCACGCCAGCGCGATGTAGAACAGGTGCGGCTTCAGGTCAACGAGCAGGTGCGCGATGCCTGGTACCGCGCAGACGAAGCTCACCAAAGCCTAAGCGTCACCACGCGCCTGGTAGCGCAGAGCAAGGAAGCATTGCGCCTGGCACAGGACCGCTATGACGCCGGCCTGGGCAGCATCGTGGAGTTGAACGAAGCGCAACTCAATGAGACGTCTGCGGAGATTACATCCGCCGGCGCGACGTACACCTATCTGTCACGCCGTGCAGAGCTGGACTTTGCTGCAGGACTTTTGAATTAAGGAGCTTGCTTTGGTTGCAATAAAGAAGTTGTTGCCCGTCGGCACCATCCTTGCGTGCGTGGCAATACAGGGCTGCAAACCCGCACCGGCAGTCGTTGCGCCAATCATCACGGTCCCCGTGGCTACCGCAGAGGCAGCCAGCCTGGAGAACAATCTTGTCCTTTCTGGCGAATTTAGGCCCTTTCAAGAAGTCGATGTGATGGCGAAGGTGGCTGGCTATGTAAAGGCCATCAACGTAGATATTGGCAGCCACGTGCAACAGAACGCGGTGTTGGCCACGCTGGAAGTCCCGGAGATTCAGGATGACGTCCAAAAAGCTAAGGCAGGTGTTGCCGCTGCCGAAGCGAATGTCAACACCGCGCAGGCCGCGATCCAGCGCGCACAGGCCGGTGCCAACATTGCACAGCTTACGTTCCAACGCATCAAGGATGTTGCCGCTCGGGATCAGGGCCTAGTTCCAAGGCAGGAGATTGATGTTGCGCAGTCGAAGCAGTTGGAAGCGTCTGCGCAGCTTGCCAGCGTTAACTCGTCGTTGAGGGCAGCGGAGCAACAGAAGCTGGAAGCCGAGTCGGAATACGCACGCGCTGTCACGATGATGCAATACGCCACCATCCGCGCACCGTTCAGCGGCGTGGTGACCAAGCGCTTTGCCAATACTGGTGCGATGATCCAGGCCGGCACTTCGTCACAGACGCAGGCCATGCCTGTGGTCACGCTGGCGCAGAACGATCACTTGCGCCTCACGCTGCCTATACCTGTGAACGCAGTGGCAGAAGTGCGGGACGGACAAATCGTTGACGTGAATATCGCCAGCCTGCACCGTACGCTGCAGGGCAAGGTCTCGCGTTCCGCAGACTCGATCCAGATGGCAACGCGCACCATGAACACCGAGGTTGATGTGCCCAATTCAGATGGATCCCTTGTGCCGGGCATGTATGCAGAGGTGCATCTGCATCTGGCGAATCGCCCCGCTGCCCTGAGCGTCCCGCTAGATGCGGTGGATGGCCTGGGCACGAGTGTGCAGCAGGCCTACACCGTGCATAACGGCATGGTGCACCAGGTCACCGTGAAGGTGGGTTTGCAGACTGCGAATCGGGTCGAAATCCTGTCCGGGCTCAACAGCGGTGACAAGGTCATCGTGGGCCGCCACACCGGCTTGTCCGACGGACAAAAGGTCGATGCACAGCCGGCCGCTTACGAGCCGTCTGCAAGTCGCTAAGCACCACAGCCTAGAGAGGAAACGCTTAAAGCATGTCGGGATTTTCCATCCGCAACCCCTATCTGATTGTGGTGCTGTGCCTGGTCGTGATGATCCTTGGCACAGTCAGCGTTGGCAGTATGCCGGTCGATATGTTTCCCCCGGTAAACCTGCCGGTGGTTGCAGTCGCAACCTTCTACTCCGGCATGCCGCCGCAGCAGATTGAGACCAATATCACCTATCACCTTGAGCGCCAGTTCACGCTTGCTGCAGGCATCGACCACATGGAGTCTCGGTCGCTGCCCGGTGTATCGCTGATCAAGGTGTACTTCCGCGCTGGCACTGATCCAGATGCGGATGCGGCGAGCATTTCCTCACTGGCGAGCAGCGATCTTCGCGACATGCCGCCGGGCACCTATCCGCCCATTGTGCTTAAGCAGGATGCTGCCAGCACGCCTGTTGCCCTGGTCACGCTCAGTGGCTCTGGCCTGAATGAGAGCACGCTCAAGGACGTCGGCCAGAACTTTGTCCGCAATCAGTTGGCCAGTGTGCAGGGAGCGTCAGTGACGCAGCCCTTTGGTGGGCGCTGGCGCCAGATTATGCTGTACGCCGATCCCTACAAGCTTGAGGCAAACCAATTAAGCCCCATGGACGTGGTGCGTGCCGTCAATGACGCCAATGTAGTCCTGCCCGCGGGCGATGTACAGATTGGCCGTTATGACTACAACATCTACACCAACTCCATGCTGGGCGGCGCTGCGGACATCGCTCAGGTCCCGCTGAAGATGGTCGGTCAGTCACCGGTTCGTGTCGGCGATGTTGCAACGCCGCAGGACTCCTTTGGCCTGCAGTACAACATCGTTCGCGTGAACGGCCAGCGCGGTGTTTACCTGCCCATCTTCAAACAGGGGGGCGACTCCAACACCATCGCTATCGTCAACGGTGTGAAGGACACGCTGAAGACACTGGTCGACGTTCCAGCAGCGTTAAAAACCAACGTGGAGTTCGATCAATCACGCTTCGTGAAGGTGGCCATCACAACGCTCGTGCATGAGGGTGGCGTAGGACTGTTCCTTACATGCCTCATGATCCTCATCTTCCTGGGCAGCATGCGTGCCACAATTGCTGTGTTCTTCTCCATACCTTTGTCGTTGCTGGCCACGTTCTTCGCGCTTAAGATGGCCGGCAGTTCTATCAACAGCATGGTGCTGGGAGGCCTGGCGCTTGCGCTTTCCCGGCTGATTGATAATTCAGTCGTTGTACTTGAGAACATTTTCCGCCACATGGAAGAGGGTGAATCGCCTGTCGTTGCTGCAGAGAACGGCGGCAAAGAAGTCGCACTTCCCGTGCTCGCCGGCACACTCACCACCGTCGTTGTCTTCTTTCCCGTGACGATGCTCTACGGTGTCAGCAAGTTCCTCTTCTCGTCGCTGGCTCTTGCAGTTGTTATTTCGCTCTTTGCCTCGTACTTCGTTGCGCTCACCGTGGTACCGCTATTCTGCGCCCGCTTCATCAAAAGCCCGCATGGCGAAGTGGTGCACGAGTCCTCCGAAGACGAAGAGGCGGTGTCCGCCGATCCCGGCAGCACTCACCACGGACTGTGGTCGCGGTTCAACGCAAACTTCACCCGCGGATTCGACGGTCTACTGCTTCGCTATGATCGCGCCGTTGCGTGGGTACTGGTCCGTCCCTGGCAGACGCTTGGTGCTGCCGCTGCGCTCTTTGCCGTTTCTTTGCTGCTGTTCCCATTCATGGGCTTGTCATTCTTTCCACGCACCGACGCGGGTCAGTTCGTCATCAGCTTCAAGGCTCCATCCGGCACTAACCTGCAAGCGACTGAAGGCGAAGCAACGAGAATCGAAGCCATAGTTCGCCGCGTGGTCTCAAAGCATGATCTCGGGATCGTGGTGACTAACATCGGCGTTGATCCCGGATTCTCGGCGCTATTCTCTCCGAACGCCGCAATGCACACGGGCTTCACACAGGTCGCGCTCAGCGAGGATCACAAGTCCAGCAGCTTCCATTACATCGACGAAGTGAAGGCTGCTGTAGCGAAAGAGATCCCTGAGGTACAGACGTTCTACTCTTCCGGCAGCCTGGTCGATGGCGTACTAAACATGGGCGCACCTGCGCCCATCGACGTACGAATTACGGGCAACGACGTCACTGCGGACTATGCGCTGGCCCAGAAGATCGCGGGCAAGATTCGCGGTGTGCACGGTGTCGCAGACGTCTACATTCCGCAGGACATCGACTATCCGTCGCTGCGGATCTCCGTTGATCGCACGCGTGCCAGCCAGCTTGGCCTGACCGAGAAGGAGGTCGTCTCCAACATCATCACGGCACTAACCTCCAACCAGATGATCGCGCCCTCCATCTGGATCGATCCCAAAAGCGGCAACAACTACTTCCTGACCGTGATGTACAAGGAGGGCCAGGTGAAGTCGATCGAAGATTTGAAGGCGATCCCTCTGCACGGGGTGAACATTACGCAGCCTACGCGCCTGGACATGGTTGCAAACATCGAGCAGTTCAATGCGCCCACCGAACTCGATCACACGCAGATTCGTCGCAACCTAGACGTGTACGTTCGGCCGCAAGAGGAGGACCTTGCCACCCTCACAAAGCAGATTCAAGCGATTGTGGATCAGTCCGCTCCTCCACACGGCATCAGCGTGGCGCTGACTGGGAGTGTAAAGTCCATGAACGAGTCCTTCCGCAGCTTCGCGATCGGGCTTACGCTGTCCCTTGTTCTACTGTTTCTTATCCTTGTGGCGCAGTTTCGGTCGTTCGTTGACCCCTTCATTATCCTGCTGGCGCTTCCGCCTGGCATTACGGGCGTAATAGTTGCGCTGCTGCTGTGGGGCACTACGCTGAACGTCATGTCACTCATGGGCGTCGTCATGCTGGCCGGAATCGCGCTTTCAAACAGCATCCTGATTGTCGAGTTTGCGCACCACCTGCTGAAACAGGGGCACAACGTGCGAGAGGCCATTACGACGTCCTGCCGTGTCCGTCTGCGGCCTATCCTGATGACGTCTCTGGCAACGCTGATCGGCCTGCTGCCCATGGCCTTGAAGCTAGGCGAAGGCAGTGAATCCTACGCTCCACTTGCACAGGCTCTAATCGGCGGACTGACTCTGTCCGTAGCCCTCACAATCTTCCTTGTACCAGCGGGCTTTTACATTGCCTATCAACGGCCTTCGGGAGGTGGCCATTCTTCTACGGCGAGCACAATCCCGGCGACTATCTGAGATCCCTTACTTTGAGCGCGGGTCCTCGCCGACGGATGGATCATCATGCAAGAGCGCAGCGCCAGGCATGGCCGGCTCAGGTTGCCGATACGTGAGACGAATTCAAAGGGTGTCTCGCTGAGGGCGAATTCCAGAGGGTGACCAGAAGCCAAAGCTTCACCACACCAGAGACAACTTCGGTTTTGAGACCCGGCTTGCGGCCTGCCTACTTTCCCCAAAGAGAGTCGAGGACCAGATCACGCTCGCGCGTTGAGTCCTCGGCTGCCGTGGGTTGCGCGTCCAAATGAAGCACCTGCCATTTTGAAGCTGCGTTGTAAGCCGGCCACTTCGGAAGACTGCCACCATTGGGGTCGCCGGTCTTGGCAAAATCCGTCCAGTACTGCTGCATCTGCTTACTCAGGGCTTGGTCTTCGGAAGTCCACCTGAAGTCACTCAGCAAGTGCTGGCTGCCGAAGACATACGCAATCTCACCGGAGTGATATGCGGCATTCCCAGCTGAGTGGAATGGGTCCGCTGGAACCACCTCGTCAAACCGGTAGCGGTAGATCGGCTGCTTCCCGGTTGTCGCCTGAGCTTCCAGCCACTTCCAGGTGGAGTACGCAATGAACGAATCCGCGGCGAAGTCAGAAGCAGGACGGATGGATTCTGCATCGCTGGAGGCTGGATAAGCAGCAAGAACTTTAGAGGCGTTGTCACCAAACGTAGTAGTGACCGACTTCTGAAAGCTCTCCAGGGTGGATTTGGTGAGTACGCCGCCTTCGTCATGGTTCCATCCAGCGATCATAGGAACGTCATTTTGCTTACCGGCGGCAAAGATGGTCGCGACGCTCTCCGGCAACAGGTAGCCATCTACAACGGGTGCAAAGCGGATGAGGTCAGTACTCTTAGCGGGCTTGGTTGCTCGGTCCAGCAACTCCTGGGCCGGTATAGCTCGAAGTGCCTCAAGGCTGTCTACGTGATAAACCTTGCGGGCGAACTCAGCGTTCTTCTGCTCAGCTTCAGCTCTTGGCTTGATTCCCAACGTGGCGCCTGAGAAAGCCCCTCCGCTCTCGCCGATCGCTTTTTGGAAAAGACCTTTGTCGACGGGGGAGGCCATATGCGTACTAACCGCAAAGGAACCCGCACTCTCACCGAAGAGCGTGACGTTGGACGGGTCGCCACCAAACGCGGAGATGTTTTCTTTGACCCAACGCAGAGCGGCTGTGTGGTCCAGCAGACCGTAGTTTCCTGAAGCCTTGTTTGGCGACTCGGCTGTCAACGCGGGATGCGAGAAAAATCCGAAAATGCCAAGGCGGTAGTTCATCGTGACAACGATGACTCCATTGGTTGCAAGCACCGCACCATCCTGCCGTGCTTCGGACGTGCTGCCGCCCTGGTAGCCCCCACCGTAGATCCATACCATAACCGGCAGCTTCGCAGATTTCCCTTTCGCCGGCGTCCAGATGTTCAATGTCAGGCAATCCTCACTCGGGCCGGGATCGCGGAAGATCATATCCTCGAAAAAGGGGGCCTGCATGCAATGCGGTCCGAAGGCGGTGGCCTGACGTACACCGCTCCACTTGGCCGCCGGCATCGGCTCACGCCATCGCAGCGGGCCAACAGGAGGCGCGGCGAATGGAATGCCAAGGAAGGCCCGGACATCTCCGTCCTGTTTGCCGGCAACCTTACCGAGTTTGGTCTGCACTTCGAGCGGTCCGCTGGACTGTGCCTTTAAATTACTGGGGATCGATACAAGCGCGGCAATGGAAGCGGTCAGTAGGAGCCGCTGAAAACAAGCCGGTTGGAAGCAATTCATATGCTGCGGAGTGTACTCTTCCGCCTGCGAGTTCGACAAAGGAGTCCTAAAGATTGATCCTCATACGCGGGGTCGTCCGGGGGTACCGCGCATCAGAGTCGATCCGGTTCTGGGGCTAGCTTCCAATAGGTGACGTAGCGCTCGTGTGCGATTTTGAAGTATGGCGTTAATCTAACGCCCACTGACGATCCGCTTGCTGGGATGTCGAAGGTAAGCGGAGCGCCCGCAGGTTTAACCAGTGCGACGAGTGTAGCGGGGTCGCCTGTCAGCTTTGGTGCAGCGAAAGGCGTATTGAGCACGGTGCCATAAAGGCGTTCGTTGACGTTGAGGTCGCCCCCGGGCGGGATTCCTTCACTGCCCAACGCGCCCGCCAGCACGATAGGGCCAAAAACAAACGCCACGATGCCGACGTCTCCAGGTAGCGGGACAGCCCTCAACTCCATGGGGAGTTCCAGCTCAATCTCGTCGCCGTCATGCCAAACTCGTTTTACATTGATGTAGGAGCTGGCTCGCCTCGATTCCAGGAAGGGCTTTCCATTGATCTTCACCGAAACCCTTCGGCACCAACACGGATGTCGCAACTTCAGTGTCATCTCGATGGGCTGGTCGGTCTTCCATCGCAGCTTCGTTCTCCCCTCCTCGGGGAACTGCGTTGTTTGTGTCAACGACGCTCCTTCTCTCACTCGAACTACCGAAGGGATGAAGAGGTTTACGTAGATGGAATCGGTGCCTTTGAAGTAAATCGAATCGTTGTACTTTGCGTGGTTCTCCATCCCGCTACCTGTACAGCACCAGAAGGAGTCCACCGGGGTGCAGTAAAGCTTCATGTACCCCGGGCGATTTCCCTGAAAATAGGTCACCATGCCCGTGTCGGGGTCCTGCGAAGCAAGGATGTCGTTGTAGAGCGCACGTTCGTAGAAGTCGGCCAGCGCGGCGGAGGGTTCAAGCTCAAAAAGCATTCGCGTGAGCTTGAGCATGTTGTAGTCGCAGCAGGTTTCCGAGGTCTTCGCGGAAAAGACGTGTTCGCTGAAGTCTGCTATCGGAAAGAAATGCTCCCCATCTCCGTGGTTTCCGTTGACGAACGAACGCGTCTTGGTGACCGTCTTCCAGAAAAAAGCGGCTGCGGCAAGGTAGTTTGCTTCGCCGGTCTGCTGATAAAGGCGATTGAAACCGATGATCTTCGGAATTTGGGTGTTGGCGTGAAGTCCGTCGAGATAGTCGTGCGATTTGGCTAGAGGATCAAGGATGGCACGATGGCAGAAGCGCTTTGCCAGGGCAAGATACCGCGTGTCCCCAGTCATCTCATAAACATCGGCAAGAACCTCATTCATGCCGCCGTGCTCTACATCGAGCATCGTTTGAAACTGTGCTTCTGTCAGCGGGGCCGTCGCGGTAACGGCCCAGTCACAGTACCTGATCAGGACTTCCAGTGCGAGGGGATTTTTTGTGTAAAGACTCGCGTCGCGCAGTCCGGCGTAAACCTTGTGCACCGTGTACCAGGGAACTCCGCTATATTTTTTTCCACTCAGGACGTCCTCCATCAAGGAATTCCCTTCGGGGAAGGCCGTGAGGAGGCCCGTCTTGCTGGCGATCTGGCACTCATTTAACTCGGCAACGATACTGTCGGCACGTTGCTTGAAGCGGACGTCGCGCGTAGCCCCATACATGAGAGAGCAACCCGAGAGATAGTGACCGAGCGTGTGGCCCTGGCAATGAATCTCGGTCCACACCGCGTTGGATTCCCATCCGCCATAGACCTTCGCTTTGGGTGCAAGGCCGGCATTAATTCGGAAGCTATGGAGCAGCCTGTCTGGGTCAAGGCTTAGCAGATAACGCTGGCTTCGAAGCCTTGCCTGGCAAAAAGGGCTATCAAGCAGATCCACATCGCTCAATGTGAAGGGGACGGCTGCACGAGCGGCGGTCGAAGGCGGCGCGACAGGCGGTTGGACGGTCTGACCGCTTGTGGAAGTGGCAAATGCATTGCGGCTTGCTGCGGCCAATCCTAGACTTCCCACTCCTTTAAGCAGTCCGCGGCGAGAAAGCACAGATTGATTCATGGGCATCTCTGACTCCACAATTCTCATTGTGAGCATACGCCGCTCAGATGCAGTAAGCCGGCGGGAGCTCCGCTCCAACGCCAGCGCTGAGTCAGAGGCATACCTGCGACGACACGCTCATGAAGGGCTTCACGAACTAGGCCGGGATCAGCTTCACCTCGTGTCCCTGTGCTCGTAGAACGCGGCCAAGGGAGTGAATCGCCGGACAAGCGTCCATCCCAATCAAGCTGGACTGCATGTTGACGGTGAAGTTGATAAGCTGCTTCGGGGTGAACTGCCTGCGCAAGACGGAAGCTCTCTATGAGAAGCTCGGCTTTGTAAGCACCCATGACATGCAACTGCCCTGGAATGGTGTCTTCCGGAAATGTGCGGGATCAGGCCCGAGAGATGCGCTGCTCGGAAGCTGGGCCGAAATGTCGACTTCGCATGTCTGCTCGTTGCCACGTTTTGTACGAGTCTGTTGCAGGTGAGAACGCACCTTGCTTAGCTGCTTCTTGCAGCTTCTCGCTGGTGCTTCTGTTCCCATTTGCAAGGGTGTGGTGTTTGGCGGCAAAGGCAGCCAAAGCGTCGCCTGTTGGATTCGACATATGAACTCAGACCCTGCCTTTTGGAATTCGACGCGTTCCGTTAGAGATACTTAAGCTGAGCAGACTAAAGACACGATGCGTGGCGGACACGACAGATCGTTCCGCTTCCAAACAAAAGCTACCGGCTGTCCCGCGTAGAGCCACTGGCCAACTGGCCCGAAATCTTCCACTCGCAACGCGGACAATGAAGTAAATGGAACGGAACCGATCGATGGCAGAGAGCTTTGCACAACCGGACGACAAGCGCCTCGTTGCCAGAGTCGTAGACCAGGTTGTTGAAGACATAGGACGGGGTGCCCGCCTGCCTGGCGAGAAGCTTCCAAGCGAAAGGGAGTTGGCGACCACCCTCAAGGTGAGCCGAAACACCGTAACCGCGGCCTACGGCGAGCTTGAGAACCGTGGCGTTCTGCGTCGGCTGCGTGGGAAGGGAGCTTTCGTTTGCGCCTTGCCGGCGTCTGGCGAGAGCTTCTCGTGGAGCGGCAAGATTTCGCCGCTGGCGAATTTCATGGATGAACCCGTGCTCGAACTACTTGCGCGAAATCTTGGCACCGGAAAGACGTTGTATCCGCTGTCGGCGGGAACTCCGTCGCTCGAGATCTTTCCAGAAGAGGTATACCGCGCCACCATCAATCGCGTGATGGACAGAAGTCTCAAGACAGCAATCGCGGTTGCGCATGCCGAAGGACAGTGGTCTTTGCGGCAAGCAGTTGGCGATTGGACCGGGGTCGAGCCGCAGCACGTCATGATCGTGGCAGGGGCGCAGGAGGCGATCGACCTGGTTGCACGCTGCCTAGTGGGGCCGGGAGACTCTGTCGTGATCGACTCGCCGACCTATCCAGGCGCGATACAGAGCTTTCGCTCTGCCGGGGCGCAACTGCTCCCATGGGGCACAGACTGGTCGTTGAGCCAGCTTGAAGAACTCTTCTTACGGTACCGGCCGAAGTTGCTGTTTACGATGCCTACGTTTCACAATCCCACTGGACGCGTGATGACGCTCAAGACGCGCCTGGGGCTGCTTGAGCTCGCAGGCCGTTATCGCGTGCCGATTATCGAAGATGACGTTTACGGCCGGACTTTTTTCGGTTCGCACCAGATGCCGGAATGCTTGTACAAACTGGATAACCATTCGCAGGTTCTCTACATGAGTACCTTCTCGAAGATGTTTGCCCCTGGCCTTCGGGTCGGTTGGGTGACTGCCCCGGCGTACATGATCAAGCAGCTGTCGCTTATCAAGATGCGCTCCAACCTGTTTACTGGCGGGCTTAATCAACTTGCGCTTGCGGACCTGGTGCGCAGTGGTGAGATGGATTTACACCTGATTCGCCTGCGGGATCACCACGCCGCTCTCTGCGCCGCCGCGGTTGAAGCCTTGCAGCCCGCGATCGATGCCGGCCTAATCCGCTGCCGCATTCCCGCTGGCGGACTATACCTGTGGTGCAGGATTCTGATGCCGTTCGACCCAGACCTGCTTTTTTCCAAGCTGGAGACAAATGGGTTGAGCGTTGCTCCAGGCGTTGCTTTCCAGCCAGATCACCAGGGAAAGAGCTCCTGCTGCTTTCGTCTCTGCTATACGGCCGCGCCCATGGAGAAGGTTATCCAGGGCGTCCAGGTGCTTACCCGCGTGCTTCAAGAGCATAAACATGACTGAGAACTTCAACGTCTCGGATACAAAGCAAGCACCACCAGTGAGAGGCCATCTATGGAACCCTCGATAGAAGTATTGCCGACGCCGCCCACGGGCGCAGCGTCCATCCGGCTTGAACGAAAGCATCTGCTCGCGATCCGTTGGATGCATTGGATCAACTTCCCTGTTCTGTTCATCATGGTCTGGACTGGCTTGTTAATCTATTGGAACGACTCCGATACGCCTTACCTGCATGCGCACCGTGTTTACCGGATCGGTTTTGGGAAGTTCACGTTGTTCCGCTTGTTCCCGGACTGGTTCTATAACCGGTTGCATGTTCCTTACCATGTGACACAGGGGCTCGGGTATCACTCGTTTTTCCTCTGGATCTTCGCCATTAACGGCATCGCTTACGTGCTTTACACGTGGCTCTCCGGTGAGTGGCGCTTCATGGTTCCCGAGAAGAAGAGCCTTCGCGAAGCAATCCAGGTCACGCTGGTAGACCTTCACCTGCGTAAACGCTTGCCGGAGCAAACGAAATATAACGGGGCTCAACGCATCGCTTACAGTTCTGTCATCCTGATGGGAGCGGGGATGCTGCTCACAGGGGCGGCGATCTGGAAGCCCACGAGTCTGCATTGGCTCACCTCCATGCTTGGTGGTTACGAGATGGCCCGCTGGCTGCATTTCTGGCTCACCATGGCATTCCTCGGCTTCGTCGTCATCCATGTGGCGCAGGTGATCCTCGCAGGCTGGAACAACTTCCGCTCGATGGTAAGTGGGCTTGAGGTGCAGCGCGTCGAAGCGCCTTCCGTTGAAGCGGAAAGGAAAGGCTGGAAATGAACCATCCCAATGTGCCTGAACGATCCACAGACTCGACGCCCATGTCTGACAGCAACCTCGAACAGAAGACGCACGCTGCGGACGAGGACGTACTCGCCGCTTCGCGTCAACACACGCGTCGATCCTTTCTTGGTGCGGCGGCGGCGGTTGCTGCCGGGTTCGGCGTCTACCACTACATCGATACAGCGCCTTCTGAAAACATGCAGCCACGGCCCCTGCAGGATGCTTACGCCTTCAACGCTGCGGCCTCGCGTACCCTGCTTCGCGACGAGGCGCTGGCACCCACTTACCCTCTTGGCAGAGCAGAGGTTCTACGCGTTAACGGAATCTACGGGCTCAAGAAAGATCTGCTACCGGAAAGCTGGCGCCTGCAAGTGGTCGGCATGAAGAATGCTGCGCAGCACCCGCGCTTCGTGCCCGACGTCACGGCATGGGAGTACCAGTATCAGACAGCAGCGGCCGATGAAGACAAGGGTCACGATACCAAGGTGGATCCCAGCAAAGAATCAACGAAGACTGCACCTGGTCAGGAGCCCGGCGCCGGGAAAGGAGAACAGCAAGCAGCTAGCAAATCCGACCAGAAGATGATGTCCTCGATCAAGATGGCACCGGCTTCCATGCTGCAGCAGGAGATGAAGAAGGAAGGCGGCAATGACAACAGGGACACCGGTGAAGATGAGAACCATACGGGGCGTAGACCCAGGGGAAAGGAAGAGGCTGGAGAGAGCGACTCTACTTTGTCGCCGAACACTCCAGGTGTACTGCTGCAATTGGCAGACATTACGAGACTGCCCCGTGTAGAGCTTGTGACACAGTTCAAGTGCATTGAAGGTTGGAGTCAGATCGTTCACTGGGCGGGCGTGCGGATGGCAGACTTCCTTGAGATGTACCCGCCGGAGCTTATTGATGGCAAAGAGCCGCGCTATGTCTACATGGAAACACCGGACGGCGACTACTACACCGGCTACGATCTGCACGTGATGCGGCATCCGCAAACGCTGCTGGTCACCGAAATGATGGGCGCTCCGCTGACCCAAAATCACGGCGCTCCGCTGCGCCTGCACATGCCCACAAAGTACGGTTATAAGCAGATCAAGCGCATTGGACTGATTGCCTTCACAAACGACAAACCGGACGACTACTGGACCAAGTTGGGATACGACTGGTATGCCGGTTTGTGAGGGGCGTTGATGAACCTTTTTCGTAGCCCAACGCTGCTGAGGCTGTCACGGAACTAACAGAGAGTTTTTACCTGAAGCTCCAGCTTTGATCGTGGCGCGAAGTTCTGCGTTCTCAGCCTCGAGCGCGGCGAGGCGATCCTGCAAAGGGCGGAGAGCGGGCTGCAACTCTTCTATTGTGTACCGCGGCGTGATGTGCTGAGGGCAGTTCCAGTCGAAGCCCTCGACATGTATGAGGATGGCGCGCTCGGGGACATCCTTTGGGTCGGCGCTATGGAGGCGCTCGATCAGTGTGGCTGATTCGAAGTCGTTCTCGTGAATCTCGACGCGACCGAGGATCTTCAGCCGCGTTTGGTTGGGGTAGTCCATAAAGAACAAGGCAACACGCGTGTCATGGTCCAGGGTGCCGAGCGAGATGTACTGCTTGTTGCCCCGCAGGTCCGCGAAGCCGATGAGATCGGGCGCGAGAATCTTGACGAAACCAGCCGCACCGCCGCGGTGC